>JBKCOY010000147.1:0-10355 GCA_046309555.1 Chitinophagia bacterium
TAATGATGCTTTGCGAAATGCGTTATTGGATAAAAAAATAGCCGCAGCTTTACTCGATGTACTGGATCAGGAACCGCCTCCTTCTGATCATCCATTGGTGGGTATTGACAATGCCATCATCACACCGCATATAGCCTGGATTAGCTTTGAGGCAAGGAAGAGAATTTTCTCGGTTATTCAATCGGTGCTTACTGCCTTCCAACATGGCGAAATAATCAACCGGGTAGATTAAATTTTTTAAAAAAGAAAGCTTGGGGTTCTTCTGACCTGATAAGTAAAATGGTAAACTAAAAGACCATAAATAATTGATTTTGAGTAATATACAATTGGTTTCGGAATCGTTTCCAATAGGTTTAGCTTAAAAAAAGTCATCAAAAAATTTGGCAAACGCCAAAAGCAGCCTTAAATTGATGTACTTAAATTAACTCGCTTATATGAAAAAACTATTTACAATGTTACTAGGGTTGTTCCTTGCAGGAGTAACCATGTCACAAAGTACCCGCCAGGTAACCGGTAAAGTTATCGGCAATGACAATGCCCCGGTGGCCTCCGCCACAGTTCAGGTGAAAGGGGGAACACAGTCTGCCGTTACCGGGAACGATGGATCTTTCTCCATCACTGTTCCTTCAGGACAAGTAGTACTGTCTGTCAGTTCATCTGGATTTTTGGGAACTGAAATTACTGTTACTGCTGGGCAGTCTTCTGTTAATGTTACGCTCAATGCCGACAACAAACAACTCAACGAGGTCGTGGTAACGGCAATGGGTCTTTCCAAAAACAAACGCACGCTGAGTTATGCTACTCAGCAGGTTGGCGTGAGTAACATCTCCAAGGCCCGTGAACTCAATGTGGCCAACTCACTGATCGGCCGTGTTGCAGGTTTGGATGTTGCAAGATCTTCCTCCGGCGTAGGTGGTTCTTCCCGCGTTGTACTGAGAGGTGATCGTTCCATCACCGGTAACAACCAGGCATTGATAGTAATCGATGGTGTTCCAATGGACAACTCCAATTTCAGTCCAGGTAACGCAAACGGTGGTCGCGATGGTGGTGATGGTATTTCCAGCATCAACCCTGATGATATCGAATCTATTAACGTTTTGCGCGGTGCTTCTGCAACTGCCCTTTATGGTGCAAGAGCAGCCAATGGTGCCATGATCATCAATACCAAAAAAGGTTCACGCAAAGGATTTGGTGTAGCACTCAACAGTTCTTACATCACTGACAAAGCCATCATTCTTCAGGAATTCCAGGACCAATACGGTCAGGGTAGTGGAGGAATCTATAACAGGGCATCTGAGTTCAGCTGGGGCCCCAAAATGGATGGACAGTCAGTAGCAGCATGGGGACCTAAGCCTGATAATGTAGGCAAAACCTATAGTTTCTCTCCGCAGCCGGGAACATATGAGAATTTTTATTCTACCGGCAACCAGGTGTCAAATTCACTAGCAGTTTCTGGTGGTGGCGACAAAACGCAAACCTATTTCTCCTATACCAATGTAGGCGCCAAAGGCATTGTTGATAACAACACCATGAAGCGTAACACCTTGAACCTCCGCATTTCCGGTGACATCAGCAAAAAGCTGAGTTATGACTCAAAGGTGACCTACCTTGATGAAGTAATCAACAATCGTCAGCAGACTGGTGAAGCCTTTGCTAACCTGCAAAGACATATCCTTCGTCTGCCAAGAAATATTTCACTTGCATCTGCACAGGATTATGAGTTCATCAATCCTGCAACCGGTCAGCTTCGTCAGAACTTCTGGAACCCTGGTTCCAATGGTGGACAGAATCCTTACTGGATCAAGAACCGCGTAACCGCACTTGATAAAAGAGCCCGTGTAACGGCTTTCGGATCAATGACATACAAGCCCCTCGAGTGGTTGAGCTTTATGGGTCGTGCCGGTATCGATCAATACAATGATGAATTCGAAGGAAAGTGGTATAATAATACCTATACGATCGCCGACAACGGAGATTATCAAACCTTGTTCCGTAAGGTGAGAGAAATCAACACAGATTTCTTCGCTTTCGTTAAAAAGTCATTTGGTGAATTTAATGTTGACGCCACTTTGGGTGCCAGCCGTCAGCAATTCTCATCACTTGCTCAATCAACTTCTACTGGTGGATTGAACCGTGACAACCTGTTCATTCCTTCTAATGCAAGAAGTCCTCAAATCGGTCGCTCACTGGCTGAAACAGAAAAGCAGGGCGCCTTTATGACAGCAGATGTATCCTATAAGGACTATCTGACCATCTCTGCATCAGCAAGGAACGACTGGTCATCTACATTGCCTAAGGAAAGTCGTTCATACTTCTTCCCTTCTGCTGGTTTCTCTGCAATTCTTTCCAACATGATGAACCTCCCAACAGCAATTAGCTTTGCTAAGCTGAGAGGCTCTTATGCAGTAACCGGTAACGATGCAAGACCTTATCTGTTGACGCAGACCTATACTTTCGCTGCCGGTGGTCCGACAGGATTCATTTCACGCGATGGTGTGAAACCTTTCCCGGATCTTAAGCCAGAGCTTACAACTTCTCTGGAAATCGGCGCAGAGGTTAGATTGTTGAACAATCGTTTTGGTATTGATCTCGGATGGTATAGCAGTGATTCCAAAAACCAGCTCTTCTCAGTAGCAATACCTCCAGCCTCTGGCTGGTCTTCACAGTTCATCAATGCAGGTCTGGTAAGGAACTCAGGTGTTGAACTTACCTTGAATGGCGCCATCCTCCGCAAAGGAAAATTGCGCTGGGATGTTGACCTGAACTTTGCCCGCAACAAGAATCTTCTTGTTGAGCTTACTCCAGATCTCAAGCGTCTGGTATTGGCAGGTGACTTCATCAACGACGTAGTGGTTGAGGAAGGAAAGCCCCTGGGCCAGTTGTACAGCCGTGGTTATGAGAGAAATGCGAGCGGTCAGATCCTCATTGACGCAACCGGACTACCCCGCATCACTGCAGGTAAGACCGTTTTCATGGGTAACTCTCGTCCTGATTGGACTGGAGGCTTGAACAACAAGATCTCTTATGGCGAGTTTACTCTTTCTTTCCTGATCAGTGCCCGCATGGGTGGTTATGTTTCCTCTTTCACCAATGCGGTTATCTATGCAGATGGTGTAACGAAGCAGACACTTGACGGCAGAAGCAGTCTCGTAGTAGACGGCGTTCGCGATGATGGTTCTAAAAATACCACCGCCACAACTGCTGAAAAGTACTGGGTGAAAGTGGGAGGTAGAAATACCCCTGCCGGTGAGATTTTCACTTACGACGCCTCGAATATCCGTCTACGTGAACTGGTATTCAGCTATAATCTACCAAGAACGCTCATCAAAGGTTTGCCATTCCAAACAGGCTCTCTATCTTTGGTGGGAAGGAACTTATTCTTCCTGATGAATAAGGCGGAAGGTTTTGATCCTGAATTGACAGCTGGTGCTCAAAATACCACTGTTGGTCTTGAATCATTTGCACTGCCTTCTACACGTTCCATTGGTATCAACCTAAACCTGACATTCTAAAATCGAACAACACACGCACATGAAACACAACAAAATCATTCATTTGCCGGTGCTGATTCTACTGGCAACATTCGGCCTCTTTTCCTGCACGGAAAATTTTGATGAGCTGAATACCGACAAAACAAAACTGACAGAACTGGATGCAGTAGGTGTGAACAACGCTTTCGCTGCAGCTCAGTATCGCTCAATCCAGGCATCCTGGCAAACGTTCCAAAGCTTGTTTGCTGATCTGCAATCGCAGTATTTTGCAAACGTGGCCATCAACTTCCCATCCGACAGAAATCAGATGGTGGGTTCCTGGCTGAATGGTGCTTGGAATGGATTTTACAGCAGTGCTATTCCTCCTATCCTGGGTGTATTGGACAATACCAAGCCCGGTGGTAAGGCGGCAAATCCAGCAATCTATGCTATCGCCAATATTTGGAAAGTACAGATGTTCCTTCCCCGTACCGACTATTGGGGTCCTATCCCTTATTCAAAAGTGGGAAGTGGTGAAAAATCCATTGAATATGATTCACAGGATGTTATCTACAAGGACTTCTTTGCTACACTGAAAAAATCAGTGGATGATCTGCAGGCTTACAAAGGAACCACAGTTTCACTTGGCGCCAATGATCAGATTTATGGCGGTAATGTTGACAAATGGATTCGTTTTGCGAATTCCATGCGTCTTCGTCTTGCCCTTCGCGTATCAGCTGTAGATGCTACTTTGGCCAAGGCTGAAGCTGAGGCTGCAGTTGCTTCCGGCGTGCTGACTGCCAATGCTGATGATGCATATGTAAGAGTGACCACTAACTCACTGAACCCAATGTGTCAGGCAACTGCATGGAATGAGTTCAGGATGAGTGCAGCCATGGAAAGCGTTCTCAAAGGTTATAGCGATCCTCGTATGGCCAAAATGTATGCCCCAGTTCCAGGTACCTCAAACTTCAAGGGACTTCGCAACGGATATACTCAGGTTCAACTGGGTCTTCCTGAAAATGCAGCAGGTGCCAACTCTAATGTGGCCACCAACTATCTGCCCGACTTCCAGTTCTCTACTCCATTCCTCGTGATGTACGCTGCTGAATCTTGGTTCCTGCGTGCTGAAGGTGCACTCAACGGATGGAATATGGGTACCGGAACAGCTCAGAGTTTCTATGAGCAGGGTATCCGTACCTCGATGGCTTCATGGGGCTTTACAGGAGCAGCTGTTGATGCATATATTGCCGGAACAACTACTCCTATAGCTCTCAATGATGTAGTTCAAACACCTGCATTATCTGATATTCCTGTAAAATGGGAGGCTACAGCCGCTAAGCAGCGTGAGCAGGTCCTAACTCAAAAATGGATCGCCAACTGGCCAAATGGTCATGAGGCATGGGCAGAATACCGTCGTACCGGATTCCCCAAGCTTTACCCCCGCGTAAACTCTGAGAACACAGATGTACCAGCAAACGGTGTTATCAGACGTACACCCTATGTTTCGGGTGAGATTGCTACCAATTCCAAAGGTGTTCAATCTGGCGTTTCCAAGCTTGGTGGAGCTGATAATGCTGCAACCAGACTTTGGTGGAATAAGTAATTTTTCAAGCCCTACAGAAAAAACCCCTATCCTCATAGGGGTTTTTTCTGTTAATGACAGTATGGTATACGTTTGATATATAATCATTACTAGCTGCAGTTGATCGAAGGCCCCATAACTTTCACTTTTACTTTATGCATTTCTCATTTCCCATTTAAAAATATTCTGATGTTCTTAAGGTCTGCGCTTTACCTATCTGTTTTTTTGATCTCCATAAGCAATGCCATATCGCAATCTCCATCGGTCATCAGGGAGTTCAAAAAATCATTCATAACCTATCCATTTTCTGATCCGGATCCGATTCCCTCACAGGCGGCCATCTATCCTTATTTCAGGTTTGATGGTTTTACCAATACGCCTGTAAACAAAGAATGGACAGTCGTAGAACTGGAAAATGATTACATCAAGGTTGTCATTCTTCCGGAGATAGGAGGTAAAATATGGACAGCCATAGACAAGACCACCGGCAAACCTTATCTGTATGACAACAAAGTGGTCAAGTTCAGGGATATTGCGATGCGTGGTCCATGGACCAGCGGAGGACTTGAACCCAATTATGGGATTATCGGACATACACCCAACTGCGCCACGCCCGTAGATTATATTACCCGTAAAAATGAAAATGGAAGTGTAAGTTGTTTCATCGGAGTGCTGGACCTCTTGACGCGCACACGCTGGCAGATCGAAATCAACCTGCCCAAAGACAAGGCATATTTCACCACCAATTCCATCTGGAGTAACCCAACAGGATTGGGGCAACCTTATTATCACTGGATGAATACGGGCATCAAAACCAAAGGAAATCTTGAGTTTATTTTTCCGGGTACAAACTATATCGGGCATGATGGTGAGCATGCCAGCTGGCCCGTGAACCAATCAAATGGGAAGAAGATCAACTTCTATGAAGAAAATAATTTTGGTACCTACAAGTCTTATCATGTATTGGGCAAGCAAACAGATTTCTTCGGGGCTTATTGGCACGACGACCAATACGGCATGGTGAGGTATGCACCCTATGATGAAAAAGTTGGAAAAAAAATATGGATCTGGGGATTGTCGAGGCAAGGCATGATCTGGGAAAAAATGCTGACCGATACTGATGGACAGTATGCTGAGATACAATCCGGTAGGCTCTTCAACCAAAATGCGGTGGGGAGCAGTCTGACACCCTTCAAGCATCTTGGGTTTGTGCCGCATGGTACAGACAAGTGGACTGAATTCTGGTATCCTGTCAATCACACAAACGGCATGGTTGTTGCCAATGCTGCTGCTGCCCTGAATATCAAGTGGGAAAAGGGTTGGTTGAAATGGTACTGTTCACCGGTAGCTTTTTTTACTGATGAACTGGAGATCAAAGTGGATGGAAAATCAGTCGTGAAGCGCATGATTGCAACAAAACCATTGCAGACCATTTCGGATTCAATCCGCATGGATCAACCATCAGCCAAGATTTCCATTGCCTTGCTGAAACAACAATTGGAATGGAATTCAGAGCCTGATTTCAAGAGCCTTTCAAGGCCACTGGATGCCCCTAAGCCTTTTGACTGGAACAGTGCAGAAGGTTTGGCCATACAGGCAAAAGAATTGATGGACCAGAAACTATTCATGGATGCAGAACAAAAGCTCAAAGCATCTCTTTCCAAAGATCCTTATGGAATGCTTGCGTTGGTGAAGAGTGCTGAACTACACATTAGAAATGGTGATTTTACATCCGCTTTTGATCATGCCAAAAGAGCCATATCCTTTGATGCGCATCATGCAGCAGCTAATTATTATTACGGACTCAGTGCAGCCCATTTGGGAAAGGAAGCAGATGCATTTGACGGATTCAGCGTAGCCTGCATGGGTATTGAATTCCGATCGGCAGCATATGTAGAAATTGCAAAGCTTCATGCTAAAAAGTCAAATTGGGTTGCAGTATTGGATTATGCACAGAAAGCGCTTGATTACAACAATGCCAATGTTACCGCTATTTCGCTCAAGGTCATTGCCCACCGAAAAACGAACAATGTTGCTGCTTCAAACATGCTGCTTCAGGCACTGGGAACAACGCAGCCACTGAACCTTTTTTATAAATGGGAGACTTCACTTTCTGGCGATAAGGATCATCCCTCCATTTCATTGAAAAATGAATTGCCAGAAGAATCATTCTTAGAGTTGGCTGCCTTCTATGCTGAAATTGGACTTGTTGCTGAGTCTGCCCGTGTTCTGGAAACACTTTCCGAACACCCACTTGCCTTGTATAGTTTGGCCTACATGAAAAGAGATGATGCTGTCGTGTCTCAGCAGAAGTTGAGTAAGGCAAATGCATTGCCAACCTTAATGGTATTCCCATTCAGAACTGAACATTTGCCGGTGCTGCAATGGGCTGCTCAAAAATCTGATCATTGGAAAGCTAAATATTATCAGGCGCTTTTGTTACATGATAAAAATAAGCATGAAGATGCTTTCGCAATCGTGCAATCCCTCAATGAAAATCCTGATGCCGCACATGTATATGCGCTGAGGTCACTTTGGAATAAATCTGATCTGGTGAAAAAAGAAGCCGATCTTAACAAGGCCATGCAGCTCGACGCTCAATCCTGGCGTTATCCCAAATTGCTTATTCAGCATTTTATTCAGCAGAATGAATTTGAAAAAGCATTATCACTTTGCCGGAAGTATAAGAAAGATCATCCGGGCAACAATTATATCATGGATATGCTGCTGGCAAAATCACTATTGCTGAACAAACAGTATAAATCCTGTGATTCATTATTGGCGCTAATGGACATCATTCCATTTGAAGGGGCTACGGACGGGAGAGCCCTGTATTGGGAAGCTAAAATGATGCAGGCTTTGCAGGCCATGAAAAATGATAAATACAAAATTGCCCTAGCCTTCATCAAACAAGCATCAGATTGGCCGGAAAATCTTGGGGTAGGAAAACCATATGATGAAGATATTGATGGCAGACTGGAACAATTTTTATCATACCAATGTCTTCTACAGTTGAAACAAAAAGAAGCAGCCTTAGCGCAATTGGATAAAATTCTTGCATTCAAGCCGGGTGTTTACAATACCATCAGAAATTTTCAACCGGCAAATAATCTTATAACAAAATGGGCTGCAACGGCAAAAGGAGAAAAACTGGATTGGAATCTTTGGATGAAAGAGCAGTTGGAAAAATATCCGCAATTCCGTGAAACATTTCAATGGATACTGGATGCTGGTAATGGAAGTTCGTTGGGAGATCAGAAAACAATTGTCCTTGATCCCTGGATGAGGGTCATTCAGGAATACCAATCAAATTTTAAAGGTTTGTAATGCAAAGATTGATTGCTCTTTTTCTACTGATCGGCTCGGTATTTTTTCACTACTCAGAGGCATCAGCGCAAAGCATTGTTTCGAAGAAAAATGATAAATGGCATGGGTTTGAAAGAGAGCAATATGGTTTTGAGGGTAGAGAAGCCTGGATCGTAAAACCTGCTAAGCCATTGGAAGGGAAGCCCTGGATCTGGAAAGCTTATTTTCCGGATTGGCATACCGACATGGATTCCATTTTGATCAGTCGTGGTTTTCATCTTGCCTATCTCCAAACCAATGATATGTTTGGCTCGCCCGCTGCCATGCAGATCTGGAATAAGTTTCATGCATGGATGACCTCAAATGGTTTTGCAGAAAAAGTGGCATTGGAAGGGATTAGTCGCGGTGGTTTGTATGTCTACAATTGGGCAAAGCGAAATCCGCTGAAGGTTTCCTGTATTTATGCGGAAGCTCCTGTTGGCAATACCAGCAGTTGGCCAGGTGGAAAGGGCAAGAGCAAGGGTTCCCCGCAGGATTGGCAGCTGTTGCTCAAACACATGAACATGAGCGACAGTCAGCTTGTTGCCATGTTCGACGATCCGATTGATCATCTTGAGTTGCTTGCTTCAGCAAAGGTCCCTGTTTTGCACAGCATTGGTTTGAACGATAAGATTGTTCCCAATGATGAGAACAGTTTCCCGCTCATTGAAAAGTATATCCGAATGGGAGGTATCGCTACGATCATACCCATGACAAAAGGCGAGCAGGCATTGGAGGGCCATCACTTTCCCATTGAACAACCCGAAAAGATCGCAGATTTTATTTTCAGCAATAGTTATCCGGTTAAGAAATATTTATCTCCATCACTTTTTCATGTGCAGCGATCAGGATTTGAAAACAGCTTTCATCGCTTTACCAAAGAAAAGAAAGGACGTGTTGCATTTATGGGTGGTTCCATTACAGAAGGCAAAGGTTGGAGGGATCTGGTTTGCCAGTATCTGAAAGAAAGATTTCCTGAAACGGAATTTGAATTCATCAATGCTGGCATTTCCTCTACCGGCAGCACACCAGGATCTTTCAGGTTGGAGGATGAAGTATTATCAAAGGGACAGATCGATTTGTTCTTTGAGGAAGCTGCGGTAAATGACCGTACCAATGGATTTGATGATCAGTCCCAAGTCAGGGGTATGGAAGGCATCATCAGACACATGCGCATGACCAATCCTCAAGCGGATATCATCATGATGCATTGTGTAGATCCCGATAAAATGCAGGATTATCGCAATGGCATCGTTCCGGCAGAAATTCGCAATCATGAAACAGTGGCTGATCATTATCGCGTAAACTCCATCCATTGGGCCAGAGAAGTGACCCAAAGAATCGATGCCGGTGAATTTACCTGGAAGGAAGATTTCAGGGATCTGCATCCCTCACCATTCGGGCAACAGGTTTATGCAAGATCCTTAACAACTTTTCTGGATGCAGCTTATGAAAAAGCAAAAAAGAAAGGTGCTCAGGTACATACATTACCAGTCTTGATTGATCAATTCAGTTATACCGGTGGCGATTATGTTGAGGTTAATCGTGCCAAGATTCTAAGCGGATGGCATTTGGATCAGCAATGGAAACCCAACGATGGAGCAGGAACAAGAAAGCAATATGTCAACATTCCTGTTTTGATCGCTGAAATACCGGGAGCTAAACTGGAGTTTGAATTTTCAGGTACTGCTGTTGGCGTTTGCATAGCTTCTGGTCCGGATGCCGGAAAGATCCAATACAGTCTTGATGGGAAACCCTTTCAGACAGCCGATCTGTTCACCCAATGGAGTCGATCACTTCATCTTCCCTGGTATATCATGCTTGATGATGAATTGAAAAGAAAGAAACATAAACTCACCATCATCATGTCACCCGAAAAGAACGAAAAGAGCAAGGGCACTGCCTGTCGCATACTTCACTTCCTGGTGAACCACTAATGGTTAAGGTACAAAAGT
>JBKCOY010000148.1:0-6164 GCA_046309555.1 Chitinophagia bacterium
CCCAGAAGTGGTTCAGGTATACGGACATTTTTGTAGAGATCATTGGATTTTGTCTGCCAGAAATACTGCTCAACTGAATTGTCGTGACCATGCGGAGCACTGAAGGAGAGGGAAAGACAAAAGGGCTTATCGGATGGCGCACTGTTGATAAACTCAACTGCCTGGTGTCCGGTATAACGGGTAAGATGAACAGTATCCTTTCCAATTTTTTTATAGAAGTAACCGCGATAATCAGGACTATTACCTCTGTCATAAAAATCGCTTTTGTCGAAGTATTGACTCGCAGAATCAATGATAACCCCCAGCTTGCCGAAGAATCCAACATGATAACCGTTTTCCTTCAGAATCTTTGGATAGATGAGATCGGTGTATGGATTTTTCAGTCTTGGCTTCTGAAAAGTATACCCATGCGTACGCTCATGCATGCCTGATAAAATGGAGGCGCGACTGGCAGCACAAATCGGGGTAGTTGAAAATGCATTGCGAAAATAAGTACCTGAGCGCGCGAGGACATCCATCTCTGGAGTCTGAACGATGGGATTCCCTGCAAATCCCATTGCGTCCCATCGCTGATCATCTGTTAGAATAAAAATGATGTTGGGTTTGGGGGATTGAGCATACGCTGGATTTCTAGCAACAAAGATGAATGCAGATATTATCAACGGGGCTTTAAAAAAGAAATCAAATTGCATCAAAGTATTTTTATGTTACCAAAAATAAACTTATCCCTTATCAACTTGTGTACTCTATAAATATTGACACTTTTGATTTGAATTTTGACACAACCCTCAGGAAAGAGGGAACTCCTTCATTTACTCATTCATTAATAATGACCGCCCTGCCTTCCAAACAGGTTAAGTATTGAGAAAAATGAATTATTTTAAACCTCTTAATTGAGGCTTAAATAAATGCAGCAAAAGCTACATCAGCATATAAAATACCTTGTCGTCAATCAGTCGGATGAGCTATGGGGATTGTACATCACCACCATCGGTTTTCAATCTATCTCACCCAACACGCAATATCCGCCCAAAGAACACCCTTCGTCTTACTGGTTCAAGCCACAAACCGGCAGAAAACTACAAGAATTTCAGCTGCTATACATCACCAATGGTGAAGGTGTATTTGAGTCATCCAGCTGCAAATCCATGAAAGTATCCGCAGGGTCGATCATTTTTTTATTTCCAGATGAATGGCATACCTACAAGCCTTCCAAGAGCAAAGGATGGGATGAATATTGGATAGGATTCAATGGAGAAACCATGGAGAAACTGGTCCAGAACGGGTTCATCTCCAAAAACAATCCCGTCATCAACATTGGCTTTAATGAACAGATCGTTGCATTGTTCAAACAGGGTATTGAAGTTTGCTCCTTCCAGAAAACCGCCTATCAGCAAATGCTGGCCGGCATTACCGGAAATCTCATCTCCTATATTTTTTATATCGAAAAAAACAATGCGTTCAGGGACAAAGAAGCCGTAATGCTGATCGAAAAAGCAAGAATGCTGATGAGAGAGGAATCTGAAATAAACTCTTCACCGCAACTGATCGCCAAAAAACTGAACCTGAGCTACTCCTGGTTTCGAAGGATATTCAAACAGTATACAGGACTATCACCTGCCCAATATATGATGGAAATCAAGATCCAGAAATCAAAGGAAATGCTGAACAGCTCCACCATGTCCATCAAGGAGATCTCCTATGCCCTGAACTTTCAGAACGTGAGCTATTTTGTAACTTTTTTCAAATCAAGAGCCGGAATACCTCCCGGTGATTATCGAAACAAAGCACATGGCAAACAGGAATGATCAAAAAAAGTGTCAGTTTTTAAACTAATAAAATCAAGTTATTGAACAACTCTATCAAATAAAAAACCCATCTTGTTCCAACCAAAAAACCTTCCAACATGAATGCCATTCTGGGTGTCTTATTCCACTTCATCGGCGGCTTCGCCTCCGGAAGTTTTTATATCCCCTTTAAAAAAGTCAAAGGCTGGAACTGGGAGAGTTTCTGGATCGTTGGCGGACTGTTCTCATGGCTGATCATGCCTCCATTGGCCGCATACCTCACCATTCCTGATTTTGGTGCAATCATCCAAAACACCGACAGCAACACACTGGGTATTGTATATCTGTTCGGGGTGCTTTGGGGCATTGGCGGACTAACATACGGCTTGGGCGTGCGCTACCTGGGTGTTTCCCTTGGTAGCAGCATCATCCTGGGACTCTGCATGGTATTCGGCGCCATCATACCTGCCATCTACTATGATTTTAATCCCACAGAAGGCAAAGACACTTTCAGTCAGATGTATTCGAGCGACTGGGGGATGGTGGTGCTGATGGGACTCATCATCTGTATCGTTGGCATTGTGGTAAGCGGAAAGGCAGGCACTTCAAAAGAACGCGAACTATCAGCTAACGCATCAGCCAACATCGGAACAGAATACAAATTTGCCCTGGGGATGTTCGTCTCCATCGTTTCGGGTGTTCTGAGTGCCTGTTTCAATTTTGGACTGGAAGCAGGACAAACCATGGCCACCATCGCCAATGAAACATGGAAGGCATCCCATCCCGATCAGGGAGAATTCCTCTACCGAAACAATGTCATCTATGTTGTTTTGCTGTGGGGTGGACTGACAACAAACTTTATCTGGTGCATGATCCTGAATGCTCGAAACAAAACATTCGGCGACTACACCAACAAAGCAACACCGCTGGTCAACAACTATCTTTTTTCTGCCCTGGCCGGCACCACATGGTTCCTCCAATTCTTTTTTTATGGTATGGGGGAAAGCAAATTGGGCAATGGCCCGAGTTCTTGGATTCTGCACATGGCCTTTATCATTCTAATCGCTAATTTGTGGGGGCTTATCCTGAAGGAGTGGAAGGCAGTGAGCCAGAAAACAAGATTAACCATGATCACCGGCATCGTCATCATCGTTATCTCTGTTCTGGTAGTGGGATACGGTAATAACATGCATCAATAAATTTTTAATACAACCAAATTTTTCAAACGTGTCAACAAAAGATTTCAAACATGTGAGTTACCTATGGGATGAAAATGTAGCAGCATCCATAAAAGATGACGAAGTGCAACTGCTCGTCTACCGATCCAACCTGTTGGGTGCCGACCTTCGCCTGACCAACTATGGCGGAGGCAACACCTCCTGCAAAGCCATGGCCAAAGATCCCCTGACAGGAGAACAGGTGGAAGTGATGTGGGTAAAAGGAAGCGGAGGTGATCTGGGCACAATGAAACGTGATGGACTGGCAGCGCTCTATGTAGACAGAATGCGCTCGTTGAACAATATATTCCGTGGTGTAGAACACGAAGATGAAATGGTGGAGCTGTTCAATCATTGTATCTATGATCTTGCATCCAAAGCGCCCAGCATCGATACGCCACTCCATGGCTTCCTGCCTTTCAGGCACATCGATCATCTTCATCCCGATTCTGCGATCGCCATCGCGGCCAGCAAGGATGGAGAAAAGATCACCATGGAATTGTTTGATGGCAAGATTGGTTGGGTGCCCTGGCAAAGACCGGGATTCGACCTTGGATTGAAATTGAAAAAATGCCTTGATGAAAATCCCGGTATCATCGGCATCATGCTGGGTTCACACGGACTCTTTACCTGGGGCGATACCGCATATGAAAGCTATGTGAATACCCTGGAGGTGATTGAAAAATGTGCCGCTTATTTGGAGGAGAACATCCAAAAACAACCAGCTGTTTTCGGTGGACAGAAAGTAAATTCACTAGAGGCATCAGAGAGAAAAGAAAAAGCAGCAGCACTGGCTCCTATCCTAAGAGGATTTTGCTCATCGCAAACCAAAATGATCGGACATTTTACCGATGATGCACGCGTACTGGAATTCATCAATTCAAATGATCTTTCCAGATTAGCTCCGATGGGCACCAGTTGTCCCGATCACTTCCTGAGAACCAAGATCGCTCCGCTGGTGCTGAACCTTGATCCGCAGGAAGACCTATCTGATGTGAAAGTGATCAAAGAAAAGATCACTCCCCTCTTCGAAGCATACCGTGAAACCTATACAGAATATTACAATACCTGTAAACATCCAAACAGTCCCGCTATACGCGACAGAAACCCGGTGATCATTTTATATCCAGGCGTGGGCATGTTCAGTTTCGCAAAGGACAAACAGACAGCAAGGGTTGCTGCGGAATTCTACATCAATGCCATCAATGTGATGAAAGGCGCTGAAGCCATTTCCTCTTATACCTCACTTCCGAGACAGGAAGCATTCAACATTGAATACTGGCTTTTGGAAGAAGCCAAACTGCAAAGGATGCCCAAACCCAAGCCGCTGAGCGGTCGTGTTGCTTTGGTTACAGGCAGTGGTGGAGGAATTGGAAAAGCCATTGCCAAAAAATTTGCCAGCGAAGGTGCATGTGTGGTATTGTCTGATAACAATGCCGAGCGACTGGCAGAAGCCAAAGAAGAGTTCATCAAATCCTTTGGAAAGGATATAGTCGGATCCTGTCTCCTCGATGTAACCGATGCCACATCCATAAAAGAAGCTGCCAAAGAAGCAACGCTTTGTTTCGGTGGGCTGGACCTCATTGTGAACAATGCCGGTATCTCCATCTCAAAAACCATCGAAGACCATACTGAGAAAGACTGGGATCTCTTGTATGATATCCTCGTCAAAGGTCAGATGCTGGTTACCCAAACTGCTGTTGGCATCATGCGCAAGCAGAACATGGGCGGCGACATCCTGAACATCGTGAGCAAAAATGCATTGGTGAGTGGTCCTAACAACGCCGGCTATGGATCTGCAAAGGCAGCACAGCTGCACCTGAGCCGACTCAACGCTGCAGAATTGGGCAAGGACAAGATCAGGGTGAATGTGGTGAATCCAGATGCGGTGATCGCAGGCAGCAATATCTGGAGTGGTGGTTGGGCCGAAGGCCGTGCCAAAGCCTATGGTATCAAGATCGAAGAGCTTCCCGCATACTATGCTGGAAGAACTTTGCTGAATGAGATCATCCTACCGGAAGATATTGCCAATGCTTGTTTTGCATATGTAGGCGGACTGCTCAGCAAATCAACTGGCAATACGATCAATGTAGATGGAGGCATTGCCGCATCATTTGTAAGATAATCTTGATATAAGGTTAGGCAAAACCAAAATACCCTTTTGTGTTTCTATGAGGATTGAACAACAGAGCATACAACAACACAACGAAAAATATTTTCAGGCACATCAAACCAGATTTGAATTTGCCAGAAATACTATTCCAGACGTAGAGAAGATCATCAGCAAGCTGATCGATTTCAATGTGGCCATACCCAGTTGGGCATTGGGAACAGGAGGCACCCGGTTTGCACGCTTCTCAGGAACAGGAGAACCCGGAAGCCTGGAACAAAAAATGGAAGACGTAGCTGTTCTTCATGCACTGAACAACTCCAGCGGAGCCATATCGTTACACATCCCATGGGATATTCCTTCCGATCATGATGCTATCAAAAAATTGGCGGCAGAATTGAACCTGAAATTTGATGCAGTAAACTCCAATACGTTCCAGGACCAAAAGAATCAGACACATAGTTATAAGTTCGGATCGCTTCAAAACACGAACAAATCAATACGCCAGCAGGCGATTGACCATAACATTGAAGTCATCAAACATGGACAAGCATTGGGTTCATCATCACTGACCGTTTGGCTCAGTGATGGCAGCAGTTTTCCAGGGCAATTAAATTTCAGAAAAGCATTTCAACATACACTGGAAGGACTGGAGCAGATCTATGCTGCTCTGCCATCCGACTGGAAAGTATTTGTGGAGTACAAAGCCTTTGAGCCAAATTTTTATTCGATGACGGTGGGTGATTGGGGACAATCACTGATGTATGCCAACAAACTCGGTCCAAAAGCTTACACATTGGTTGACCTCGGACATCACTTACCCAACGCCAACATTGAACAAATCGTTTCTCTCCTGATGATGGAAGGCAAGCTCGGCGGATTTCATTTCAACGACAGCAAGTATGGAGATGATGATCTTACAGTAGGCAGCATCAAACCCTATCAATTGTTTCTCATTTTCAATGAACTCGTGGAAGGGATGGATGCCAGGGGCATGAATCATGCGACTGATCTTGGTTGGATGATCGATGCCAGTCATAATGTGAAGGA
>JBKCOY010000149.1:0-7760 GCA_046309555.1 Chitinophagia bacterium
TTCCAACCGGCTCCATAAATATTTCACGCAACTTTTTTTCATACGCATCGGCATAACACTTCATGCCAAGATCATTGGGATGTGTTCCATCAGACATTTCATCAAGGTCAAAACCCAATTCTTTTTGAGTAAGCAAATACAGGGCACTTTCTCCCTCTATTTTCATTTTACCAATTGCAGCATGAAGTGTTTTATTAAACCTTTCAGACAAAGTGATTTGATCACCAGCCAAATATCCATTGGTAAACCCTGCATGTTCGGCAAATAAAATTGGTGTAACCGGATGCTTTCCTCGAATCATTTTGACAGTCTCTGTTATGGTTCGGGCCAATTCAATAGAATCTAAATTTGAAATGTTTGGATCAAGGATCCCATTAAATACAAAGATTCTTGCATCGATTTCATTGATGCAATCTAACATTGACTTTTCTGTTAACCCATCAGAGGAAAATCCTAAATTGACAACAGTACGATCCAACTTTCGCGACAGAATATTTGTCCAGGCCAAACCAGGACGAGAAGCATCCCCATCCATTGATAGAGAGGGCCCATAAACCACTACAGGCCTTTCAACGCGGCTTGGCATCAACTTGAAAAGACTTCCCTCCGGAACACCAATACACAATTCCTTTATTGAATTTGAGATAGGAAAAAAAAGCTGGTATTCTCGTCCTAATTTATGAAAGTTGTCATTGGGACGTAGTTGATTGAAGGCATATTGAACAGAATCTGAGATCGTGGATTGTCCGTTGGCCCAGTGCCATAAACCATCACTGTCAATTGCATACAAATCAACTCCGTTGGCTCTAGCGGTGGACTTGGTTAGGGTTTTAGTTGAATCGGATAATTTGTAACGCACGAAGATATCTGTCGCATTGGAAATAAAGCGGATTGAAAGGCCTGAGCTTTCCAGTGATTGGTCCCAATTGGCCTTGCTTACCCGATCCTTAAAACGATCCGGCAAACGCTGAATCGCACCATGCCTTTCACCAGGCCATCCCAATCCATCAATACTGGAATAATTACTATCAGAAAGTTTCCACCACACCATTTTCGTTTGTGCCGCTGCAAAACAAAATATAGTGTTGCATAATATTATTCCAAATAGCCGCATTGCAGAAAAAATTTTAAAATGATCTTTGATGCTATTATCTCTTGAATCATAAAAATCCAAAGGTCATTATGAATATATGAACATCTACAATAACCTAAGGAGTGAAAATTCAAATAACAATTTTATCTCCAATCAATATCCCGGGTTTTGCGTAAACCCTGAATTTTTATTCACATCAATTTCTGCCTGGGGTATGGGCCATAAGTAGTGGTGAGGCTTGAATACCCTTGGGTTATCCATGATCTTGAAATTACCTACTACAGATACAAGAGTATTGAACGAATCATATGAAGGTGAGGAATTTTCGTCAAGTTGTGGTTTGGGCAATGAATAGTAAATATTACGATTCATGGCCTTCCCGAATAATATGCCGTTCATTACTTTTTCTGCAATCTTCCACCGACGAATATCAAAGATCCGCAATCCTTCCCCTACCAATTCTACCTTCCGCTCCCTTCTGATAATTTGACGCAAAGCACTTTGACTTGTAGAAGTTACTGCAGGATAAAGTGTAGTTTGTGCAACCCCAACACCATACCCCCTTGATCTTACCAGATTGATGGCATTAAGAACCGACGCATCAATTTGATTCAATTCGATTTTAGCTTCTGCATAGGTCAACAATACTTCTGCATAACGAATTAGCATAAATGCCAGTTCGGATTGCGTGTTCAAAACCAAATCAGCTTGATCCAGATATTTTTTCAATAAAAAACCAGAATAAGAAGAAAAGGCATTGGTCACTTCAAGGTTTGCGATCTTGGCAACTGTTGGTGTGAATCTGGTACAGGTTGTACTATCAGGATGATATGTCATGTTAAAAGTGATCCCTCCCGTGCCGAACCAGGTATCCCCATCACCCAATATTGCTTGTCGCATTCGCGGATCCCTATTTTTAAATGGATCCGCAGTAGAATAAAGCGGTGACTTATCTATGGTCTGTCCATCAATGCATTCATAACTATCCACCATAGCCCTCGTGGGTACTTGTCCGGAAAATCCGCTAGAATTTCGGGCCTGCATATTTTGGGGAGTTGCACTTACCCTAACAGTTTGTTTGAAATCAAATGCAAAAATGGACTCTCTGGAATTTTCACCGGCATATGTGAACAGATTTCTGTAATTAGGGTAAAGCGAATGATAGTTCAGGTCGATCAGTTGCTTTGATGCAGCCGCTGCAATATCCCATTTTTCATTATACAATGCAATACGCGCCTTATAGGCCATGGCTGCAGTATTGGTTGCTCTACCAATATCAGTACCACTATATGACAAAGGGAGTTGTGCAATGGCACTATCAAGATCTCGAAAAACAAAGGTCAAGATCTCTGCTTTTGGAGCTCTGGGCAGGAAAGACTGATCAGGGTTCAGTGACTTATCTACAAGCGGAACATCGCCGTATAACGAAATCAAATTACCGTAAAAATAGGCGCGTAGAAATCTTGCTTCTCCTTCTATCCTTCTATATAAAGCAGGTGGAGTAACAGCTTTTGCTTTAGACATATTATCCAACAGCATATTACACCTGCCAATTCCTGTATAAGATTGGGTCCATACAGTTCGGATCATGTTTGTTGCAGATGTATGTTGGCCCAAACCAATCGCTTGGGCATCTGTAGTTGGCCTTTGCCACATCACATCTGAAGTGCATTCCAATTGCATCAGATAAGGATATCCATCCTGAGCATATGACAAATTGCTATACGCAGCATTTACTGCCAAAAGCAACTGATCGGTAGTAGTGTAATAAGTTGCACTGTTGGGCTGGTCTTCAGGAAAACGATTCAAATAGTTTTTGTTGCAACCTGCAAAGAGAACCATCAGAAACAACCCAATTACAATATTGAACTTTTTCATCATGAATGTTTTTAGTGATTTATTTTAGACTTACCCTCACCCCAGCTACAAAAGAAGCTACCTGCGGATAGTTGAAAGGATTACCCAGAGGTGCTTCCGGATCATATCCGGGAACTTTATCCCATGAGAATATGTTCTGACCGCTCACGTAAACCTTGAATAGAGAAAAAGGTGTCTTTTTTAATATGGACGCAGGTAATGAATACCCTATAACAGCTGTTTTCAATTTGATAAAAGAGGCATCATCTACCCAGTAACTTGAGGTTTGGGTATTGTTTGTTTGAGAAATAAAAAATCTGGGATAAGTTGCCTTTGCATTTTCTTCTGCTGTTCTGGTCAGGCTCCAGCGATCAAGATGTATATCACGAACGCTGCCAGCGTTGAAGAAAGCCCATGCAGCATCTTGTATCTGTAGACCATTCCATCTCCCTACACCTTGAAAAAACAAGGTCACATCAATTCCTTTGTACTCAAAAAATAAATTGGCACTATAAGTGTATCTGGGTATCCGGCTTCCAATGATCACCCTGTCACTGTTATTGATCACACCATCCTTGTTCTGATCAACATACTGTATATCTCCCGGTTTAACAGAACCAAATTGTGTTGCATTGGCAGTCACTTCTTCCGGCTTTTGAAATAAGCCTTTTGCCTGAAGTCCATATAAGGCACCGATTTCATCTCCTTCTCGTGTGATCTGGAAACCTGAAATGTATGGGCCTGTACCCTTGAGGTCAAGTACTTTATTTCTTACATCAGAAAAGACGCCGGTAATTCCAAACTTGAAGTCTTTTCCAATTCGGTCATTGTATCCGATTTGCAGATCCCATCCTTTGTTTTCAACACTTCCGGCATTTTGAACACCTGCACCCAGTCCAACAATCAGAGGAATAGGAAGTGTCAGCAAGATATCATCTGTATTCTTCACATAGTAATCAAATTCAATGTTCAATCTGTTGCGGAAAAAAGATCCGTCGAAACCAAAATTCAACAGCTTGGTAGCTTCCCAGGTGATTTCACGGTTGGCAACTACTGTTTGTGCTGCTGAACTGACTATATTTCCATTGAATACCCCCTGTCCCAACACAAAAGAAGATATGTAAGGGTAATCGCCAATATTCTGATTACCCAAAGAACCCCATGAAGCCCTGAGTTTAAGTAATGACAACCAATCAATCTTGCTCAGAAAATTCTCCTTGGAAAGAACCCACCCTGCTGAAAGAGAAGGGAAAAATCCAAACCTTTTGAAGTCAGCAGCGAATCTAGATGATCCATCATAGCGGGCATTCAACTCAAGCAGATATTTATCGCTTGCCACAAGATTAACCCTGCCATAATAAGACTGCAGAGCCCAGCTAGTTGCATCGCCACTCATATTTTGATTGAGAGAAGGATAGGCATTCAGCTGAACCAGCTCGGGAAAAAGAGAAAGTTCCCGGGAGGCATTGAACGACTGGCTTCGGTTATCGGTCTGTTCTGCACCAGCAAGAATATTTAAATCCAGCCATTTCAATTTTGCTGAATAATCGATCTGAGCTTTCAGATAATTGGTCAGCACATTATTATGAGAATTGGTAAGTGCTACTTTATTTGGATTACTGAAAAGCAGTGCTTTTGTATCAAAATTGAAGTAGTCAATTTTACGCTGGTTATTACTACCAAAATTGCTAAAGAATCTGGGCGAATAATTTAGATTCACATTTAATCCTTTGAAAGGCTTATAGTTAGCCTGTAAATTTATCAATGCGGTATTACCGGTTGTACTGTTCAGCCCTCCTGCAACCGAATATGCCAATGGATTACCTCCCTCCCATCCTGGCCCCCAAGAACCATCAGAGAATTTAGCTGCATAGATAGGTGGCACCCTGTATACCTGACGAAATAATTCACTATATCCTACGCTGGGTAAATTTGTGATCTCCCTTCTAAGGTTCATGTCAAACTGAAAAGCCAATTTTTCCGATGCCTTGTAATCTGCATTGACACGCAGGCTGTATCGCTTGAAGCCTGAATTGTTTACAATACCGTTTTGATCCATGTAGTTCAAGGCTGCCAGCAATCGAATTCGATCCGTTCCTCCATTGAGAGTTATGCTTTGCTGTTGCTGCAATCCTTTTGTGAACGTTGCCTTTTGCCAATCGGTATTGGGATATCGGTCCGGATCCTGCTTCCTTCTTGCATTATAATTGTTGATATAATCGTCTGTGAACTTGGGTGCAGATCCCTCATTCGTCAGTCCTTCATTGTACATTTTCATGAAGCCTACAGCATCGAGATACTTCGGTTTGTCAACAGGTTGCTGAAAACCATAAAAAGCATCATAATCCACCTTCATACTTCCCGTTTTACCTCTTTTAGAAGTAATCAAAATAACTCCTGCTGCAGCTCTTGAACCATAAATGGAAGCTGATGCAGCATCCTTTAAGACTGAAATAGTTTCGATATTGTTGGGATCAATATCACCTATACCTGAAACAACACCATCAATGAGAATCAATGGATCATTGTTCCCAAGGGTTCCTATCCCCCTAATTCGAATTTGAGCAGCTTGTCCGGGCACCCCGTTAAACTGAGAAACCGTAACTCCCGGTAATGCTCCCTGAAGAGCAACCGTTGTGTTAAATACTGGTCGCTTGGCAATTTCAGCACCGCTGATAACAGATACTGCTCCAGTAAGATTGACTTTCTTCTGTTTGCTATAGCCAACAACAACAACCTGGTCCAGCAATTCTGATTGTGACTCCATAACAACATTCATGCCCCCTGAAGTTGCAGAAAGCTCTATTGACCTGAATCCAATTGCTGTAAACTGGAGCGTTGACAAACTCCTGACTTCAAGGCTAAAAAAACCATCGGCATTCGAGAGTGCCGACAAACCCGAAGCCTTATCTGTAATTGTTGCGTTTTGAACCGCTTTGCCATCAGTGGAAACAATCTTACCACTAACCTTAATGTTTTGGGCAAAAAGATTTGCAGCAGTAAACTGAAAAAGAAAGCTAATGATACAACAAAAATGCGTGATCCTTTTTTTCATATCGAACTATTGAGCCATAAACTTATTGATTGTGACAGGATAGAAAAACAACACACACTGAACCCCATCAATAAAGAATATCGTAAACGAAAACGTCAACGTTTACGATAGATAGTTAATTTTATAATTAGTCTACAATGTCAATATTAACAGAGCTTTCAGCATATGTTTTGTGTAGATTGCAAATAATAAATGAGTTGAAACAACTATCTATTTGAAACCAAAACTGTAACTAGACAATCAACATTTTTAGTATGGCACGCGTAAAATGTCCAATCTGCAACAAGACTGAAAATATACTAAGGGCAGGATTGATTCGGAACAAGCAACGTTATAATTGCAAAAATTGCAACTACCATTTTATTACTGAAAAAATAAAAAAACATAGGCTGCCGGAGTATAAAAAGAGTGATGGGCAAACATCCATGTTAGATATTGCAAGAGTAGCAGGCGTTTCAATCACCACCGTATCAAGAGCCTTGAACAACAGAGCTGATATCAATAAAAATACTAGTAAGCTCATTAAAGAGCTTGCTGTTTCCATGAACTACCAGCCGAATATTCTGGCCCAAAGTCTGGTGAACAGAACTACCCATACCCTTGGGGTGATCATACCCAGCCTTGAGACAACAATATTTTCAACCATGTTAAGTGGTATACAGGAAGTGGCAGCAATGGCGGGCTACAGGGTAATCATCTGCACATCAAATGAAAAACATGAAAGAGAAGTAGCCAATATACAGGCACTCATGAACAACATGATTGACGGCTTACTCATCTGTCATAGCATCCATACCAGTTCATTTGAACACCTCAGGGTTCACATCAATAAAAGAATACCCATCGTTCAGTTTTATAGAGTATCCGTTGGACTTTCTGTTCCCCAGATATTGGCTGACGATGAAGCGGGTGCTGAAGCAGTAACAGAATTCCTCATCAAAAAAGGTGCCCGAAAAATTGCCGTACTGCTTGGACCAAAAGAATTGTCATTAACACAAAACCGTTTGAAAGGATATCAAAAAGCACTCAGGAAACACAAAATAAAATTTGATACAAACATACTCGCACACGTTGATTTTAGTGAAGAGAGTGTTTATCATTCGCTCGACAAATGGATGAAAGAATACCCTGATCTTGATGCAATCATATCCATTTCTGATAAAAGTGCTGCTCAGATTATCACAAGGTTGAAGAGCAAAAGAGTAAATATTCCAAGAAAAATCCGCGTTGTTGGATTTGGAAACGAATTTGTGGGTGAAATGCTTGATCCCAAGTTGACCACTTTTGATACACAAACCAGGGTAATAGGAGAAGAGGCCTCGCGTTTGATCATCGAACAGATCATTTCTGGAAATCGTGATGTTACAACAAAAATTGTACCCGGAAAACTCATCATTCGCGAATCCGCATAATTTTCCTCTTCGTTTTGATACAGGCACTATTCCTATTTACTACTCAAACTTTATCCAATCGATACTGAATAGATTTTTACCTGGCTCACCTTTGAAAACAAGACAAATGTCATTCAATCCTTTCTTAATTTTTAGCAAACAGGAATAGTCAAAATATTCTTTGGAAGCTTCCAATGGAATATCCACACTTCCCAAAAGACGCCCAGCAGGACCACCTAATCTAACTTCAAGCCGTCCTCCGACATGAGGATTGGCCTTGACTACCATTGTGGTATTTTTTCTAAGTGCTGATACATTAGGATAATACAGATACCCCTGATCAAAACAAGCTTTGACCTCAAAA
>JBKCOY010000150.1:0-42737 GCA_046309555.1 Chitinophagia bacterium
ACTGCAGGACTCTCTACTGCCACCTGGGTTCCCGGCATACCGGCGCACAGCTGGCAGGCTGTTGCTTGTGATGGCATGAGCATCGGCTACAAAGGAATGATGGTAGCTGCAAAAACAATTGCACTTTCTGCTGCAGACATCTTTCGAGATCCGAAGGTATTGAAGCTTGCTGCGGATGAGTTAACAAAAGCACGAGGTGGAGAAAATTTTCAATATCGCTCACTGGCGGGAGATCGCAAAGCGCCATTGGATTACAGAAAATAAAATAGAAAATCAGTTCCTGATTTCCCAATCCATTTCTAGGTTCACCCACTCCTCCCGGAAAGGAGTACTGATCCGGATGTAATTATCTGTATACCCTTCTATCATGCCATTTCGGTTTTCCTGTTCAAACAATACTTTCCGTTTTAGTCCAATCTGTGAAGCACGGAAATACTGCATTTTTTGATAGGAAAGATTGCGCAGGATTTTGTTCCGTTCATTTCTTACATGAATCGGAACGACAGGCTTGATCTCCAGCGCCTTTGTATGATCTCTTTCGGAATAGGTGAACACATGCAAATAAGAAACATCAAGCGAGTGGAGGAAATCGAAGGTCTCCTGAAAATCACTTTCGCTTTCAGAAGGAAATCCAACAATTACATCCACTCCAATAGCACAGTTTGGCATGAGAGTTTTGATCATTTCCACTCGTTCAGCATACAATTCCCTTTTGTACCTTCTGCGCATCAGGGCCAGGATCCTGTTGCTGCCGCTTTGCAGTGGAATATGGAAATGAGGCATGAATTTTTTACTTGCCGCCACCAGTTCAATGATCTCAGGATTCAGCAGATTGGGTTCGATTGAAGAAATCCGATATCTGCTGATCTCCTCAACTTTTTCAAGTGCTTGACAAAGGGATAGAAAGTCAGTATCCCTTTCATTTTCAATGATACCAAAATCACCAAGGTTCACTCCAGTGAGTACAATCTCCTTGACACCTTGTGCTCCGATTTCCTTTGCCTGCTTAATTACATTTTCAATGGTATTGCTTCTGCTTTTACCCCTGGCCATGGGTATGGTGCAAAACGTGCAACTATAGTCACAGCCATCCTGTACTTTCAAAAAAGTTCGGGTTCTGTCGGTTACGGAAAAAGAGCTATTGAAATCATTTACTTCGTCAATATCACAACTACAGATCTTGGTAGGGTCTCCTTTTGTTAGCCCCTTAAGATGTTCAGCAAGATTGAATTTTTCAGCTGCACCCAAAACCAGATCAACACCCGGAATGGTGGCTATCTCTTCCGGTTTCAATTGGGCGTAACAACCAGTGATCACAATCAGGGCCTCTGCGTTTTGTTTCTGGATCCTTCTTACCAGCTGGCGGCACTCTTTGTCGGCATTTTCGGTAACAGAACAAGTATTGATCACATAAACGTCCGCCGCTTCTTCAAATTCCCGGCGCACAAAGCCCTCTTTTTCCAGCATCCTTCCAAGGGTGGAAGTCTCGGAGTAGTTGAGTTTACACCCCAGTGTATGCAGCGCTATGGACCTGTTTTCAGACATGAGTTTGCAAAGATAGTCAAACTCTTCTTTCCCCTTCTTTGGTGTATATTTGATGTTGCGATGTTCATTTATTCAACCATCAAACGGTTCATTCAAATTCTTTATAGTCTGTATGCCTTTATCCTTTTTTTCGGGGTAGTGGTGGCAGTACTATTTCCATGCCTTATCCTTTGTCTGCCCCTTGGCAGGATCAAAGGGGGCAACATCATGTTCGACCTTTATCGTTTTTTTGGAAGACTTTGGTATGTTCTGCTGGGTATTCGACATACCAACCATTATGAATCCACTCCGGATCCAAACGGACAGTATATTTTTATTGCCAATCACATTTCCTATCTGGATGCCGTGGATATCATCCTCACCCTCAAACATGATTTCAGGGCCATTGGTAAACATGAATTGCTGAAGGTTCCGATCTTTGGTTTTTTGTATCGTTTTTGTGTGGTTACTGTCAACCGCTCGAGTGCCGAAGACAGGGCAAGAAGCCTGGCTGATCTGCGCAAGATGCTGGCAAAAGGTATATCCATTATGGTTTTTCCGGAAGGAACATTCAACATGGCAGATGGCCCATTGGCAACTTTTTATGATGGTGCATTTAAACTGGCAGTGGAAACAGGCAAATCCATCCAGCCAATTCTGTTACTAGACACCTTCGATAGATTGCATTATCGTCATGTTTTCACCCTCACACCCGGACGCTCAAGAGCGGTATATCTGAAACCCATCCATCCATCTGATCATCCCGATGCAGACCACAAAGCCCTGAAAGAAATAGCCATCAAACGCATGTCTGATAAACTCATTGAATACAGGGCTTCCTGGATCAACCCCAATTATTTTCATCAACCCCGATAACATCAATTTTTGTTCGCCGAGATCATCATACCACTGGCCATACCCAAAACGTATACCTACTCGATTCCTGAAGAATTGAAGGGCTCAGTTATGCCCGGTGTTAGGGTAGAAGTGGTCTTCGGTCGTCAGAAAAGATATTCTGGTGTCATTAAAGCAATCATAGAAGAATCACCGAAGGGATTTGAACCCAAGCCCATCATCCAGGTGCTGGATCCTGAACCGGTTGTCTATCCGCTTCAATTGCAGTTATGGCAATGGATGGCCAATTATTACATGTGCAGTGAAGGTGAAGTAATGGCGGCAGCTTTACCAACTCAGCTCAAGCTAAGCAGTGAAACCATACTGGTTATCAATGAAGAATATGGCGAAGATTTTTCAGACCTCGATGAACAGGAATACCTGGTAGCAGAAGGATTGCTTTTGAAGAAAGAATTGAAAATGGAAGAAGTGCAAGGTATTCTAGACCTGCATCATGTTTATCCGGTTGTCAAAAGATTACTGGATAAAAAAGTCTGCATGGCATGGGAAAGTCTCAAAGAAAAATATACTCCCAAAAAAGAAAATTTCATTCATCTTCATCCTGCCTATCATCAGGAAGAGGCCTTTGCCGATCTTTTGAACAACTGGAACAATCGCGCTCCCAAACAAATGGAGTTGCTGCTGGCTTTTCTTCATCTGCAAAAAACAGAAGGGGAGGTTAGACAACCCGAACTCCTGAAGAAAGCAGGTGCATCAGCCGCTCAGTTAAAGGCATTGATTGAAAAGAATATCCTTGTTGCATCAAAGCAATCGGTTGATCGCTTAACCATGCAGGCAAAGGAAGTCAATATTGATTTTCAATTATCTGAACTCCAAAAAACCGCACTGGAGCAGGTCAGAGTGGCTTTACAGGAAAAAGGTACCTGTGTGTTGCATGGTGTTACGTCAAGTGGTAAAACTCAGGTTTACATCAAACTCATAGAAGAGCAGATTCTTTCAGGAAAGCAAGTGCTTTATCTACTGCCTGAAATTGCCCTGACAACTCAAATCATCCGAAGATTACAAACGCATTTCGGTGGTTATATCGCTATCTATCATTCGCGTTTCAATCCCAATGAAAGGGTTGAGCTTTGGAACAAAGTAAAGAAGGGGGATATCAGAGTAGTATTGGGCGCCCGATCCTCATTGTTCCTTCCCTTCGCAGATCTCTCACTCATCATCGTTGATGAAGAACAGGATTCTTCCTTCAAACAACAGGATCCGGCCCCCAGATATCACGCAAGAGATGCGGCACTTTATTATGCAAAACTTGCGAATGCCAAAGTTGTTCTGGGCAGTGCCACCCCAAGTCTGGAGTCGTATGCCCAAGCCATAGCAGGGAAATATGGATTGGTGGAGATGTTTGAACGCTATGGTGGTGTGGAAATGCCCATCATTGAAACTTCAGATACCAGAGCAGTTGAGGATGGCAGGATGGTTAGAAAAATTATCAGTGGAACACTCAGAGAGGCTATGGAGAAGGTATTGGAACAAGGCAAACAAGTGATCCTTTTTCAAAACAGACGTGGATATGCCCCTTACAAGATTTGTGGTACATGCGGACATATTCCGCATTGTGAACATTGTGATGTTACCTTGACTTATCATAAGCTGCATCATCGCCTCCAGTGTCATTATTGTGGCACCTCTTATCCTGTGGTTACCACCTGTGCTGCCTGCGGCAGCAGCAGCTGGGCGGAAAAGAATTTTGGTACCGAGAAAGTGGAAGAAGAATTGATTACCATGTTCCCCAATCATACAGTGGCAAGAATGGATATTGATACTGTCAAGGGTAAGCATGCACATGATGAAATGATAAGGAATTTTGAAAAAGGTAGAATGGATATCATGGTCGGCACACAAATGGTGGTCAAAGGGCTCGATTTTGAGCATGTTGCACTTGTAGGTATTCTTGATGCTGATGGTCTTCTTGCTTTCACTGATTTTCGGGTCAACGAAAGAGCTTTCCAGCTCATGGAGCAAGTGAGCGGCAGGGCAGGGCGAAGAGGTGAAAAAGGCAGGGTGATCATTCAAACCCTCCAGGCTGCACATCCAGTGATCAAGCAGGTGGTCAATCATGATTACAAAGGTTTTTATCAGGCAGAAATTGAAAATCGAAAAGTATTTCATTATCCACCCTATACCCGGCTGATACAGTTTTTCTTTCGGCATGCCGACAAAATGAAGGCCCTTCAGGCAGCAGAATTTTTTGCCGGGAGGATGTCTCCTGTTTTCGGCGATTACCTTATTGGCCCTGCCGAACCGGTGGTCAACAGGGTCAGAAACAGGTATATCTATGAGATTCTGCTGAAATTGCCCAGAGATGGCTCAAAAAATTCAATGGCTAGAAATCATATCCAGCAGGTACTGGTCATGATGCAAAATGAATCCTCCTTCAAATCCGTACATGTTCAGGTGAATGTTGATCCGGCATAAGGTTCAATTAAAAAAGTTATTTTTACAGACACTGGCAGCACTAAATTTTGATATCCCAACAGACCATACAGGAAATACAGAACCGAATTGATATCATAGATATCGTTGGCAGTTTTGTGAAACTCAAACGGAGAGGAACAAATTATATCGGCAATTGTCCCTTTCATCATGAGAAAACACCATCTTTTAGTGTTTCTCCATCAAAAGAAATCTATAAATGTTTTGGCTGTGGTAAGAGTGGTAATGCCATCGGATTTGTCATGGAGCATGAAAAGTATTCCTATGTGGAAGCTTTGCGATGGCTGGCACAACGTTATAACGTAGAGATTGAAGAAACAGAAACGAGCCCGGAATACAGAGAACAGCAACAGCTGGCAGACAGTCTTCATATCCTCAATCAATTCGCTGCCAAGTACTTTTCCTCGCAACTCAAGGATTCAGAAGAAGGTCAGCAAATCGCGCTGACCTATCTCAAAGAGAGAGGGTTCGATGATGCCACTATCAATAAGTTTCAACTTGGCTATTGTCCGAATCAGAGAGACAGCTTTTCCCGTGAAGCAGTTAAAAATCAGTATAGTCCGGATCTTCTGAAACGAAGCGGACTATGTGTTGAACGGGATGGAGAGCTGGTCGACAATTATCGCGGGCGTATCATTTTTCCCATACATAACCAAAGTGGAAAGATCATTGGATTTGGAGCCAGGGTCATTGGTTCCAACGATCGTGCACCCAAATACATCAATACACCGGAGAATGAACTCTATGTTAAGAGCCGAATTCTATATGGCTCCTATTTCGCCAGACAAACGATAGACAGATTAGATGAATGTTTTCTGGTGGAAGGCTACACTGATGTAACCGCCATGCATCAGGCTGGCATCGAAAACGTTGTGGCATCAGGAGGTACATCTCTTACCACTGATCAACTTCGGCTGATCAAAAAATACACCAATAACCTGACCATCATTTATGATGGTGATGCAGCAGGTGTTAAAGCCGCATTGAGAGGATTGGATCTTGCTATAGAAGAAGGTCTGAATGTACAATTGGTGCTTATTCCGGACAAAGAAGATCCTGACAGTTATGTAAAAAAAGTTGGTGCAAATGCTTTCACAGAATTTGTCAAGCAAAACAAAAAGGATTTCATTCTCTTCCAGCTGGAGGTAGCTTTGAAAGATGCTGGTAACGACAGCACCCAGAAAGCAGCTGTAGTAAACCAAATTGCTGAATCCATCTCCAAGCTTAACCGTACAGAAGACTTCACCCGGCAACAGGATTATATCAAGCGATGTGCACAGATCCTGAAAGTTGATGAACAGGGACTTACTGCATTGGTGAAGAAATTTGCTCAGGATAAACTGGGGAAAGAAGAAAAGAGATTGCAGCGTGATGCGGCATTGGAATCAAAAGCAGAACCTGATGTTGAAGCACAGGATGATGCAGGTTTGGACCTATTGTTCAAAGACGAATCCAACGAGCAGGCAGTAATCAGGGCATTGATTGAATTTGGTTCAAGGGTATGGGATGAAAGCATAACAGTAGCTGAATATATTTTTGAGGAAGTGGATCGAGACGGACTTGAAGAATTGTTTGACAATAAACTGTTGATCAGCATACTTCAGGATTTCAGGAGCCTCTATCACCAGGGCACAAATCCAACAGAGAAGAATTTTCTTTATCATCAGGATCCTCAGATTTGCCAGATGGCTGTATCGCTGTTGACCGAGAAGCATGAGATTAGTCCAAACTGGAAAAAATATTTCAAAGGGGATATCCAGGTCAGGGATCAGCGATACAAGGAAGAAGTACTATCCTGCATGACCTATTTGAAACTAAAAAAGGTAAAACGTCTGATCATTGAAAACCAGCTCGATCTTGAGAAAGAGCAGAGTACTGAAGACATGATCATTCTTTTGCAGACGCACAGACATTTGAAGCAATTGGAAATGGACCTCATGAAAAGTGTCGGTACCGTGATCTTCAAATGATCACATCACAATCAGTAAAAGAAAACCTCATCCACAAAGACCCATCCTTTTTCTCCTTTACCGGTATGCCATTTGGGTAGTTTTTGAACCGGAATGGCTTCGATCTCTATATAGCGGTACTTACCTGGTGCGACTTTCATGCTGTATGGAATATTGGAATTCCCCCGATACTCTGTGGGTTGTTCAGGCGTCAGTTGTCCGATCAATTTCAGTTTTTCAGGAGTGTCTCCCGCTTTGATAATGATTTTTTGAGGTGGCATTACATAACCTCTCGTCATATCGGCTGTACTGATAACGATCTCGCTGATTTCTGATTCTCCATTGAAATAAAATCCAGTTTTGAAGTTGATTTCTCTGAAACCAAGCCAATTGGAGTAGAGATTATCTTGGTTTTCTGCAAAGCCTTTTTTGAGATCGGTCAAAGCAACAGCCCCAAGTCCTTTATACCGATTATGGGTTGGGTTGATGAGTTTTACAGAGTCGCATTTTTTCCCTTTGATGAAAAAGGTATTGTCTGATTTATTGCTGCTGATCCAGCCATCCCTCGTTGCCACTGCAATAACCCGAACCAATCCTGATGCTGGAAGGAAAGGTGTTGTGTATACTTTCCCATTGATTGTATCCGGTATAATACCATCAAGCGAATACCTGATCACTACACCCGGTAAAGGATGCTTGAGTGCAATCAATTCCCCTTTGTCCAATATGGTTTTTTCCTTATCGGCCAAATAGGGTGGAGTCAGTTTCAGCAATTCATTCTTGTCAGGTATGAATCCTGCGTCCCAACTTGTGCGGGGAAATTCTTTGTTCAAAGCCACAATATCATTTTCACTGATCTTGCTGTTCCAGAGATATACTTTTTTTAATTGGGGTAATGCTGACAGTGCTTTCACGGAAGAAAGATCAACTGAAGTATTTGCAAGGGATAACTCACTGAGATTTTTATTAGCAGATAATTGCAATAATCCCTTTCCGGTTATAGAAGTACCATTAAGATTCAGGGTTTCCAGATTTTCAAATGTGGCGATGGTCTTGAAAGCCTCATCCGTTACCGGCATGGTTGATAGGTTAACTTCTACGATCTGTTTGCTGATGCTGTTGCATTCTTTGAGCAAATTGAGATCAAATTTTTCTTTTAAAAAGAACTTTACACTAAGGGCAGGAGAATTATAGGCGAGTGGAAGTATGCGTCTGAAAGGGCTGTTGAGTGAACTGATAGTAGCAGCTGATGCAGCTTCAAATGGGTAAATTTTTTCTGGTTTCCTGGTTTTTGTAGATGCTACAAATGCAGTAACTATTTTTTTGAGTGTATCACCTTCCGCAAGTGAATGATAGGTTGTGCTGGCATTCGCTCCGGCACGGATCCATTCCCTGAAGAGTTCTATTTCATTCGAAGTAAGTTGTGCCTTCCCTTTAGGCGGCATGTGTTTCTTATCGTCCATGTCCAGTAGCATTCTGCTGACCATGGTGCTTTGGTCAGGATCTCCAGACACCCACAAGGCACCTGTTTTACCGCCTTTCAACATTTTTTCAAGTGAGCTGAAATTCAATCCTCCTTTAGATTTTTTATCGTTGTGGCATGACAAACATTTTGCAGCTACAACAGGTTGTATGGCACCTTCAAAAACTGTAGTAGAATCGGTAAATTCCGGAACCGTGGCAAGCGGCACAGATTCCTCAAAAAAAGAAAGATATCCTTCTCCGTGAGTAAGTGTACCCCCAAAATGACTGCCCATGATTAGTGCGATTACCGTCGCGCCAAGAGAAAGTTTCCAGACGAATGAATCTGTAGATAAGTATTTATAAAGGTAAACCAGGCCATGTGAGCAAACTGCAACAGCAATACCGCTCCATTTGTGCCATGTCAGTGTCTCCTGATCATATGAGTCACTTGATGCAAGTAATAGTCCGCCGATGGCTGCAATTGTTGCGATCAAAGCATTGTACAGCAAAAGCAATTCAATTGAATTCTGCAATACTTTGCCATTATCATCATTATACTTTTTTAGCAACCAAGTTATCGGTATCAGTAAAAGAATCAGCACTATCGGCAGGTGTAGCAGCAAAGGATGAAATTTGCCGGCATATTTTACCCAGCTAGGTAATGTATTCAGATCTACAATACTGAATAGCAACATCAGTGTCTGCAGAACAATGATCAGGTTGGAAAGAAGAACATTATGTTTACGCATGCGTATAGTCTGATTTTATGCAATGATGCCATTGACAAGTTGACCTGCAATATCTGTAAGCCTGTATCTTCTGCCCAAGTGGCGATAGGTCAGTTGTTCGTGATCGATACCCATGAGATGAAGAACAGTAGCATGGAAATCATGAACACTAACAGGGTCCTTAACAATATTGTATCCGAATTCATCAGTTTCACCATAAACTATTCCAGGTTTGATTCCGCCTCCGGCCATCCAGATGGAAAAACATTTGGGATGATGATCCCTGCCATAGTTTTCCTTATCTATCTTACCCTGACAATAGTTGGTTCTGCCGAATTCTCCGCCCCAAATGACCAGCGTCTCATCCAGCAAACCACGCTGCTTGAGGTCTTTGATCAGCGCGGCAGAGGCTCGGTCTACATCTTCCGCCTGCATTTTCATATCGTTCACCAGATTTCCGTGGGTATCCCAGCCTTGATGATAAAGTTGAACGAAACGAACTCCGGATTCAGATAATTTTCTGGCCAGTAAACAGTTGGCTGCATAGGTTCCGGGAACCAGACAATCAGCGCCATACATTTTAACAATATGATCAGGCTCCTTGCTCAGGTCAGTCAGTTCAGGTACAGCACTTTGCATGCGGTACGACATTTCATATTGCTGTATTCTAGTATTGATTTCGGGATCACCAAAATTTTGAAATGATTCAGCATTGAACTTTGCGATCTGATCCAGCATATCACGTCGACTTTGCTTGTCATGTCCTTCAGGATTGTTGAGGTACAATACCGGATCTTCACCGCTGCTGAAAACAACCCCCTGGTGCATGCTGTCAAGAAATCCATTGGTCCAGAGTTTTGAATATACACCTTGCCCATTGCCACGACCACGTGAAAGCAAAACGCAAAAGGCAGGAAGATTGGAATTTTCACTTCCCAACCCATAACTCATCCATGCGCCCATGCTGGGCCTGTTACCTTGTTGGGCTCCTGATTGGAAAAAGGTGAGGGCAGGGTCATGGTTGATGGCCTCTGTGTTCAAGGTCCTGATGATACAAATATCATCTGCAATCGATGAGATGTGAGGGAAGTTATTGGAGATCCATGCACCTGATTGACCATGTTGTGAAAATTCAAATGCAGAACCAACCAATGGAAATTTCTCCTGATTGGCCGTCATACCCGTAAGCCTTTGCCCCATTCTAATTGATGCCGGCAATTCCTCTCCATGCATCTTGTTCAGCAATGGCTTGTAATCAAATGTTTCCAGCTGTGAAGGAGCTCCATTTTGAAATAAATAAATAATTCTTTTGGCCTTGGGTGCAAATTGAGCAACACCCAACGGCATTGAATTGAGCGTGTCTGTACCAAACAACTGGTCTTTGAACAACAGACTTCCCAGTGCGGCACTTCCTATACCCAGCCCAGCCTTGGTAAGAAAATGTCTTCTATTGATGTTGAGCCTGAATTGTCTGACATTGTTATCCATACAATTATTTTATCGTTGTTTCGTCAAGATTGAACAGCATCTGATTTACCTGCATCAGTGCTGCTGTTTCTATGATATCTTTTGTTTCGATCTGCTGAAATTCACCTGCTTTCAAAAAGGCTTCAGCTTTTTTCTTTTCTCTGCTGAAACGCATCTGCTCAAGCTGATAATATTCCTTGAGCATTTTCATTTCATTCTCTTTTGGTTTCCTGCAGAGTATCAGCCTGAAAGTTCTTTCCAGTTTTTGATCCATACTCAATTTGAGATTGGCTGTGTTTTGGGCCAGTACCCTTGAGGCTTCCAGCACCAATGGGTCGTTCATGAGCACAAGCGCCTGCAAGGGAGTATTGGTTCTGGTTCTGGTGACTTCACACTGATCGCGGTTGCTGGCGTCCATGACCAGCATGGCAGGGTGAGGGGCTGTTCTTTTGATGAAAGTGTACAATCCTCTGCGGTATAATTTATCTCCTTTGTCCTGAACATACCTCGCCAGTTCACCTCTTCCGGATGTGGTAGATTCCCACACACCTTTGGGTTGATAAGGCTTTACACTGGGTCCGCCGATCTCGGGATTCAATATTCCTGCAGCACTGACCACAAGATCTTTCTGCAGTTCAGCACTGAGCCGAAGTCTGGGGAAATAACTGAGGTATTTGTTATCCGGATCCTGTTCAATTTTTTCTTTATTTATTTTGGATGACTGTCTGTATGTACTCGATGTTACAATCAGACGGATCAGTCTTTTAACATCCCAACCGTTTTCCCTGAAATCCACTGCTAGCCAGTCTAGCAATTCCGGATGTGTAGGAAGTTCTCCCTGCATACCAAAATCACCGGAGGTTTTCACAAGGCCCTTGCCAAAGAATTGGTTCCACATGCGGTTCACAAAGACCCTTGCAGTAAGTGGGTTTTCTTCAGCCAGCATCCATTGAGCCAGTCCCAATCTGTTTTTTGGATATTTATTGCTGTTGAAAGGTAGAATGGAAGAGGGAGTAGACATGTCCACTGTATCTGAAGGTTGGTCATATACTCCTCTTTTGAGTACTCTTGTTTTTCGGATGTCAGCGCTATCCTGCATGATCATCACCACAACCGGCGAAGTATCTCTTTTATTGATGAAGGTGAGCAGTGAATCAACATCCTTTGTGGTGATGAACATATTGGGAGGATCACCCTTGGATGCCAGACTAATGTCACCAACCAGACCTCTTTCCTTTACCCTGTCGAAAAAAGCAAAAGTGCTGTAGTAATCTTTTTGCGAAATGGGATCATATTTATGGTCATGACACTTTGCACATTCATAGGTCATCGCCATGAAAGCTTTGCCAAAAGTATTGGTGCGATCCGTTACATATTCTATCCTGTATTCTTCGTCTATGATACCTCCCTCCTGTGTGATCTTATGGTTTCTGTTGAAACCGGTTGCCAGTATTTGTTCTTTGGTGGGATTGGGCAATAGGTCACCTGCCAACTGCCAGGTTACAAATTTAGAGAAGGGATAATTTTGGTTAAAGGCATGTATCACCCAATCACGCCAGGGCCACATGGTTCTGTAACCATCATCCTGGTATCCATGACTATCAGCATACCGCGCCAAATCCATCCAATAGATCGCCATCTTTTCACCGTAATGTTTGTTCGCCAGCAGTTCATCCACCATTTTTTCATAAGCATTTGGCGACTGATCCTTCAAGAACCTGTCCTGCTGCTCAATGGTTGGAGGAAGTCCAGTAATGTCCATTGAAACTCTTTTCAATAGCGTTTCCCGATCGGCTTCTTCATTCGGTTTCAGTCCCTGATCATCCATTGTTGTAAAAACAAAATGATCGATCTCGTTTCTCGGTTTAAGATCTTTGTCTGCCTTGGGTACTGTTGCTTTTACAGGAGGAATGAACGACCAGTGTTTTTTGTATTTGGCACCCTGGGAGATCCATTTTTTGATCAACTGTATTTCTTCTTTTGTCAATACCAGCTTGGAATTTGGTGGTGGCATTACTTCAGCGGTATCACGGGAGCTGATTCTGATATACAACGCAGAAGCCATTGGATCGCCGGGCACGATCACATGCTTGGAGGGGTCTTGCTGCAAAGCAGCAAAGGCGCCTTCTTCTGTGTCAAGGCGTAGGTTGGCTTCTCTTTTATTGGCATCCGGGCCATGACATTTGAAACATTTGTCGGACAGGATCGGTCTGATGTGAAAATTAAAATCAACAACATCTGGCATCGCATTTCCACCAGATCCTTTTGATTGCAATAACCAGCCAGCAACGCCGATTGCGATCAATGATGCGAATGCTACGACAAACTTTTTGCTAAATAGATTTTTTGGGAAGGAGATGGCCATATAGATCCAATCGTTTATGGCTTGAAGATAGTGAAAAAACGAAAATGTAAGTTTGAGCCGTTCGCTGAATTGTCAGATGCCAAAGATCAAAAGCTTTAACTTTGTTGATCTGAACTGTTTAAAATTTAACCCATGACAACCAATCAACCCCTCTATCTGAAAAATGCCGAATTGATCGCTTTCGTTGAAGACATGGCCAGTGTTTGCGCCCCCAGTGATATTCGCTGGTGCGATGGCTCCACTCAGGAATACAATGAACTCTGTGAATTGCTTGTTTCCAACGGAACATTCAAAAGGCTAAATCCTGATCGTTGGCCCAATAGTTTCGCCTGTAATTCAGACCCAAGCGATGTGGCCAGGGTTGAAGACAAGACTTTTATTTGCAGCAGACGAAAAGAAGATGCTGGGCCCACCAACAATTGGGTGGATCCCAAAGAAATGAAACTGAAGATGAAGGGGCTGATGCAAGGCGCCATGAAGGGCCGCACCATGTATGTGATTCCCTTTTGCATGGGTCCTGTTGGTTCGCCCATCAGCAAGCTGGGTGTTCAGGTGACCGACTCTGCTTATGTTGTGGTGAACATGCACATCATGACCCGTGTGGGTACCCGAGTGCTGGAAATGCTGAATGAAGGTGCAGAATATATAAAGTGTCTGCATTCACTTGGTGCTCCATTGGAGGCAGGACAAAAAGATGTTTCCTGGCCCTGTAATCCAACCACAAAATATATTGTACATTATCCTGAAGACCGATCTATTGTTTCCTATGGATCCGGTTATGGGGGGAATGCCCTTCTGGGTAAAAAATGCTTTGCCCTCCGCATCGCGTCGGCAATGGGAAAGGAAGAAGGATGGCTGGCGGAGCACATGCTCATTCTGGGTGTGGAAGATCCCCAGGGAAGAAAGACCTATGTAGCCGCTGCATTTCCCAGTGCCTGCGGAAAGACCAATTTTGCCATGCTGATTCCTCCAGATGATATGAAAGGCTGGAAAGTAACCACGGTTGGGGATGACATCGCCTGGATCAAACCCGGAAAAGATGGGAGGTTATATGCCATCAATCCGGAATATGGATATTTTGGTGTAGCCCCCGGTACCAATGCCAAAACGAATCCAAATGCCATAGAAGCCTTAAAGAAAAACAGCATTTTCACCAATGTGGGAGTTACTCCTGATGGTGATGTATGGTGGGAGGGGCTTACCAAAGAGGCTCCAAAGGAAGTGTACAACTGGAGAGGAGAGCTTCATGATCCTGCATCAGGAAAGCCGGTAGCCCATGCCAATGCCCGTTTCACAGCTCCCGCACACCAATGCCCAAGCATTGATAGTGAATGGGAGAATCCGGAAGGAGTGCCCATCAGTGCCTTCATTTTCGGAGGCAGGAGAAGCAATACTGTTCCACTTTTATACCAGGCCTTTAACTGGAACTTCGGGGTTTATCTTGCAGCAACCATGGGATCGGAAACCACTGCCGCCGCATTTGGCGAACTGGGTAAGGTGAGGAGAGACCCATTTGCAATGCTCCCATTCTGTGGCTATCATATGGCTGATTATTTTAATCACTGGCTTCAGCTGGGCAGAGAGATACCAAACCCGCCAAGAATATTTGGGGTGAATTGGTTCCGAAAAGATAAGGACGGGAATTTCCTGTGGCCCGGTTTTGGCGATAACATGAGGATGCTGAAATGGGTAGTAGAAAGAGTTTATGGAGAAAGGGTCTCCATTGAAAGTCCGATTGGTTGGGTGCCACGCTATGAAGACATCGACTGGGGATCACTCAACTTCACACATGATCAGTATGAAGCTGTCATGGATGTTGATCGGGAGCTCTGGAAAAACGAGATTCTTGCCCATGAAGAGTTATTCTCCAGGATGTACGATAAGTTGCCCAAAGAATTCTTCTTCATGAGGGAATTGTTGTTGTCTGGTCTCTGGAGATCGCCGGAGCATTGGACATTGGCACCTGAGACACACTGAAATTGAAAAAAATCGATATGCGGCAGGTCATCCGAAAAACTATTATTATCAGTTTCTTTATCCTGAATGCTATGCTCGGATTCAGTCAGTTTTTCAGCACAGAAAAATATCCTGTTTATGAGGGCAATGATCTCGGACTGAGTTATACTCCAAGTATGTCTGCATTCAGGATATGGAGTCCAGTTGCCGAAAAAGTTGAACTCATTTTATACAAGAGCTCACTGGGCAAAGACAAAATAGAAACCCTCTCAATGGACCGATCTGTTTCCGGTACATGGGTCAAAAAGGTAAACAGGGATCTCAAAGGTGTCTATTACGTGTTCAGGATCTACAGTCATGGAAAATGGCTTGATGAAACACCTGACCCCTATGCCAAATCGGTTGGTACCAATGGAAGAAGGGCAGTGGTGGTTGATCTCAAAGAGACCAATCCATTCGGATGGGAAGCAGACCGTTCACCTGCTTTCAGCAAAAGAAAAAATTTGAAAACCGGAATCGGTGGATTGCCGGTAGACGCCATCATCTATGAAGCACACGTGAGAGATCTAACCATCGATGAGTCATCTGGAGTGCAGTACAGAGGGAAGTTCAGAGGCTTAACAGAAGAAGCAACCATGAATATCGGTGGCGTACAAACTGCCCTGGATCATATACAGGAGTTGGGTGTGACGCATGTTCATTTGCTCCCTTCCTATGATTTCTATAGTGTGGATGAAAGCAAGCCTGACAGCCTTCAATACAATTGGGGTTACGATCCTCTCAATTATAATGTACCGGAAGGCAGCTATTCCACAGATCCGTCTGACGGCAAAGCCAGGATCAGGGAATTCAAACAACTGATTCAGGCCATGCACCGCAAAGGACTGAGGGTTGTCATGGATGTGGTTTATAACCATACCATGCTAACTGAAAATTCTTATTTCAACCAATTGGTGCCGGGATATTATTACAGACAAAAAGAAAATGGAGATTTTTCCAATGCTTCCGCTTGTGGAAACGAAACGGCAAGTGAAAGGCCCATGATGCGAAAGTTCATGATTGAGTCGGTTAAGTACTGGGTAAAGGAATATCATATCGATGGATTCAGATTCGATCTGATGGGCATCCATGATATCGAAACCATGAACCTGATCTCAAAAGAACTTCATGCAATCAAGCCGGATATATTGCTCTATGGTGAGGGGTGGACAGCCGGATCTTCTCCGATTCCGGATTCCATGCGGGCATTGAAAAAAAATGCCTACCGCTTGGATCGAATTGCTGTTTTCAGTGACGACCTCAGAGATGGCATCAAAGGCAGTGTATTCGAACATGCCGAAAAAGGATTTGCATCCGGTAAACCGGGTATGGAAGAAACCATCAAGTTTGGCGTTACCGCAGCCTGCAGGCATCCGCAAGTTGATTATTCCAGGATCAACTATTCAAAGGCGCCTTATGCAGCTGAACCCGGACAGGTGGTGAGTTATTGTGAGTGTCACGATAACCATGTTCTCTGGGATAAGCTTGCCATCTCAAACAGCAAGGATACCGCTGAAGTGAGAAAAAAAATGCATCAGTTGGCTTTGACAATTGTGATGACTTCTCAGGGTATTTCCTTCCTGCATGCCGGAACAGAATTCCTCCGGTCTAAAAAGGGTGTAGAGAATTCTTTCAATGCCGGAGACAGCATCAATGCCATCAATTGGTTTGATAAAGCAGATAACAGCGATGTTTATCAGTACGTGAGGGCTCTTGTGCAAATGAGAAAAGATCATCCTGCATTCAGGCTTGCAACACAAGATGAGATCAGTCGATTGATCAGGTTTGATGAAAAAACTCCAGCTGGAATTGTTTCCTATACCATAGATGGATCCGCAGTTGGGGATAGCTGGGAAAAAGTTCAGGTTATTTACAATGGTAATGCCACAGCCCGGAGTGTATCGATCGGGAAAGGCAGCTGGAAACTTTTCAGCAGGGGGGAACAAATTGTACATCCAGATTTATTCAGGGAAAAACTGGAGAAAAACATAGATGTTCCTGCCTTTGGTGCTGCCATTTTGTACCAGGAATAGCAGGTCGTTTTTATTTGTTCGTCTCCCTGCCTTGCAATACTTTTGCACCACGATAAATTTTTCTTATGGGAAGGATTATTGCATTTCGTGAAGCCCTCAGAGAGGCCATGCAGGAAGAGATGAGAAGGGATGAAAGGGTGTTCCTGATGGGTGAAGAAGTAGCTGAATATAATGGTGCTTACAAAGTCAGCCAGGGTATGCTGGATGAGTTTGGCCCGAAAAGGGTGATCGATACGCCTATTGCAGAGCTTGGCTTTACAGCAGTGGCTGTAGGTGCAGCACAAAACGGACTTCGCCCTATTGTTGAGTACATGACTTGGAACTTTGCCGTTCTTCCTCTTGATCAGATTTTGAATACAGCCTCTAAAATGCTGGCGATGAGTGGCGGACAAGTGGGTTGTCCGATTGTTTTCAGGGGCGCCAACGGGTCTGCCGGTCAATTGGGTGCACAACACTCAACTGCCTTTGAAAGCATGTATGCCAATATTCCCGGTTTAAAAGTTATTTCTGTATCCAATCCATATGATGCCAAAGGGTTGCTGAAGAGTGCTATTCGTGATGACGACCCGGTTGTTTTCATGGAGAGTGAAGTGATGTATGGCGACAAGGGTGAAGTGCCTGAAGAAGAATACCTGATTCCAATAGGGAAGGCAGATATCAAAAGACCAGGTCGCGATGTAACCATAGTTTCCTTCAACAAAATGATGAAAGTGGCTTTGGGTGCTGCTGAAGAACTAGAAAAAGAGGGTATCAGCGCGGAGGTTATAGATCTAAGGACCATCCGTCCTCTAGATTGGATGACGATTTTTGAAAGCGTAAAGAAGACCAACAGACTTGTTATAGTTGAGGAACAGTGGCCATTTGCATCGGTTTCTTCTGAGATTACTTATCGCATACAAAAAGAGGCTTTCGATTATCTCGATGCCCCCATCAGAAGGATCACTGCTGCAGATGCTCCCATGCACTATGCTCCCAATTTAGTAGCCGCTTATCTTCCTGATGTTGCCAGAACCGTTAAGCTGGTGAAGGAAGTGATGTACATTCAGAAATGATGTGTTGAAGCATTCCTTTATTCTGTTAACTTTTTTTGTGTGCGTCTTGTCGACTTTTGCACAATTAAAAAAGGACAGTGCTTCTATCAAACCATTCCAAAAAGAAAATTCACAAGAGACGCTTGAAACGGTTGTTGTGCGAGGATTTGAGTCCAAGTCTGCGCTTTCACTAACCCCTGCTTCTATCGGGATTATCTCAACTGCTTTTCATCCCCTCAACGCTACATCCTCGCTGAGTCTGCTCCCTGCCTTTAACCAGCTTTCAGGAGTCCGCTTTGAAGAACGTTCGCCTGGAAGTTTCAGATTATCTGTACGGGGAAGTTTGTTAAGGTCTCCTTTTGGTGTAAGGAATATCAAAATGTATTTGGATGATTTTATTTTTTCCGATGCCGGAGGCAATACTTATTTGAATCTACTTGACATCAACAGTGTGGGTGGTGTAGAGATTCTGAAAGGACCTGCTGGCAGCCTTTATGGTGCAGGTACAGGAGGCGCTGTGCTGCTGAGTACGGCAAGCTTACTCCGGAACGTTGATGTTGATTCAACAATTTTGAAGTTGTCCATAAGCGGAGGTCGTTTTGGTTCTTTTAATCAATCACTTCAATTTCAGCAAAACAGCAAGAATATTTCCTATAGTCTGATTCAGGGTCATTCACAAGCGGATGGTTATCGTGAGCAAAGCAGGATGCGAAAAGACAATGTACTTTTTAGAATGTCTTTAAAGGGAAATGAAAAAGTGCATACAGATATTCTAATGATGTATACTGATTTATTTTATCAGACACCCGGCGGACTCACGCTAGCACAATTTCTTTCCAATCCTCGACAATCAAGACCCGGAACAGCAACAATACCTTCTGTTAAGGATCAAAAAACTGCTGTTTACAACAAGACTGCCATTCTCGGTTTAGCCAATACAGTAAAGTTGAACGAAAGCTGGAAAACAGTAAGTTCATTTACAACATCGGTTACAGGGTTCAAAAATCCTTTCCTCACCAATTATGAGAGAAGAAATGAGGTGAATGTTGGGGTGCGTTCCAAATGGGTTTATGAAAATTCCAAAAGCTTTCCATTGCAATGGGTAAGTGGGGTTGAAGTGCAAAAAGGGGAGTATGCTATTGACAGCACTGGTAACAACAAAGGAATTCCCGATCAGAACAAGATTAGCGATGAGGTGATAGCAAGACAGCAATTTGTTTTTTCACAGATTGCAGTAAGTCCTTCACGGTTTATTCATTTTCAGGCTGGATTCAGTTACAATACCTTTCAGTACAGTATCGAAAGAAAAATCGGAACACCTTCCCGGGGTAAAGTGCCGGTAAGGTTCAACGGACAGTTTCTGCCCAGGGTTTCACTGATGATCAATCCCATCAACGGCTTGGGAATTTATGGAGTTATAGCCAAGGGATATTCTTCGCCTTCTGTTGCGGAGATCAGGCCTTCTGCCGGTGGTATTTATGATGGACTTCAGGCAGAGTATGGATGGAACAAAGAATGGGGCATCAAGTTGAATCTGTTGAGGGGTCGTTTCACCTGGGAATTGGTCAATTTTCAATTTGATCTGAAAGATGCCATTGTAAGACAGGTTAATGCAGCAGGTGCAGAGTACTTTATCAATACTGGCTCAACCCGTCAGAAAGGTTGGGAGACAGACCTATCTTTTTTATTGGTCAACAAGCCAAAAGCAAAAGGTTTCAACAGGTTGATGATCTCTGGAGCCTATACCCAAAATCGGTTTAGATTTTTACAGTATAAAGTATCTTCCTCCGATTTGAGCGGAAAGAAACTTACCGGTGTTCCCTCAGAAGTTTTTTCATTAGGCATCCAGACCTCTTTTTTGAAAAGTTTCTTTTTGAACGCCAATTTCAATTATGCAGGGTCATTGCCGCTGAACGATCTCAATACTGTATATGCTGATCCCTATCGCTTGTGGCAGGCTAAAGTTGGATGGGATAAAAGGTTGGGAAGAAAACAGCTCATCATCTACTTGTTGCTGGACAATATTAATGATGAGCGTTTCAGTCTGGGTAACGATATCAATGCATTTGGCAGCAGATTCTACAATCCAGCACCCTCAAGGAATATGCAGGCTGGATTCAGCCTTCAGTTTTAGTTATTTATATTTCGAAGGCAATCGCTGTGCAAACAACCAGGGAAGTAGTTCCTTTTCCTGAAAGGCATTTTTCCAACTGTCGTGCCCCACTCCTGGATATTCTGTATACTTCACTTTTTTATTTTTTGGACTCAACAGGTTAACGATCATTCTTGAATTGGCGGCGGGAATAACATTGTCTTTGTCGCCGTGAAAGATCCAGAGAGGCAGGTCATTTCTGTATCCGCTGATCATAGCAGGATTCCCTCCACCGCAAATGGGCAAGGCTGCTGCAAAAAGGTTTGGCTTTCTCCAGAGCAATTCAAAACTTCCATAACCACCCATGGACAATCCGCCGAGATAGACCCTTCTTCTGTCTATGCTGCCTGAATTCATCAAGGTGTCTATGAATGAAGAAACCAGCAATAGGGGCCGCGTCATTTCGCCTTCTGTCCAAACCGGCAAATCTGCTTTTTCATCTGTGATTTTTTTGGTATAGTCTGACCAACGTTGATTTTTAGGGCATTGCGGAAAAACAACGATGGCGGGAAAGTTAGTTCTGTTGGCAGAATCCAGAAAAAGTTCAGCGCCCCAGGTTAGCTGGGCCTCATTGTCATTCCCCCTTTCACCGGCACCATGCAGAAAAATTACAAGGGGATATTTTTTACCAGATTCAAATCCTTGTGGCGTAAGGATTCGGCAGGGCAGGGTATCTTCTCCCAGGATAAAAAGTTGTTTCTCAAACAGCGATTTGTTCTGTGCTGATGAAGGCAATACTGTGATGAAAAATATCATCATCCAAAGTAGCTTTGGAAGGGCTTGTTTCATGAATACAATTTACTGAAAAAAGTGCTACAGCCTTTTGGTGATAATGGGAAGGATATCTTTTTTCCAGCTGCTGAAAGTGCCCTCAAGAATCTTTTGTCTGGCTGTTTTCACCAGCCAAAGATAAAAGGCCAAGTTCTGGATGCTGGCAATTGTAAGCCCAAGTATCTCTTTGCTCTTCAGCAGATGTCGCAAATATGATTTTGAATAATAAGATGAGATGTTGTTTTCGATCAGGGGATCAATGACCGAATGATCAAATTCCCATTTTTTATTATCGATGTTGATGATCCCTTCCGTGGTAAATAGCATGGCATTTCTTCCATTCCGGGTAGGCATTACACAGTCGAACATATCCACACCAAGCGCAATACATTCCAGCAAATCTGCCGGTGTTCCCACTCCCATGAGGTAACGTGGTTTCTGTTCAGGGAGATGTTCACACGACCATCCGCAGAATTCATGGATCATTTCTGTGGGTTCTCCAACACTTAATCCACCAATGGCATTGCCAACGGCATCTTTTGAACTGATGTATTCACAAGAGGCTTTTCTCAGGTCTTTGTGTGTTCCGCCCTGAACAATGGGAAAAAGATTTTGGGTATAGCCATAAAGTGAATCAGTGTTTTCAAATTGTTTGATGCACCTGTCGAGCCAGCGGTGGGTCAGCTCCATAGACTTTTTCACATAGTTGTATTCGCTAGGGTAGGGCGGGCATTCATCAAAGGCCATGATGATGTCGCCACCGATAACCCGCTGGATATCCATGGCTTTTTCCGGCGTAAATAGATGTTTGGATCCATCGATGTGACTTTGGAAAATAACTCCTTCTTCGCTGATCTTTCGGTTTGCTGCCAATGAGAAAACCTGATAACCGCCGCTATCGGTCAGGATCGGCCTATCCCATCCGTTGAATGCATGCAGACCCCCGGCTGATTGCAGCACTTCCATCCCCGGCCTGAGATAGAGGTGATAGGTATTGCCCAGTATGATCTCTGCCCTAACTTCTTCCTTCAATTGTTGTTGGGTCAGGGCCTTCACCGTGCCGGCAGTTCCCACCGGCATGAAGATGGGTGTTTCAATAATTCCATGATCCGTTTGGATCACTCCCGCTCTTGCTTTTGAGCCTGTATCTGTTTTTTCCAACTTGAACTGAAGGGAAGCCATGTTGCAAGTTAATCAGAAAGGTTCGATCAAATTTTGACCGAGGCGGTATTTTATTCATTTGCATCCATTACTTTTGGAATACAAATCATCTGTATGCAAACCGGACTGCTTCACCTTCATAATCTTCTCCGCTGGATCATTGTAATCCTGCTTCTTTTATCCATTCTTAAAGCCTATAGCGGATGGAAGGGGAAAAAGACGTTTGCGGCCTGGGATGGCAGAATCTGGTTGTTCACCATGATCGCTTCTCACATAACCTTGCTGCTGGGCCTGTATCAGTGGCTGATGGGCAGATATGGTTTGCTTACCTATGAGATTCCTGAGGGCACTTCAAGGATGAAGGATCCGTTTATCCGTTTTTTTCAGGTTGAGCATCCAGTTTCCATGATCCTGGCTGTTTTATTCATCACTCTTGGGAGAGGCATGGCCAAAAAGGATCTGTCTGATGCAGACAAATATCGTAAAGCCTTCCTTTATTTCCTGGTTGCCGCATTGCTGCTTCTGGTTGCCGTTCCCTGGCCTTTCAGGGGGGACACAATCGGCAGGCCGCTATTCCCTGGAATGTAATTATTTTAAGTAATTGATTTTCAATTACTTGTCAATTATTTTGCAATTCCCATGGTTCCTGTGCCCTTCGGGAGCTATATAGTGTGCAGCTGATACAAAAATATCCTGCAAGATATTTTTACAATTCCATTGATTATCTTATCTTTGCGCTCCCAAATTATGGCCAAACAAGCGCTCATCAAGCAGGACGGAGTTATCATTGAAGCACTCAGCAATGCTATGTTCAAAGTGAAATTGGAGAACGGGCATGAGATCTTGGCAACCATTTCCGGTAAAATGAGGATGCACTACATCCGTATTCTTCCCGGTGACAAAGTAGGGGTGGAGATGAGTCCATATGACCTCACAAGAGGCCGAATCATCTTCAGATACAAGTAAAAACAGCCTTAGGGCATAAAACAGGTATATGAAAGTAAGAGCATCCATCAAGAAGCGCAGTGCGGACTGCAAAATCGTTCGCCGCAAAGGAAAACTCTATGTGATCAACAAGAAGAATCCAAGATTCAAACAGCGTCAGGGTTAATTCTCTATCAAACAACAAGAAAAAATACAATAAACATTTATGGCTCGTATCGCAGGTATTGATTTGCCAAAGAACAAAAGAGGAGAGATTGGTCTCACCTATATCTATGGCATCGGACAGTCCACTGCCCAGTACATTTTGTCAAAAGCAGGGATCGATTTCAACAAGAAAGTAAACCAATGGAATGATGATGAGCTGAACGCAATCAGGTCTATTATCACCAACGAATTCAAAGTTGAAGGTCAACTTCGTTCTGAAGTCCAAATGTCTATCAAGCGTCTGCTGGATATCGCCTGCTACCGTGGTCTTCGTCATCGTAAGGGACTTCCTGTGAGAGGTCAGCGTACCAAGACCAACTCCCGCACAAGGAAAGGAAAGAGGAAGACTGTGGCCGGTAAAAAGAAGGCTCCTAAGAAGTAATGATACGAAAAGTGGCGCAAGCTACTTTTCTGTTATTAGAATATGCACCAATAACAACTGTTCAACGCCGGAAACCAGGTGCAGGCAAGGGTTGATCAGGGCCTGAAAAGGTTGTCAGATTTTTGAGTACCTATTTTAAATAAAAATGGCAAAAGCACAACAAAACAGCGCAAAAGCCGCTGCAAAGAAAAGAGTGGTCAAAGTAGACAGCTTTGGAGATGCACACATCAACGCCACTTTCAACAACATCATCATCAGTTTGACCAACAAGGCAGGCCAGGTAATTTCCTGGAGCAGTGCCGGTAAGATGGGTTTCAGGGGTTCTAAGAAGAACACGCCTTATGCTGCCCAGATGGCCGCTCAAGATTGCGCAAGGGTAGCAATGGAAGCCGGACTCAAGCGTGTAGACGTTTATGTAAAAGGTCCGGGTGCAGGTAGGGAAGGCGCAATCCGCGCCCTCGCCAATTCCGGTATCGAAGTGGTCATGATCAAGGACATCACCCCATTGCCACACAATGGTTGCCGTCCTCCCAAAAAGCGTCGTGTATAATTATTATTTATAACAGGGCAACGGATTCAGTTTTATGATTTTTTCATAATCCGTTGTTCAAACTAAAAAATCAAAAATTTAAACAATGGCACGTTACACAGGTCCCAAAACTAAGATCTCCAGGATGTTCGGTGAGCCGATCCTTGGAAACGCAAAGTATCTCGACAAAAACAGCAATCCTCCCGGTCAGCATGGTGCACAACGCAAGCGCAAGCAGCTTGGAGAATATGCCATTCAGCTGAAAGAGAAGCAAAAAGCCAAGTACACCTATGGTGTTTTGGAGCGTCAGTTCCGCAAAACTTTCGAGGAAGCGGCAAGGCTGAAAGGAGTAACCGGTGAAAACCTCATCAAATTGCTTGAAGCCCGTTTGGACAACACAGTTTACCGCATGGGTATATCACCTTCTCGTCCAGCTGCTCGTCAGCTTGTATCGCACAAACACATCATGGTAAATGACGTGGTTGTCAATGTCCCCTCTTTTCAATTGAAACCAGGTGATGTTGTTTCCATTGCAGATAAGAGTAAGGAGAATGAAAGTGTTAAGAGCCTCATGAGACCCAAGAATCCAAAGATTGGATGGGTTGATTTCAATGAGGGACAGCTTACTGGTACTTTCGTTGCCTACCCAGAGAGAGAGAATGTTCCTGAGAACATCAAGGAACAATTGATCGTTGAATTGTATTCTAAGTAATCTGCCTGATGCCGGTAAACCGGCAAAAGGTTTTCATATCACCCGTTCTCCCAATTCAATTGGGAATAACAAGTAAAAACAGGAATTTAAATATGGCCATTTTAAATTTCCAGCAGCCGGACAAGATCGTCCTTCAGAAAGCAACTGATTTCGAAGCACAATTCGAATTTCGTCCACTTGAACCCGGATACGGCGTAACCATTGGTAACGCACTCCGCAGGGTATTGCTCAATTCACTTGAGGGATATGCCATCACGGGTATCGTGATCGAAGGTGCAGACCATGAATTCGCAACGCTTAAGGGTGTTGTTGAAGATGTTACCGAAATCATCCTCAACCTCAAGCAAATCAGGTTCAAGAAGATCCTTGATCATGATGTGCAAACAGAGAAACTTACCCTTAACATTAAGGGCAAATCTGAATTTACTGCCGGCATGATCGATGAAGTTACCGGAACATTCCAGGTAATGAATCCTGAACTTCTCATTTGCACAATGGACAGTTCAGCCAAACTCAATATTGAACTCCATATTTCCAAAGGAAGGGGTTATGTAGCTTCTGAGGAAAACAGACTCAAGGAAGTTCCTTTCGGATTTATTCCCATCGACTCTATTCATACCCCCATCAAGAATGTGAAGTATGCAATTGAGAATACACGTGTGGAGCAGCGTACCGACTTCGAAAAGCTTTTGCTTGACGTTGTAACAGATGGTACCATACATCCAGAGGAAGCTGTGAAGCAGGCCTCCAGGATCTTGATCCAACACCTGATGATCATCACCGACGAGAACATCACCTTCGATAACAAAGAAGAGAAGAAAGAAGATCTCGTTGATGAGCAAACCCTTCAGCTCAGAAAAGTACTGAAGACACCATTGGAAGATCTTGATCTTTCTGTACGTGCCTTCAATTGTCTCAAGGCTGCCAAGATCAACAGCCTGAGCCAGTTGGTTCAATACGAGCAGGAAGACCTGATGAAATTCAGAAACTTCGGACAAAAATCTTTGTCTGAGATCGAACAGGTGCTGCAGGAGAGGGGTCTCCATTTCGGAATGGACCTCGCTAAGCTTGGCATCGATGTTGAAGAATTCTAATCAATAAACAATAATAAACAAGCTGTAATTCCTGACACGGTACAGCTTTAAAAACAAACAGTCATGCGTCACGGAGACAAAATCAACAACCTGGGCAGAAAGAAAGCCCACAGAGAAGCCCTGTTGGGAAACATGGCCAGTCAATTGATCACGTACAAGCGTATCGTTACCACTTTGGCAAAGGCCAAAGCACTGCGTACTTTCGTTGAGCCTCTGATCACCAAGACCAAAAAGGCCGACAGCAAGGAGCAAATCATGCACAATCATCGCCTCGTTTTCTCATTTCTTCAAGATAAAGCTGCCGTTAAGGAACTCTTTACGGTGGTAGGACCAAAAGTAGCCGCTCGCCCCGGTGGATACACCAGAATCATCAAACTGGGCATCAGGGTTGGTGACAACGCTGAAAGAGCCATGATTGAACTGGTTGATTTCAACGAAATCTACGGCAAGGGCTTAGGGGAAGCTGCTGCTCCTGCTAAAAAGACAAGAAGAAGTGGTGGTGCTAAGAAAAAAGCCGCTGAAGCACCTGCTGCTGAGGCTGCTGCCACAGAAACTCCAGCTGCCGAAGCATCTGTAGAAGAAACACCATCAGCTGAATAAGAAAATGTTGATAAATTATCTGATGAAAAGGCAGGACATTTGTTCCTGCCTTTTTTAATTTGCATCCACAAACAACTCATCATGCCAACACAGGAATCAACTTCAGTACCGGCAGTCCTTGTTCTCGAAGACGGAATGGTATTCCACGGCCGATCATTCGGAAAAATAGGAACTACTTCAGGAGAACTTTGTTTCAATACAGGCATGACAGGATATCAGGAGGTATTTACCGATCCCAGTTATTATGGTCAGGTGCTGATCATGAACAATGTCCATACCGGCAACTATGGTGTAAAACCTGATGATGTGGAAAGCGAAACGGTGAAGATCAAGGGACTGATTGGCAGAAACCTGGAAGAGCGTTACAGCAGATTGATGGCAACCGATTCTCTTCAACATTATCTTGTTCAGCAGAATGTGGTTGCAATCGAAGATGTAGATACAAGAGCTCTCGTAACCCATATACGTGAAAAAGGCGCCATGAACTGCATCATCTCTTCAGAAAATACCGATGTAGCGTTTTTAAAGCAGGAATTGAAAAAGGTTCCATCCATGGATGGGCTGGAACTAGCTTCAGTAGTAACAACACCTGAAGTGTATCACATGGGCGATCCGAATGCTGCCATTAGAATTGCAGTCTTGGATTTTGGTGTGAAAAGAAACATCATCAAATGTATGGCCGACAGAGGCGCTTATGTTAGGGTTCATCCTGCAAAAACATCTTTTGAGGTACTGCAAGAATTTAATCCCCATGGATATTTCATTTCCAATGGTCCCGGCGATCCTTCTACCATGGGGTATGCCATCGATACGGTGAAGAAAATACTGGAAACCAAGAAGCCTGTATTCGGTATTTGTTTGGGTCATCAGCTATTGGCTCTGGCAAATGGAATTCCTACTTTCAAAATGCACCACGGTCACAGAGGTCTGAATCATCCAGTTAAAAACCTCATGACAGGGATCTGTGAGATCACAACGCAGAACCATGGTTTTGCTGTTGATGCCTCAGCAGTAAGAAGTGCTGAGTTGATTGAAGTAACACACGTCAACCTCAACGATGAATCTATTGAAGGAATAAGGTTGAAAGACCGGCCTGCTTTCTCTGTTCAATATCATCCTGAAGCAACTCCTGGTCCGCACGACAGCCGCTATCTGTTTGATGATTTCATCGCTATGATCAACAACAATTGACATGAAAAAGATTGCCATCATCAACGGGCCGAATCTTAACCTGCTGGGAATGAGAGAACCAGAAGTTTATGGAGCTGAAGGTTTCGATTCTTTTTTAAGCAAATTGAAATCCGATAATCCGGAGGTTGAGATCACCTATTTTCAAAGCAATCTAGAAGGTGAACTCATTAACCAAATTCAGGAGCTAGGATTTTCAGTAGATGGCATCATTCTTAATCCAGGCGGCTATACCCATACATCCGTGGCTATTGGGGATGCCATAGCAGCCATTAAGGCTCCAGTTATCGAAGTGCATATTTCAAATGTTCACGCCCGTGAGGAATTCAGAAGAATCTCTCATGTCTCAGCAAAAGCAAAAGGAACTATATGTGGATTAGGTCTCCAAGGTTATGCCTTGGCAGTCTCTTTCCTGAAAGCCAACTGATCATTTTTTTTCAGTCGCCATCTTCTGCACCAGATCCAGTTTTCCGATGAATAGGCTTCGGCCATGTGTTCCCAGGATGATTTCATTTTCTCTTTCCTGTATGGCAATATCGTGAACGGGGATTGCTTTGGGTAGCCCATTCGTAAAAGGCTGAAAGAATTTCCCACCATCAAGACTAACGTACGCACCACCATCAGTTCCTACATAGAGCAGATCAGCTTGCTTAGGATCTTCCTTGATTACATTCACAGGCTCCTGAGGAAGATCTGTGCCCAACCTCTTCCATGTATTTCCATGATCGTCGCTGCAATAGACATAGGCTTCGAAATGGTCGTTTCTGTATCCATTCAAAGTTACGTATACCCGGCTTTCAACATGGCGGGATGCCAGAACGCGACTGACATATAACTGCTGTGGCAGCTTTAATCGGTTCCAACTGTTTCCTCCATCCTTTGAAACGGATACTACTCCGTCATCTGATCCAGCATAGAGCAGACCAAATTTAAAAGGAGATTCACTGATGGTGGTCAATGTGCCATAAGGAACATCGCCAATCTTTCTGCCATTTGTTAGATCACTGCTGATGCGCTCAAACTGATCGCCTTTGTTCATACTTCTGAACAATCTGTTAGCACCCATATACAGAATATCTGGATTATGTTTAGACAATAGAATGGGCGTTTGCCAGTTGAACCTGTTCTTCGGTTCCTGTAAGGATCCGGAAGGCGGACGAAGAAATCGATTAGAGGGATTGTTTTTGGTGATGCGCGAGTACGCACCAAATTGAGATCCACTGTAAACAATATTATGATCTCTCGGATCAATTTGCACCTGCATGCCATCTCCACCATTTAATCTCTTGTAAGCATATTGTCCGTCGTCTGTCCAGTCGTTGGACTCCTTGTGTGTTGAGGGACCATACCAGGATCCGTTATCTTGTAAGCCGCCATATACATTATAGGGCTTTTCATTGTCAACATTTATCGCATAAAACTGACCAACCGATGGAGTATTGGCTTTGAACCAGTTCTTGCCATCATCATAGGTGATGTTACAGCCACCATCATTGCCGGTAATCATGTGGCTGTCGCGCTTCGGATTGATCCATACACTGTGCCAGTCCGCATGGGTGTTTCCTTTATCCATTGATACAAACGTTTTGCCTCCGTCAATAGATAGATTTGCATTTACTCCGGTGATCACAATTTTATCCGGATTAACAGGGGAGACAAATATTTTACCAAAATAATATCCAAAAGTGTTATAGATGCCGATTGGTTTCTCGTGGGTTTTGCTCCAATTCTTGCCGCCATTGATACTTTTGTAAACTTCACATCCATGGATCTGATTAGCGGATGGTCCGGCACCCTCATCAAATAAATATTGATATAGTTCCACCAGACTGATTTTTCCAGCATTGATCGCATCCTTCATGGATTTCGCATTGTTGAATTGTGCAGATAAACCATTGGCTCTGATGAATCTTTCAATTGCGCCATCGCTATACATACCGAAAGCCTCATTGCTCATGGTTCTCAAATCTTTGACTACAATTCTTCCTGTATCTGCTTTTGCAGTATCGGGTTTCAGATTGTAATTATCAACCACAGCATATACAATCGCCGGGTCTTTCGCAGAAACAGCAACTCCAATTCTTCCTATGCCATCTCCTTGTGGGAAGCCTGATCCATCAGTGGTCATCAGTTGCCATGTTTCCCCTCCGTCACTGCTTTTGTGTATGCCCGAAGTTTTACCACCTTCAGTGAAGTCCCATCCTTTTCTGATTCTGTGCCAGGACGCAGCATACAATTCATTTGGATTGGAAGGATTGATATCCATTTCTACTGTACCTGTATATTCATCGATCATAAGGATATGCTTCCAGGTTTTTCCCCCATCAGTTGTTTTAAAAACACCTCTATCCTTGTTGGGTGAATACAAATGCCCCAATACTGCTACCCAAGCAGTTTTCGGGTCACCAGGATGAAGAAGGATCTTGCCGATATGTTGGGATTCCGGCAGACCCAGGTATTCCCATGACTTTCCATTGTTGCTGCTTTTGTATACTCCTATGCCTGCATAGGAAGACCGGCTGCTGTTCACTTCTCCGGTACCAACCCAAATGTTTTTGTTCTTCCAGTCAACCGCAATGTCACCGATTCCAATAACATGCTCTTTGTCAAAAATAGGGGTAAAGCTTTGACCATTGTTTGTGGTATGCCACAATCCCCCAGTGGCATAGGCAACGTAAAATTCAGTGGGGTCATTTGGATTTACTTCAATGTCGTCAACTCTTCCACTCATGATGGCAGGTCCGATATTTCTGAAGCTGACATCTTTCATCAGGCTATTTTCAATATTTCTATTTTTGGCTTCGAGGCTTTTTAACCTTTCTGAGCCGGCAGTGGGTTTTACCTGAGCCTGTACCAGGCACAAAAGAGAAATTGCCAGCATAAAAAGTGAATACGCCTTTTTATGAAAATGTTTGGTATGCATGTGGAGTGATTTTGATAATTTAGGGATATGCAATATATCAAATCTGTTACTAAGAAATTCGATTTCAAATGGCTGTTCCTGCAAGCTGTATTGCTTGTCTTATTTGTTAATATTGAAGCACAGCCCTGGCTGGATTATAAGTTAACACCCAGGGGTGATACCATCAATAGGCTGGATAAAAGTAAAAGAAAGCAAGGACCCTGGGTGATCAGACTCGAAGAGGTGAGGGGGGAACCCGGATACGAAGAAGAGGGCTATTTTTATGATGATAAAAAAGAAGGCCCATGGAGGAGATTCAGCTTGATGGGCGATCTTATTGCAAGAGAAAATTATAAGGGTGGATACAGAGACGGCAAGCAACAATACTATACGAGAACGGGAGATCTGCTCAGGGATGAAAGTTGGAAATCAGTTGATCCCAGTCATCCTTATGATACAATCATGGTGCCTGATCTGGATCAGCCTGACAAGATGATCGAAAAGATCATCAAGCATGAAGCCGCCGAAGTAAAAAATGGCTTGTGGACGCACTATGACCCTAATACAGGCGACGTAATGAAAACCGAGCGCTTTATTTTTGGTCAACCTGAAAAATCGCTGCAAAGACCCGTTGCTGATAAGTCGTTACCCGCAAAAGATACCTCAAGCAAAAAGGCCCCACAGAAAATAGTGCCCAAGGAAGTACAACAGTTTGATAAGAAAAAGAAAGGGAAAGGCTGATGCCTTTCCCCGAATCTATTTGATTGGTGTCTTTTATTTAGCGGCATTCGCCCTGATCACATTCAATGCCCCGCCAGACTTGAACCACTCAATCTGTTGTGCATTGTAGCTATGGTTGGCTTCAATGGTTTCAACAGTGCCATCTGCATGGTTCAATACGATCTGCAATGATTTACCGGGAGTGAAATCAGTAAGTCCCGCTACATCAAGCGTATCATTTTCCTGGATCTTATCATAGTCCTCTTTGTTGGCAAAAGTCAGTGCCAGCATTCCCTGCTTTTTGAGATTGGTCTCATGAATCCTAGCGAAGGATTTCACCATTACCACACGCACACCAAGATGGCGTGGCTCCATGGCGGCATGTTCTCTTGATGATCCCTCACCATAGTTCTCATCACCAATGACGATGCTTCCAATGCCAGCTGCCTTGTAGGCACGTTGTGTAGCTGGAACAGGGCCGTATTCTCCGGTAAGTTGGTTTTTGACCAGATCTGTTTTTTCATTGAAATAGTTCACTGCACCAATCAGCATGTTGTTGCTGATATTATCCAGGTGTCCCCTGAATTTAAGCCAGGGACCAGCCATGGAAATATGGTCTGTTGTACACTTCCCTTTTGCTTTGATCAGGAGTTTCAGTCCTTTGATATCTGTGCCCTCCCAGGCAGCAAATGGATAAAGGAGCTGCAGACGTTTGCTATCGCTCTTTACATTGATCACTACACCACTTCCGTCTTCAGCAGGAGCCTGGTAGCCGGCATCTTCAACTGCGAAACCCTTTGTGGGTAATTCATCTCCAGATGGAGGATCCAGTTTCACTGCCTCACCTTTTTCATTGATCAGGGTATCAGTGATGGGGTTGAAGGTAAGATCACCGGCGATGGCAAGAGCAGTTACCAGTTCCGGACTGGCTACGAAGGCAAGTGTATTCGGATTGCCATCTGCACGTTTTGCAAAGTTTCTGTTGAAAGAATGCACGATGGTATTTCTTTCTTGTTTTTCAGCACCCATCCTGTCCCACATACCAATACAGGGTCCACAGGCATTGGCGAATACGGTTGCTCCAATCTGGGCAAAAGTATCCAAGAACCCATCACGCTCAATGGTATAACGAACCAGTTCTGAACCGGGGGTTATGGTGAATTCGGCCTTTGTTTTCAATCCCTTTTCAGCAACCTGCTTCGCAAGGCTAACGGCACGACTGATGTCTTCATAGGAGGAGTTGGTGCAGCTTCCAATTAGACCCACTTCCACTTTTGTAGGCCAGTTGTTCTTTGCAGCTGCCTCTTTCATCTGAGAAATGGGGGTTGCAAGATCAGGTGTGAAAGGTCCATTCAAATGAGGTTCCAGTTCACTGAGGTTGATCTCAATAACTTTATCAAAATACTTTTCAGGATTGGCATACACTTCGGCATCACCAGTAAGGTATTCTTTAACCTGGTCAGCTGCTTCGGCTACCTCAGCCCTTCCCGTTGAACGAAGATATCTTGCCATGCTCTCATCATAACCAAATGTTGAAGTGGTAGCGCCGATCTCCGCACCCATGTTACAAATGGTTCCCTTTCCTGTACAGCTCATACTGGTAGCACCCTCGCCGAAGTATTCCACAATGGCATTGGTTCCGCCTTTAACGGTCAGAATACCAGCCACTTTCAGGATAACATCCTTGGGTGAAGTCCAGCCATTCAGTTTACCTGTCAACTTAACACCAATGAGTTTTGGCATCAGCAGTTCCCAACTCAAGCCTGCCATGACATCACAGGCATCGGCTCCACCCACACCAATGGCGATCATACCCAATCCTCCCGCATTTACGGTATGAGAATCAGTACCAATCATCATCCCGCCGGGAAACGCATAATTTTCCAATACCACCTGATGGATGATACCGGCACCGGGTTTCCAGAAACCAATTCCATATTTATTGGAGATGGAAGAAAGGAAATTGTATACTTCTTCGTTATCAGTAACAGCCTTTTGCAAGTCGGTTTTGCTCTCTTCTTTTGCTACGATCAGGTGGTCACAATGGACAGTAGAGGGAACGGCCACCATTTTACGACCGGTAGTATCAAATTGCAAAAGTGCCATCTGGGCAGTGGCATCCTGCATGGCCACCCTGTCTGGTGCGAAATCTACATAAGCTTTTCCACGTTCAAAATCCCTGGGCTCCACACCTGTCCAAAGATGGGAAAAAAGGATTTTTTCAGCCAACGTAAGGGGTCGGCCCAGTGCTTTTCTTGCGGCATCAACCCTGGCAGGCATTCCCTGATAGGTTTTCCGGATGAGGTCGAGATCAAATACCATAGTTATTGATTTAAACTTTTGCTGCGCAAAATTAGTTATTTCATTTGCGTGCACCAACTGTTTCAATTATTAAGGGCATTTTTTATATTTGTAATATGGACAGGCTGAGAAGCTACATTGAATGGCAAGTTTTTGGGGTTTGTACCAGGATAGGTGAGATCATGGGCATTTCCACATTTACCATTCGTAAATACTTCATTTACATATCCTGTCTTACCCTGGGTTCTCCAGTGGTATTTTACTTCGTATTTGCCTTTTGGATGAACCTTAAGCGGTATATTTTGGAAAGCAAACGCAATCCGCTGAAGTACAATTAATAAAGTTTTACACCAGTGCTTTTCTGATTTTCAACAAATTGACCAATAAGTCTTCGAGCAGGTCAAGTTTCAGCATATTGGCCCCATCACTCATTGCTTTTGATGGGTCTGGATGGGTCTCAATAAAAAGGCCATCAGCGCCGGCTGCAATGGCAGCTTTGGCAATGGTTGCAATCATTTTCGGATTTCCTCCAGTTACTCCTGATGATTGATTGGGTTGCTGAAGTGAATGGGTACAATCCATGACCACCGGTACACCATGGGCTGCCATGATGGGGATGTTCCTGAAATCAACTACCAAGTCCTGATACCCAAAAGTGGTTCCCCTTTCTGTGAGGATAATTTTTTCATTTCCGGTTTTACGAACTTTATCAACTGCAAATTTCATGGCTTCGCCACTTACGAACTGCCCTTTTTTGATGTTGATGACTTTGCCGGTTTCACCAGCAGCAGTCAACAAATCGGTCTGCCTGCATAAAAATGCTGGAATTTGAAGAATATCTGCAAAAGGAGCGGCCATTGCCGCCTCATCCGCCGCATGTATATCAGTTGTTGTGGGCAAATGGTATTGGATACCTGTCTTTTTCAGCAATGACAGCCCAAGTTGATCTCCCAGACCGGTATAAGAGTTTAAACTAGTTCTGTTGGCTTTTCTGTAAGATGATTTGAAAACAAATGGTATTCCTAATTTTTGGGTTAACGCAGATACTGTGGAAGCTACTTCATCAAGTATGCTTTCATTTTCAATGACACAGGGACCGGCAATAAGAAAGAAATTTTTCTCGTCGTACGTCTGTTCTGTAAACAGCTCTTTAAGAAAACCTTGCATGGAGCAAAGATACGCCGGTTCAGATAGATTCAATAAGTTTGCAATTGATTCAACCAACGATGATGAAAAAAGAAAGGATTCTGGTCATAGGAGCAAGCGGACAAATAGGAGTCGAATTGACTCTTGCACTGCGCAAGATCTATGGCGGTGCCAATGTAGTGGCTTCCGATCTTCGGGAGGAGAATGATCTGTTGAAGGGCACCGGTCCCTACGTTAGCATGGATGTGATGAACAAGGAAATGCTTCACGTTCAGGTAATCAGGCAGAACATTACCCAGATCTATTTGTTGGCAGCAATTTTATCGGCAACCGGTGAAAAAAATCCACCGCTGGCATGGCATCTCAACATGCAGTCTTTGCTCAATGTGCTGGATATCGCCAAAGAGGAAGGATTGAAAAAAGTCTATTGGCCAAGCAGCATTGCAGTCTTCGGTCCAACTTCACCCAAGATCGATTGTCCGCAACATACCATCATTGAACCCACTACCGTGTACGGCATCAGTAAATATGCCGGTGAGTTCTGGTGTAACTATTATCATCATCGTCATGGTGTTGATGTCAGAAGTTTACGCTATCCTGGTCTGATCAGCTATAAGTCATCGCCGGGCGGGGGAACCACTGATTATGCGGTGGAGATCTATCATGCTGCAAAGGAGAAAAAAAGATATACTTCTTTCCTGCATGCCAATACCCATTTGCCGATGATGTATATGCCGGATGCGATCCGCGCAACCATCGAATTGATGGAAGCACCTCAGGAAAAGATCAAGATCAGGACGTCTTACAATCTTTCTGGCATGAGCTTCTCACCGGAAGAAATTGGTGCTGAGATCGTCAGGCATATTCCTGAATTTGAACTAGATTATGCGCCAGACTATCGTCAGCACATTGCTGACAGCTGGCCCAAATCCATTGATGATTCCAATGCAAGAGCAGATTGGGGATGGAAGCCCGAATTTGATCTCACCAAGATGACCCAAGACATGCTCCAGAACATTTAAATATTTACATGATCAAAAATTTTATCTTCATTATTGTTTTTTTCTGGCATCTTCCTCTTTTGGCCCAACAATCTTTCAGGGCAGAGATCAAGCGAGCAGATGGCTATAATATCATATTCAATCTGTATGAATATCGATCTGCAAACAGCATCAAATGGGTGATAAAAAATGCTGATGAGAGGATTCAGGTCAACAGTATAAAACAAAAAGGTGATTCCCTGTTGGTGAACATGCCCTTTTTTGATGCTGAGCTTCTTCTGAAAAGAACTCTTTTGGGGTATGAAGGCCAGTGGAAAAAAGCTGGCTCAAAAGGAAATGTTTACATGCCCATTGTTATACAGCGCGGAGCAGAGAGAATCAGACTAAACGCTAAGCCTCCTGCTCAAAAAATGAGCGGGCGATGGAAGGTTACATTCACAAATGAGGAGGGAAAGAAAAGCATCGCTATGGCTGAGTTCAGCCAAGTGGGTCAGGTGCTCAAGGGTACTTTTCTTACGCCTACAGGTGACTATAGATTTCTTGAAGGGAGTGTTGCCGGCGATAGCCTTGCACTTTCAGGTTTCGATGGTACCCATGCTTTTTTCTTTGGGGCAAAGATTGACAACCGCGGTAGGATTGTGAATGGCATATTTGCAAATGGGCCCACTGCTTTGGAAACTTGGCAGGCTGAGAGAGATGACGATATGGCCCTGGATGGTTCAGATGCCAGGATGTTGGTGAAAGGAAGTGATTCTGTTTTGAACTTCCGTTTTCCGAACCTTGATAGCAATTTGATTTCGATTCAAGATGTAAGATTCAAAAATAAAGTAGTTGTTATCCAGATCATGGGATCCTGGTGCCCCAATTGTATGGATGAAACAGCCTTTCTCAGTGAGTATTACCGAAATAACAAGCAGAGGGGCGTTGAAGTGATCGGATTAGCGTATGAGTATTCGCTTGATTTTTCAAAGGCAAGCAAAAGCTTGTCGAGATTCAGGGATAAGTTTAAAGTTGAATACCCGATGCTGATCACCGGAGTATTATCTTCCGATGAGCTGCGTACAGAAAAGACCTTGCCAGAAATGACTCCGATAAAAGCATTCCCTTCTATGATCATCATTGGCAGGGATGGAAAAGTAAAATCAACCCATGCGGGATATGAGGGACCTGCAACAGGCATACATCATGAGAAATTCAAAAAGGAATTCCATGAGACAATAGATCAACTATTAAAGCAAAATTAGATTGTGAATGGCTGAAGATTTGAAAGTCATAGTGGGGGCAAAAGAAGAGCAATACAAAAGTTTGTTGCCTCAGATTGCTGGTTTGTTATATGGGGAGAAAGATAAAGTAGCCAATATGGCCAATTTTGTTGCAGCTCTCAAAGAGCAATTCAATTTTTTCTGGGTTGGCTTTTACCTGGTTCAGGGTGATGAATTGGTCCTGGGGCCATTCCAGGGACCTGTTGCCTGCACCAGGATCAGGAAGGGTAGAGGCGTATGCGGATCTGCCTGGCATCAAGAGAAAACCATCATAGTTCCGGATGTTGAGCAATTTCCAGGCCATATTGCTTGTAGCAGTTTATCCAAAAGTGAGATCGTAATTCCGATCATGAGTGAAGGTAAAGTGATCGGCGTATTGGATGTAGACAGTGATCAGTTAAACACATTCGATCATACGGATCAAGTTTACCTTGAACAAATGTTACTGCTTATGGAATGGTGATGACTATTATTTTCTGATCAGATCGGCCACCGTTTTGGATTCCAGAATCTTCAGGTTGGCATCCCTGACCTGAACCATGGTATCATGCAAGCCACAATTCTTTTCATCACAGTTTTTACATCGCTCATAAAAATATAAGCTGGCACAGGGAAGCATGGCGATCGGGCCATCGATTTTTCTGATGATGTCAGCTAGCTTGATCTTGTTCGGGGGTACTTTCAGAAAATATCCACCACCCTTACCTTTCTTGCTTTCAAGAATTCCTGCATTTCTCAATTCCAGTAAAATATTTTCAAGAAATTTTAAAGGGATCTTTTTCTTTTTGGCAATCTCGGCAATCAATACAGGACCCGCTTCTTTTTGTTCTGCCAGATGCATCAGCGCCTGAAAAGCATATTGGGTTTTTTTATTCAGCATAAGTTTCAGTTTCCAAAACCAAGGACATCCTTCATGGTAAATATACCTTTTTTCCCTGCAATGAATTCTGCTGCCAGTACTGCACCCAGTGCAAATCCATCCCTGCTGTGTGCATTGTGTAGAATAGTGATCTCATCAACGGAAGACCTGTAAGTCACCTCATGCAACCCAGGGTAGGGATCAATTCTTTCGCTGATAATGGGCAATTCTGTAGGTGTTGATGTTACATGGTTAACCCAGTTCTTTTTACTTCCATGATTGGCAATGATCTGTTCTGCAATGGTGATGGCTGTTCCACTGGGGGCGTCTTTTTTCTGTGTATGATGAATCTCCCTCATACTGATGTCATATTGCCCCTGGTCTTTCATGAGTTGCGCCAGCTTCTTGTTCAACTCAAAAAAAATATTCACACCAACACTGAAATTGCTGGCATATAGGAAGCTTCCTTCTGAGTCTTTACATTTTTTTTCAACGGAGGCAAGGTTTTCAAGCCAGCCAGTTGATCCGCAAACTACGGGAGTATTCAATTCCAGACATTTTAAAACATTGCTATAAGCAGTATGCGGACTGGTGAATTCAATGGCCACATCAATGGGTTCAAGTTTGACCGCATTGAATTCATCTGTATTGTCAAGATCGATTTTTAATGAAACCTGATGTCCTCTGGAAAGGGCTACTTGTTCTATGGTCTTGCCCATTTTTCCATATCCTATTAATGCAATATTCATGAAGATATTTTTTCAGTAAACGAATGTTTTGGTATGTCTCCTCTTATCAAAATAAAAGTTAGCCGATAATCCTATTTGGCCAGAAGCTCCAGTAGAAAAATTGGGTTTGATGCCCATGCTCAATTCATCACTGATGTCAAACTTTCTGAGATGCCCATCTACAGTAGCATCCACAACATTCAATCCCCACATGACCAAAAGGCCCAGCACGGAAAAATCCATGTTTTTTCTGAATTCATTTCTGTAGAGCCTGAGCGAAGCGTCAGACAGTGGTTGTAGTTCCGGGGCTATGTTTTTATAATTTGCAGTGTCTTTCAAAGCCCTCACGGTATAGGCATATCTCGTTTTATTGTACCAGCTGCTGTTGTATTGAAATGTACTAACTGGTATTGCAATCAGCCCATAAACAATGGGTACTTTCCAGTATTTTTTGTTGTATACCTGTCCAAGTCCGGGTAGAATAGCAGAACGAAGCGCTGCCTTTGATGCGATGGAACGCTCTTTCTTTGTCGTATCACTCTTCTTGAGTGAATCGGACATTGCATTGTTTTTAATTTTTATCTGCCCCAACACCTGACCTGAGCCCATGGCAAAGGTTAGCATCAGTGATAGCTGCAAAACTAATCGTAGGGTCATCAATGAATGCTCACTTTCATTTTTTCTAATAATCCGTTCAGCTCTTCCACAGAATAGTATTCAAAGGATATTTTGCCTCTACCCGTGTTGAGGTGATCGATCTTGACTTTGGTTCCAAAATGATCTGTCAGCTGATCCTGTATTTTTGCAAATTGACTTTTGGGTTTTTCCGTTGCTCCGGATTTCTTTTTACCGGGTTTGTAGAGTTGTTTTACCAGATCTTCTGTTTGTCTGACAGATAGCTTTTTTGAGAGGATTGTATTATAAACAAAAAGTTGTTTATCCACTTCCCCGGCATTGATCAATGCTCTGGCATGTCCCATTGAAAGTGATCCGTTTCTGACTGCCACAATGATATCCGGAGGAAGTTTGAGCATTCGGATATAATTAGAAACCGTGCTCCTGTCCATTCCCATGGTTGCCGCTACTTCTTCCTGGGTCATGGAACATTCATCCATCAGTCTTTGATAGCTCAATCCAATTTCAATTGCGTTCAGATTTTCCCTCTGTAGATTTTCCAAAAGGGCAAGTTCCAGCACTTGTTTGTCATCTGCTTCACGAATGAAAACAGGCACATCTTTGATCCCAGCCAGTTTTGATGCCCTCCATCTTCTTTCACCGGCAATGAGTTTGTATTTGCCTGAAGGCATTGGTTTTACCGTGAGCGGCTGAATGATATCGTGTAATTTGATCGATTGGGCCAGCTCTTCAATGGCTTTTTGATCAAAATCCTGACGAGGTTGTCTGGGATTGGGTACAATGTCTTCCAGAGGGATTCGGGACACTGAAGTATTTTTGGTAACAACCTCCTGTTTGAGTTGTCCCGATGGGTTTTTCAACTCAGCATCTATAGTACCCAGCAAGGAGCGAATACCCCTGTTGAGTGCCTCTTTTTTGTTGGAAGGATTGTTACTCATCGTGATCGTTTAATGTTCTTTCGGATTCTTTGATCCTTGTCATGTTGTTTTTCTGAAGGATCTCTTTTGCCAGGTTGAGATAATTGATTGCCCCTTTGCTTTCGGCATCATACAAAATAACAGGCTTGCCAACACTTGGGGCTTCACTTAATCTGGAATTTCTGTTGATCAAAGTGTTGAAGACCATTTCCTCAAAATGTCTTCTGACTTCGTTGACGATCTGGTTGCATAACCTCAGCCTGGAATCGTACATGGTCATCAGGATACCTTCAATTGCAAGCTCCGGATTCAGACGGCTTTGTATTATTTTGATCGTATTCAACAGCTTCCCGAGTCCCTCAAGAGCAAAGAATTCTGCCTGTACGGGAACCACCACAGCATCTGCCGCTACCAACGCATTTACAGTAATGAGGCCCAATGAAGGGGAGCAGTCAATCACAATAAAATCATAAGAGTTCCTGACTTCTTCCAGAATGTTTTTGATAACATTTTCCCTTTGTGGATAGTTGATCATTTCCACTTCTGCGCCGACAAGGTCTATGTGGGAGGGGATGAGGTCAAGATTGGGGATTTCTGTCTTCAGTATGGTATCAGATGCTTTTGCATCACCTACCATGCAATCGTAAATACTTTGCTGAACATTTTGAAGATCGAAGCCTACACCTGACGTGCTATTGGCTTGCGGATCGGCATCAACCAGCAAGGTTTTGTACTCGAGAACAGCCAGACTTGCTGCCAGATTGATGGCAGTGGTTGTTTTGCCTACTCCACCTTTTTGATTTGCTACACCTATGATCCGGGCCATTCCTTTTTTGAGTTTTGGGTTGAGGGATGACAAATTTACATTATCCCCCTCATTTTAGGGAACAATCTAAGTAAATTAATGTTATTCATTTACCCTATTTTAGTCAAATGAAAAGGCTCTTTGGTTCCTGGATTTTTATTGTAGTGATGTTTTTGATCGACCTGTATGTATTTCAGGCGTTAAAGCTGGTAACTGATTCAATTTCACCACGCTACAGGTTGATTGTTCATGCAGTTTACTGGTCTTTCACGGCAGCGGCAGTGCTCCTTTTTGTTATCATACCCTATATCGGGTTTCAAAACTTGCCAGACCTTGTTAAAAGCCATGTTTTCCCGATTATTCTTGGTTTTTTCATCGCAAAGGTCATTGCTTCACTCTTCTTTTTGTTGGATGACCTCAGACGGATTTTGCAGTGGGGTGGTGTGAAAACCCTGAAAATGACCGGCTTGAGAACAAACATTGAAGACAATGCTATTTCAAGATCAATTTTTTTATCCTGGCTCGGTATAGGAATTGGCGGAAGTTTATTTGGATCGCTATTGTATGGATTCTCCAACAAATACCGATACAAAATCGAGAAGGTTAAATTGAATTTCGATCATTTGCCCGAAGCATTCAGGGGTTTGAAGATCGTTCAGATCTCAGATATCCATTCCGGAAGTTTGACTGACCACAAAGCCGTTGAAAAAGGGGTTCAGCGAATGATGGAACTTCAACCCGACATCATTTTTTTTACAGGAGATCTGGTCAATAATGTTGCGGATGAGATGGATGAGTTGAAAACTGTTTTTTCAAAACTTGCTGCACCCCTGGGCGTATACAGCATATTGGGGAACCACGACTATGGAGATTATGTGCAATGGGAATCAGCCCAAGCCAAAGTTGCCAATTTGGAAAAACTAAAAACAGTTCACAAAGAAATGGGGTGGAGGCTGCTCCTGAATGAACATGTGGGTATCGAAAAGGATGGTCAATCCATTGCGTTGATCGGAATTGAAAATTGGGGTGCAAGGGCTAATTTTAGTAAATATGGAGATCTTTCTGCGGCATACAAAGGCGCGGAAAATTATCCTTTTAAGATATTGCTGAGCCACGACCCAAGTCATTGGGAAGCTGAAGTTTGCAGGGATTATAAAGATATTGATCTTGTTTTTTCAGGGCATACTCATGGGATGCAATTTGGATTGGAGATACCCGGTTTCCGCTGGAGTCCGGTTCAATATGTTTACAAACAATGGGCCGGGTTGTATAGAAAGGACCAACAAAAACTTTACGTAAACAGAGGTTTCGGTTTTCTGGGTTATCCGGGAAGGGTTGGAATACTCCCGGAGATCACTTATTTGGAATTGACATAATTTTTTAACAATTCCTTTAATATCTTACGACTAGTTTTCTGGTCAATACATCAAGCCAAAACACGGATATGTTGAATACAAAACATACGTTTTCAAAAGTTTTCATCTTTTGTCTTCTTTTCAGTTTTAAGGCATCCTCACAGCAAGTTGTGATTGATACCGTTGCATTGAGGGCTGATCTTGCTGCAATGGATAAAGATAGTTTGGTAAGAGAGTTGAGGGGTATGCTTGATTCCACAGGCAAATCAAAAAGTTTTTTTTCTGCAAATCTTTCTGTGAGTAATCGTCTTTTTAGCAACATCAACAATGCCCTCAATGCACAACAGACCTCGGCTAATGTTGCCATTACCCCATCTGTATCTTACTATCATAAATCTGGGTTGGGTATCAATACTACAGCATATTTCAGACCAACAAATGCTTCAGGCGGTTTATATCAGGC
>JBKCOY010000151.1:0-34308 GCA_046309555.1 Chitinophagia bacterium
CGGTTTTTCAACACCCGATGGGTATCGGATAAAATGAATTTCCCGGTAGAGGCATCCATGAGTTTTTTCAGTTCGGGAATCTGCTGAGCGCTAAAACCATACCGACTGAATAAAGCGTGAAGGATGGTATCCAATGGAGACATGATCCTGAGCAGGTTCACCGGAACCCCAATGGATTCATCTTTTTTGTGAATCAATTTATGGATAATACGATCCAATTCTTTGGTGTAGACCTGTTCCACCTCTGACATTCTTAGGCTTGTTTCAATGATATTCTGTTTGACAGCAGGAAATATTTTTTCGATTTCCGGTAACAACTCAAGTCTGAAAAAATTTCTTGTATACTTAGATGACTGGTTGGAGCTGTCGTCTACCCATTCCAGTTGCTGGAGCTGTGCAAAGGCTTCCAGTTCTTTTCGAAAAAATGATAGGAGCGGACGAATACGATTACCATTTTTTTCTTTCATACCCCTCAAACCGGCAATACCGGTTCCCCTGAAAAAATTCATCATCACCGTTTCTACCTGATCATCGGCATGATGACCTGTTAGCAGCCATTTACCAGTGTGGGTGTCTTCTGCCAGTACTTCATCAAACCACTCGTAACGAAGATTCCTTGCAGTTTCCTGAAGGCCGGTGCCTGATGCTATCATGGCCTGTTCAGTATCAAATTTTCTGACTTCAACCTTTACCCCCCATTGTTCTGCAAGTGAAACAACAAAATCTTCATCCCGCTTGCTTTCCTCTCCCCTCAATTGAAAATTGGCGTGCAGGATCTGAAATGAAAAACCAGCTGCTTTGAGCAAGTGGCCTAATACCACAGAGTCAAGTCCACCGCTGCAAGCAAGAAATAGTTTGTCATGTGGATGCCATAGCGAGTATGACTTCTCTTTGAAAAAAGACAGTAGTTTTAAAGAGCGGCCTGATTTTTCAGTTTCCTTCATTCTTCTTCATCTTTTAACATCATCAAGGCAGCTTTGAGTTCCTGTAGGTCATGCTTTGCCCCGGTTTTTTCACAGGTTTTGATGCCATCTTCCAATATATTGATTGCTTCACCAAAACGACCGGATTTCTCCAGTAATTTTCCCAAATGGTAATAGGTGCCGGTATGATCAGGATCATGTTGCAAGAGCTCCCTCATGACCTCTTCGGCAGCCTCTTCATTACCCAGCTTAAGGTATTCCATGGCCAATGCATGCCTGCTGAACATATCATTCGGAAATTTTTCAATGAATTCCTTTAAGCGATCGATACGATCCATTCAGAAATGATTTTATCTTTGGGAGCAAAAATAGACCTAAGGGGCAACAAATTGATGTAAATTCGTATATCAAATGAAGAAGATCGAGCTTGAAATCATTGCCCTCTCCCATTCCATCACCCAAAGCAATTCCTATGCGGTGGTGCTGGGAGAAGTGAATGGCCTGAGAAGGCTACCTATTGTGATTGGTGGCTTTGAAGCACAGGCCATCGCTGTTGCATTGGAGCGGATGAAACCCACTCGTCCCCTTACCCATGACCTGATGAAGAATTTCATGATGGCCTTCAATGTTGAACTACATGAGGTTGTTATTTCTGATCTTCAGGAAGGCATTTTTTATTCCAAACTGCTTTGCAGTTCTGAGTCGGATACGGTTGAAATAGATTCCAGAACTTCTGATGCCCTCGCACTGGCTGTTAGATTTGGTTGTCCCATTTTTATTTATGAGAATATTTTTGATGTTGCGGGAGTGGAAAACCCTGACCAGCCTGCCATTGAACAGAAACACAGGCCAATACCCACCTCAGGGAATTACGACCTGAAAGGAATGGGACTGGAGGAGCTGACGAATCTGCTGAATGATGTCCTGGAACAGGAAGATTACATCAAAGCCATAGCCATACGCGACGAGATCAATTCAAGGAAAAAAGACTAAAATGGTCGTCTTCCCGAATGCAAAGATCAACCTGGGCCTGCGCGTAACAGCCAAAAGACAAGACGGATACCATGAACTGGATACGGTTTTCATGCCGATTCCGTTGAACGACATACTGGAAGTGATTACACGGCATGATGTTGAGGACAGCGACTTCAGTTTTTCACAAACGGGACTTCCCATACCAGGAGAATTGAACAGCAACCTCTGTTTCAAGGCGTATAAACTTTTGAAAAAAGATCATCCGGATCTGCCTTCCATAAAGGTTCATCTGCATAAAATCATCCCCATGGGTGCCGGCATGGGAGGAGGATCCTCAGATGGCGCCTTCATGCTGAAATTGCTGAATGAGAAATTCAATCTGCAAATAGATCAATCAACACTAAAGCAATACGCCCTGCAATTGGGCAGTGATTGTCCTTTTTTCATCGATAATACTCCGTGTTCCGCAACGGGCCGAGGTGAAATACTGGAACCGATTTCACTTGATCTGAAAGGAAAGAATTTGGTGCTGGTTTGTCCGGGTATCCATGTGAGCACTGCTCAGGCATTTGCAAACATCAACCTTTCTCCAGAAGCGATTTTCTCAAAGGAGATTGTTAAGATGCCGATAGAAGAATGGAAAGCATTGCTGATAAATGATTTTGAAGAAACTGTTTTCGCATCGCATCCTCAACTGAAAAGCATAAAGGATGAACTCTATGAAATGGGGGCTGAGTATGCGGCCATGAGCGGTAGCGGCTCTACCGTATTTGGCATTTTTCATAATGAAGTACCTGCAAAGCAATGGCCTGAGCATTATCATGTATTCGTTGAAAAAATTTGATTAGCTTTACTCCATGATCATGGGAAAATATTCTTTCAGTTTTTTATCTGCCAATCTGGACCTGCTCAATCACTAGCATCAGGCTCCATTTCCCATCTCCCATCTCTCATTTCCCATCTCCCATTTCCCATCTCCCATCACCTAACTCTTACTTCGTAAAAACATGTCCCCCCAATACTATATCTCCCTCGAGGAGCAATTCGGCGCGCACAATTATCATCCTCTTCCTGTTGTACTCAGCAAAGGCTCAGGAGCCTTGGTCTGGGATGTGGAAGGCAAATCCTATTATGATTTTCTCAGCGGATATTCAGCAGTCAACCAGGGGCACTGCCATCCCCGGATCATCAAGGCATTGACCGACCAGGCATCCATCCTCACCCTCACTTCCCGGGCTTTTTACAACAACAAACTCGGAGAATTTGAGCAATACATCACCGGGTTAATGGGCTTTCATAAATTTCTGCCGATGAATTCGGGAGCAGAAGCGGTTGAGACCGCCATTAAATTGGCAAGGCGCTGGGGATATCAACACAAAAAAGTTGAACCCAACAACGCCAAGATCATTGTCTGTGAAGGTAATTTCCATGGTCGAACCAGCACCATCATTTCCTTCAGTTCCGACCCATCTTCTTTTGAAGGTTTTGGTCCATACATGCCTGGATTTGAAGCCATCCCATATAACAATATGGAAGCGTTGGAAACGAAGTTGTCGGTCCCCAATGTGGTGGGTTTTCTTTTTGAACCCATTCAGGGTGAAGCCGGCATTATCCTGCCCGAAGAAGGCTATCTGAGTCAGGTGAGAGCCCTCTGCCATAAACATCGCGTACTGATGATGGCGGATGAGATTCAATCGGGATTGGGCAGAACCGGAAAAATGATCTGCTGTGAGCACGAAGAAGTAAAGCCGGATCTCTTGATTCTGGGCAAAGCCCTGAGCGGAGGAACCTTCCCCATTAGCGGAGTGCTGGCCAATGATGAAGTGATGCTGACGATCAAACCCGGTGAACATGGTTCAACCTTTGGGGGGAGTCCACTTGCCAGTGTAGTTGCCATGGAATCACTAAAGGTGTTGGTTGAAGAAGGTTTATGCGACAACGCATTGCGGATGGGTGAATTGTTCAGAGAGGGACTGAAATCGATAGAATCTCCCTTGATCAGGGAGATAAGGGGAAAGGGCTTGATGAATGCCATCGAAATAGAGCACAATGACCCTTATGCAGCATGGATGCTCTGTGAGCATTTTATGGCAAACGGACTCCTGGCAAAGCCAACTCACGGCGATAAGATCAGGCTTACCCCTCCCCTGGTTATTACAGCAGAACAAGTTACTGCTGCCGTGCAGATCATCGGTAAAGTGCTGAAGTCCTTTCAAGCATAAGCAAAAGACAGGAAAACCGTAAATTTGCCACTCAATCAGCAAGCATGAGTGAAGAAAGATCATTGCATTTTCTGGAAGAGATCGTAGAAGCCGACCTGGCCAGCGGCAAGCATAAATCCATTCATACCCGTTTCCCTCCCGAGCCCAATGGTTACCTGCACATCGGACATGCCAAAAGCATCTGTCTGAATTTTGGCATGGCTGATAAATATGGCGGAAAGACCAATCTTCGTTTTGATGATACTAACCCCGTAACCGAAGAGACCGAATATGTAGAGTCAATCAAAGCCGATGTCAGATGGCTGGGCTTTGATTGGGAAGAGGAACATTATGCCTCTGATTATTTTGATCAGCTTTATTCATTTGCCGTAAATCTGATCAAAAAGGGATTGGCATATGTGGATGATCTTACTGCTGAAGAAATTGCTGCAACCAAAGGAACGCCCACTGAGCCTGGAAAGCCAAGTCCGCACAGAGATCGCAGCATAGATGAGAACCTCACGCTGTTCACGGCCATGAAAGATGGACAATACAATGATGGGGAGAAAGTACTAAGGGCCAAGATCGATCTGGCCTCTCCCAACATGCACATGCGTGACCCGATCATGTATCGTATCAAGAAAACCCATCACCACAGGACTGGCGACAAATGGTGCATCTATCCGATGTATGATTTTGCACACGGACAATCAGATTCCATCGAGAACATTACGCATTCGATTTGCACGCTTGAATTTGAAGTTCATAAACCTTTGTACAATTGGTACATTGAGCAGCTGGAGATCTTTCCTTCGCAACAATTTGAGTTTGCAAGGCTGAACCTGACCTATACGGTGATGAGCAAAAGAAAATTGCTCCAACTTGTCAATGAAGACTTTGTGGATGGATGGGATGATCCTCGTATGCCAACCATTTCAGGATTAAGAAGAAGAGGCTATACACCTGCATCAATCAGAAATTTTTGTGATAGGATCGGCATTCAAAGAAGGGAGAACATCATCGACGTGGGATTGCTGGAATTCTTTGTCAGGGAAGATCTTAACAAAACTGCATTGAGGAGAATGGTAGTATTGGACCCCATCAAACTCATCATCACCAATTATCCGGACGGACAAACTGAAGTATTGAAGGGAGAGAACAATCCTGAAATGGAGGACAATGGCGGATATCGTGACCTCCATTTTGGCAGGGAACTATGGATTGAATCTGAAGACTTCATGGAAGAGGCTGCCAAAAAATGGTTCAGGCTTGCGCCGGGGATGAAAGTGCGACTGAAAAGCGCTTACATCGTTGAGTGTACCGGATTTAAAAAAGATGAAAGCGGAAAAGTAACAGAAGTGCATTGCACCTATATACCCGAGAGCAAAAGCGGATCGGATACTTCTGGCATCAATGTCAAGGGTACCATCCACTGGATATCGGTTGAGAAGGCAGAGGAGGCTGAAGTAAGGTTATACGACAGGCTTTTCCAGGTAGAAAATCCTTCCAGCGAAGAGGGCGATTTCAAAACTTACATCAATCCGAATAGTTTGGAGATCATTCCCAATGCAAAAGTGGAGGCAGCATTGAAATCAGCAAAAACCGGAGAACAATTCCAGTTCATCAGAAAGGGATATTTCTGTCTGGATGAAAAATTAAGTGGCGATGGAAAACCGGTATTCAACAGAACGGTAACGCTCAAAGATACCTGGACCAAAGAGGCCAAAAAGGGATAGATCCTTGCGCTTACGTACTCGATGATGACTTTGGTTTGGATTCCGGCAGGAATGCCATCAGAAAGATCAACAAACAAGATATCAACATCAGATACAAGCCTGTCTGCTTTTCCGGACAATAGCCTCTGTAACATGAGCCAAATAGAAGGAAATTTTTAATGGCATACGCAATACAAAGTCCACCCGACAAAAAAGCTGTTCGTTTCAACCAGAGCAGCCTGATGAAAGAACAAAATGTTGTGAGTCCACCAAAAATGAGCAATAGCTTGCCTGGTTTTCCGTAGATGTTCTTCTCAGAAAAGAATCCATTAAAAGTTTTGTCTACATCAGCGTGGTAGGTCCATGGGAGGAAACATGCCACCAGGAGGACAACAAAAGCTGCAAGACTGATCCATTTAGAATAGCGTACCATATCAAAAAAAGCGAAGGCTTTATCCTTCGCTTTGAGGTCCCGAGCGGATTCGAACCGCTGTAGAAGCTTTTGCAGAGCTCTGCCTAGCCACTCGGCCACAGGACCGGAACGCTGCAAATTTAGTACTTTTGACCATATGAACCGAATTGAAGCCTCAGAATTGATCATCAACGATCGGGGTGCGGTGTATCACGTGGATCTCAGACCCGAGGAACTGGCTGATACCATCATCACCGTTGGAGATCCATTTAGGGTAGAGAAAGTCAGCCGCTATTTTGACAGCATTGAGCACCGCTCCCACCACCGTGAATTCGTCACCAATACAGGATATGTAGGTAACAAAAGGATCAGTGTGATTTCAACGGGGATTGGTCCGGATAATATTGACATTGTGATGAACGAACTTGATGCACTGGTGAACATCGACCTTGAGAGCCGGATAGAAAAAAAAGAAAAAAAATCATTGAACATCATTCGTGTGGGCACATCAGGTTCTTTGCAGGCGGATGTTGCTGTAGACAGTTTTGTGGCGAGTACACATGGCATTGGATTAGACAACCTCATGCACTTCTACCCTTTTCGCAACAATGAGGATGAGCAGGAAATATTGAGGGCTTTCCGAACACAGGTGCAGACGATCCCCAATTTATCATTACCCTATGTTTTTGGAGCGAGTCCCTTTTTGTTGTCAAGGATCATGGATGGTTGTAATGCAGGCGTTACCGTTACTTGTCCGGGTTTCTATGGGCCCCAAGGCCGCAACCTCCGCATGGGGTTGGCGATGCCCCATCTGAACGAGCAACTCACCGGGTTCAGAACAGGCACCTTCAGGATCCTTAATTTTGAAATGGAAACATCGGCAATATATGGAATGGGTAAAATGATGGGGCATCAGTGTTTGTCTATGAGCGTTATTGTAGCGAACAGGATCGCAAAGCAGTTTTCAAAGGATGCAGATGGAACCATGGATCGTTTGATCCAGCATGTTTTAAACAGAATATGATGAAAGTGAATTTCTATAAATATCAGGGTACGGGGAATGATTTTGTTGTTGTAGACAACAGGGATGGCTCATACAATGATCTGTCAGCCAGACAGATTGAAAAGTTGTGTGACAGGAAGTTTGGTATTGGTGCGGATGGCTTGATGATGCTGGAATTGCAGGAGGGATATGATTTCAGGATGGTGTACTACAATGCAGACGGGCAGGAAGGGAGTATGTGTGGCAATGGTGGAAGGTGCTTGGTACAGTTTGCTCATGACCGTGGAATCATTAAAGATCATTACAGTTTTATGGCCATGGATGGTGAACATCAGGCCTACATTCTAGACGGACGTATTTATCTGAAAATGCAGGATGTACAGCAGGTAGAAAGACAGGGACAAGTGAGCATTTTGAATACCGGATCACCTCACTATGTATCATTTGTAGAGGATGTGGAAGGCATGGATATTTATGGAGAAGGCAGAAAGATCCGATATGGTAATGCATACAAAGACAGAGGCATCAATGTCAATTTTGTTTGTCCCGATGAAAAAGGCATAAGGGTCAGAACTTACGAAAGAGGTGTAGAAAATGAGACGCTCAGTTGTGGAACAGGAGTAACAGCATCAGCGCTTGCTCATGCAACGAACAACGGAAAGCAAGAGATCAGCATTAAGGTAGAAGGCGGTGAGCTAGCGGTTTCTTTCAATCGAATTGACGATCAGCATTATGAGGACATCTGGCTGATTGGTCCGGCTGCCTTTGTATATTCCGGAGAGATTAATATCTGATTTTTTAAAATTTATTTGCATGTTCAATTTGAGGATTTACGGCATTTTGATCACAGACGACAACCAGGTATTGGTCAGCGATGAATATATCCGTGGGGGGTATTATACGAAGTTTCCCGGGGGCGGATTGGAATTTGGAGAGGGAACAAGGGAATGTCTGGCCAGAGAGTTCATGGAGGAAATGAATTTGCCGGTAAGGGTGGGTGAACATTTGTACACCACGGATTTTTTCCAGATGTCGGCTTTCAATCCTGACCATCAGATTGTTTCCATTTATTATCGGGTCTATCCTTTGGAGGAGATCAAGGTACCGTTGCGCGACCGTCCTTTTGATTTTGACGAGCAGCAGCTGGCTGTTTATCAGGAGAAGAGGGAAACAGAAACGTTCAGACTTGTTCCGATGGAAGAATTCCATGCAGGGTCAGTTACCCTACCTATCGACAAGGTGGTTTCTGAAATTGTGAAATCAATGTATTCTTGATATTGGGAATTGGGACTTCCCAACTCCCATCTCCCATCTCCTATTTCCTATTCCTCAATTCATCCCTTATCTCTCTCAGCAGTTCTTCTGAAGCTGATGGTGCAGGAGGAGCAGCAGGTGATTCCTCAGCTTTCTTTTTGAGGGAATTGAGACCCTTTATGATGAGGAACATAACGAAGGCTACGATGAGGAAGTCAATCACTACTGTTACAAATGCACCCCATTCGATGGCAACCCCGTCGCTATGGGCAATTACTACATTCCCCTCTGGGTCTTTGACTTCTGCTACTTCAGCAACGAGGGTGAGTTTTTTATCATAAAAGTTAGTACCACCGGTGAGCAGACCGATGAGTGGCGCAACCAATTTCTCAGTGAAGGTAGAAACCACTTTACCAAATGCACCACCCATTACGAAGGCGACAGCGATATCTACCAGATTACCTTTGAGGGCAAATTCTTTGAATTCTTTGATGAAACCCATGACTGAATATTTGTATTAAGGTACAAAAATAAAGCATCCCGAGGGGGATGCTTTTCGAAAAAACATAAATTGATTTCTAGAAACCGGAGACGTTCAGGCGTTTACCAGTAACAGTCTTTCCTGAAAGTGATGATGTTGCAGTTCCTTTATTTAAAATTGCAGTTTTGATATCTGCAGCTGTAGCACTTGGAAATAAACTCTTGTACAAGGCTACTGCACCAGTTACGTGAGGAGTAGCCATGGAAGTTCCACTATAAGAGCCATATGTGTTACCCGGTAAAGTAGATGTGATCGCGCTTCCAGGAGCACCCAAGTCAACATTTTTAGCCCCATAATTTGAAAATGATGATAAGGCTCCACTTGATGTAATTGAAGCAACAGAAATAACATTTGGATTGGAATAGGCCGCTGGATAGCTCAGTCGCCTATCAATATTTGCTCCACTATTTCCAGCAGCGGCAACAAAAAGTATACCTTCGTTATTTGCGCGTTGAATAGCATCAAACAATGACTGGGTATATCCACCACCTCCCCATGAATTATTTGTAGCTATTATTGGAACTGGATTTGTAGCCCGGGTTTTAAGATTTGTAAAATAATCAACAGCTTTTACGGCATTGGCAGTAGTACCACCAGAAGCACCCAAAAACTTTGCATTCATCATCTTTACATTCCAATTAACTCCAGCAACACCAATGCCATTGCCTCCGACAGCACCAATTGTTCCTGCCACATGGGTTCCATGATCATCCCCTGTACCATCATAGACGGTGTTATTATTACCATCAAAATCCCAGCCATAAACATCATCCTTGTATCCGTTTCCATCATCATCCAATCCATTTCCTGGTATCTCGCCTGGATTAATGCCTGCATTCGCAGAAAGATCAACATGAGCGAACTGGTAGCCTTCATCGATAATTCCAACAAAAACGGTAGATAAACCAGTATTATTTTGGGTCCAAGCCACAGAAGCCTGACTTCCAAATGAGCCAGTCATACCCCAGAGTGATCCGTTAGAAACCAAGGGATCATTAGATGTTGCCTGATGCTGATAGATCCAATTGGGTTCAGCATATTCTACTTCGCCCAAACCTTTTGCTTTAGTGATTGCATCAAGAGCGTTGGCATTGACTTTCAAGAGATAAATTCCTTCATTATCATTTGAACGCTTCATCGCGCCGGTATGGATGTGTTCCTTGACAGAAGCACCGAGAAGCCCCAAGGCTTTTCCACGAGAGGCAACGGATGTACCTGCCTTGAATTTGACCAGCAATTCGTTGGCAACAAATTCAGGCTGTCCTCCTACTTGAGGATTGTTGGCAGCAGCTTCAAGATCAAGGGCAAGATTTTGTTTGGTAAATGCTTCGTCTTTCTGACAAGAAGCAAGCAAAAGTGCTGAAAATACAATTCCAGTTATGGATTTGAACGGATTCATACTACTAAAGGGTTTGGGTGATAAATTGGTGGTCGCCCAAGGATTTGGATCTAGTAGTTTCGAGTAATCAAATATAAGATTTTTACAATATTTATCTGAAATAAATATCAATATCTTTGTTTTCACCACACTGTTTTTAAAATTATAACTGACTATAAATGAAGAATTTCAGTTTCAAACTCCTCCTGCCCCATCTTATTGCCATCATCACCTTTGCTATAGTAGCCGTGATCTTTTGCAAGCCCGCGCTGGAAGGTAAAGTGTTGCAGCAGTCGGATAATATTCAATGGAAATCAATGTACGAGGACCAGCGGAAATATGAAGAGAAAACAGGACAATTGCCACTTTGGACCAATGGTATGTTCAGTGGTATGCCAGGATACCAGATCGCCATGTATGCTCCTAATCCCCTCTCCATAGGATATGTTTATTCACTGCTTACAATGGGTCTTCCCAAACCGCTTTATTTTTTCATCCTTGCAGCGATCTGCTTCTATATCCTCACACAAATCCTGAAAATAAATCCATATCTGGGGATCTTGGGCGGACTCTCCTATGCTTTTGCCACCTATAACCCTATCATTGTTGCTGTTGGTCACGATACCAAAATGCTTGCCATCGCCTATATCCCGGCACTGATTGGATCAATTCTGCTTTTGTTTGAGAAAAAATACTGGCTGGGAACGGCGCTGACTGCTCTTTTTTCCGGCTTACTGATCAGTGTAAACCACCCTCAGATTGCTTACTATGCCTTCATCATCGTATTCTTCATGTCGCTTGCACATGCGATCCACTGGATCAAAGAGAAGGAATTTGTACACCTTTTCAAGGTAATGGGACTGGCCCTTTTTGCAGGACTGTTAGGAATTACCAGCAATGCAGTGTTGCTCTCCACCACTTATGAGTATACCAAAGAATCCATAAGAGGTGGCAGTGTGCTGGCTGATGAAAAAAGCAACAACAACAAAACAGGACTGAACAAGGAATATGCGCTGAGCTATAGTTTTTATAAAACAGAGCCACTGGTGATGATGTTTCCCAGGATCTACGGGGGAAGTACCGGAAACATGGAAGTTGAACAGGAAAATTCAAAAGCCGTTGAAGCTTTGCAGCAAATGCCGCAGGAACTGGGACAGCAACTGCAAGGTTTTCTTCAATTTTACTGGGGTGGAATCTCATCAGGCACTTCTGGTCCACCCTACTCCGGAGCCATCATTTGTTTTCTGGCATTGCTGGGATTATCGTTCATACCCAACAAGCACAAATGGTGGATGATCGGATCCATAGCCCTTACTTTCATGATGAGCTGGGGAAGCTATTTTGAGGGTTTCAATGTATTTCTGCTTGAGCATCTGCCTTTGTACAACAAATTCAGAGCTCCCAGTATGATCATGGTTGTACCCACCTTCCTTTTTGCCATGAGTGCGGTAATTGCAGCACAGGAACTGTTGTACAACAACTCGCTGAAGGAAAAAATGATTCAGTATAAGAAGGGTTTGTATGTAGTTGGAGGAGTATTTGTGTTTGCCCTTCTTTTCTATTTTACCGCCGATTTCAAAACGGTGAACGACGAAAATCTGCTGAAACAGGTGAGCGAAATCGCTGATGAACAACAAAGAAATGCAGTTCAACCATATGCCAAAACCTTCATCAAAGCAGTTCAAGATGACAGGAAGGGAATGGCAGAGGGTGATCTGATGAGATCGTTGATTTTCATTCTCATTGCTGCAGGTGCAATATGGTTGTATTTAAAAAATAAGCTCAATGCTACTGTAACGCTGGCCGTTGTTGGCATAGCCTCTATGATTGACCTATTCAGTATTGACAGCAAGTATCTTAATGAAAGTAATTATCAAGAGGAAGAGGAGTATTCACAAACCTTCACTGCAGCACCGCACAATATTGAAATTGCTAAAGACACAGGATATTACAGGGTATTGGATGTATCCAACGGGATATCAGCTGCCTTTAATGGGTATGCCAATCCCAGTGTTTTCCATCAGAACATAGGTGGATATCATGCTGCAAAGCTTAGCATCTACCAGGATCTGATAGAGAAACAATTGTATAAGTTTCCAAACTGTGCTCCTACCCTCGACATGCTGAATACCAAATACATCATTTTCAGGGATCCCCAAAGCAATCAGATGACATACCAAGTGAATCCAAATGCTGCTGGTGCCTGCTGGCTCGTAGATTCCGTATCTACCATCAAGGATCCTGCAAAAGTCATGAGCAGCCTGGACTCCCTGAAAATACGAAATACTGCTGTAATAGAAACCGAGCTAAAGACAAATATTGTTAATAATCAGTCTGGCGATTCAATATGGTTGACAAACAATGACCACGATAGGATTTATTATCAGTCCAATACTACCGGATCAAGATTTGCTGTATTCAGTGAGGTGTATTACAAGCAGGGATGGAAAGCTTATATCGACGGAAAGGAAACTGATATATACAAAACCAATTATGTATTAAGGGGGATAGTGATACCGTCAGGAAAGCATGATATAAAATTTGAGTTCAAGCCTGATTCTTATTCGAAAGGAGTGCCTGTAGCCATTGCTGCAAGCGGTATGATCTGGTTGTTGTTGTTGGGAAGCTTATTTATGTCATACAAAGACAACAAAGCAAAAGCATAACAATAATGACAAAGGTTGCGAACATTGTTTCGTACAAATTTTTACCTGCTCAATCAGGAGGGCAAAAATACATTGCCCAGTTCCTTCATCACCTTGGTGAAAAAACCAAGGTATATGCTTTGGGTACAGCAAACAATAAATTCGATAATAATTTGAGCTATGAGCTGAAGCCATTGCTCTCTAAAAATCCATACAGCTATTTTGATATAGTTGGATTCATTCGTATTTACCAATTATTAAAAAAGAATAAAATCGGGATTCTCATTATTGAACATCCATATATCGGATGGATGGGAATACTGCTAAAAAAAATGTTGGCCCTGAAATTGATCATTCATACCCATAACATAGAATACCTTCGTTTTCGATCCCTTCATAAATCATGGTGGAAATTGCTCAAAATCTATGAAACTTGGATACTGAAAAAAGCTGACCATGTTTTTTGTATTACCCATGAGGACCAACAATGGATGGTGCAAAAGATGAAGATTGATGAAGGGAAAACAAGTATAGTGCCTTATGGTATTCAACAATCCTCTCTACCTTCTGACAAAGAAGAAAAAAAGAAAATAGTATGCAGCAAACATGGATTGGATGATTCAAAGCCATTGATTTTCTTTAATGGTGTACTTAGCTATCATCCAAATCTGGAGGCAGTGGAACATATTCTAGAAGATATCATTCCTCGCTTAAATAATGCCGGTTTCCAGTACAACATGATAATTGCTGGAAAAGGATTACCGGATATTTACAGGGAGAGAATAGCACAAATGAATTATGGCATTTATACAGGCTTTGTAGATGATATAGATTCATACACCGGCGCTGCTGACATATTTATCAATCCTATACTAAGTGGTGGTGGAGTAAAAACCAAATTGATTGAGGCATTGGCGATGGGCTGCTATTGTATTTCTACAAAAACAGGAGCAATTGGCGTTGAAAGTGAATTGTGCGGTGATTATTTAAAAAAAATTGAAGATAATAATTGGGACAAGTTTACTGAGGAAATTCTCAGTGCTTCAAAAAAAAGCATGGGTGTAAATGAACAATTTTATAGGAGGTACAGCTGGGATAATATTACAGATGAGTTACTAAAATTATTGCTGTCGATCAAAAATTGATTTTATCAAAATTCTCGATTGTTCTTTTAAACCATATATCGCGAGGAAAATCCAATAATATACTCCATCCCCTTTTCTGAGTTTCGCAATTTCAAGTTCATTACGGTAGATGGTTTTCAACAATTGAATGCGTTTGTCAGGAGATGTACTTGCATTGTTAATATGAACAATACTGGAAGAATTATAATAATAGTTATGTAATCCCAACAGTTTAACCTGGTATCCCCACAAATGATCTTCGCCGTACATAAAAAATCTTTCATCTAATTTACCCTCAGTGAATTTAGACAAAAGACTTTTGTTGAACATGAGAAAAGCGCCATTCAGCCAATCGCACTCCATATTAAAATCTCCTTTAAAATATTTACCCTGCATCAAGCGTGCACGAACGTGGTAGGGCAATATCATGGGAATGAACCTAAATAGATCCAATAATTCCCATCCAATAGATCGAAACTTTCTGGCAGTATGTTGAATGCTACCATTTGGGTATACCATTTTAACTCCCAAAAAACCAACATTTTCCAACGAATCAAAATAAGTCAAGGTTTTATACAAGATGTTATCTGTAAAATATGTATCACTATTTAATAACAGCATCACATCACCTTTTGCATGGCTGATACCTAGATTATTGCCTTTTGAAAAACCAAGATTTGAAGGGCTTTTGACTAACTTGATACCAGGAAAGTCATTCAAAAATAATTCCGGCTCGCATTCAATTGAGGCATTATCAACCAAAATAATTTCATAATCAACACCATGAGTGTATTTAACAATTGACCTGATACAATCAGAGGTAATTGAAAAAGTGTTGTAATTGATGATGATGATTGAAATCATTTCACTTTGTTAAATAAAAACGATAAGGACATAAGTACCTTAGAAAAAAAACCAATATTCAATACAGAAAGAGGAAAATATGATTGGAACTGTATAATTCTTAAAATATTACTGTTTATAGGTAGTTTTCCAGAAAAAGATAGAAATTGATCAATTTGTCTAATTTTTAAATTTCTAATGAGACGCCACCAAGCATCATATGACCAAATTGAATTGAATATTCTTTTAGAATGCTTCTCTGTAAACAGTAAAGTCTCAGGTATTTCTACTTGAGGGTTAAGGAAGCAACTATTGGTTATCTGTGAATCACTATACCCGACGTTGATTAATGGGTTTTCAATATACACAAGACGATATTGATCAGCCAATCGAATATAAAACTCCCAATCAACGATCCATTTTAAACGGGGATCAAAGGATTCTTGTAAATGGTTTCTGAACATCATCACAGATGGTGGACCAATAACGTTACTGGCAAAAAGCTTCATAGGAGACTTAACGATTGATGAAAACAGGCTTTTTGAAATTGTATTATCAATAACACTGCCATTATCGTAAACTGCATAATAGCCTGAAAAAATGCAGTCAATGTCATTTTTAATGTGTGAAGCAAAAACATCAAGAGAGGATGAATCAAGAAAATAGTCATCGTCGTGCATAATCTTAATCCATGAACCATTTGCCTTACTTATGCATTCCAGCCAATTCCTGGGACTACCCAAAGGAATTGGGTTCTTGAAATAGCGTATTTTAAAAGTATAGGAATTAAATTTGATCAGATTTTCTACTTCACAATCTTCACTACTATCATCTGTGATAATTACTTCAAAATTCTTGTACTTTTGGAATTCAATTGAATGTAATAGCCTTTGAAGAAAATTAACCCTTTTGTATGCGGGAATACAGATTGAAATATTGGGTATCATGTAATTTTAAAATTACAAAAAAATGAGATTAGCTGCATCAGTCATTCTATATAAACATGATGATACCATTTACAGAAATATCTCATCTTATATACAAGTTGTTGATAAAATGCTGGTTTTTGACAACTCAGAAAATCCAAATTTTGATCAAAATCTCATTCACTCAGATAAAATTGTTTATTATTCTGATAGAAATAACCAGGGAATTGCCCATAGATTAAATCAGGCGATTTTATATTGCATCAATAACAACTATAGCCATCTTCTGACGATGGACCAAGATTCATCATTCACAGATAATGCCTTAGCAAATTACATACAATTAATCAAGGATAATAATGATATAAATATTGGGATGTTTGGTGTTTGCTATGATGAAACATCCAAAGTTGAACATAACGAAATCAATAAAATTTTGATCACATCAGGAAGCATTATAAATATTTCCTTGGCAGAAAAAATTGGAAATTTTGATGAAAATATTTTTATTGATGGCGTAGATACTGATTTTTGCATTAGACTTTTTCAAAATGAGTACAAAACTATATTATATCACAAAATCAAAATCAAACATTCCTTAGGAGAAACAAAAAAAGTAATTACTCCATATTTAAAAAAATCAAAAAGAGCAGTACACAGTAGCACAAGGATATATTATCTGATAAGAAATAATTTATACCTCCGAGTTAAGCACCCAAATCATCACCATTGTCTAAAATGGGGAAATATTCTGAATGAAATTAAAAATGCTCTCCTATATGGTGACGAAAGAGCAATAACAATCAGAGCGATATTTGCTGCTAGAAAAGATTTTAAAAATAAATGTTTTGGAAAACTTATACAATCATGAGAAAAGCTCTAACCCCTATCGAGAACTATTATAGAAAGTTTTTCCCTAAGCGCATGATTAATCATAAAGATATTTGTAAAAGGTTCTCTGGTGAGACTGGTATTGAAATAGGAGGCCCAAGTCAGATATTTACAAAAAAAGGATTCCTGCCTTTGTATAAAAATATAAAATCACTTGATAATGTTAATTTTAGTAATCAAACTGTGTGGGAAGGATCTCTACAAGATAATAGCTTATTTGAAATAGAAGGTACCACAGGCATACAATATATCAAAGAAGCAAGTAACCTTCACGAAATTGAAGACTCAAAGTACTCTTTTTTGCTTTCTTCACACAACATTGAACATCTCGCAAATCCACTAAAGACTATAAAAGAATGGAAAAGAGTTGTAAAGCCGGATGGATATTTTCTATTTGTTGTACCTAATAAAGAAGGGACATTTGATCACTTGAGACCTGTTACAACTATTGATCATCTTATACAAGATCTAAAAAATGATACAAAAGAGGATGACAGCACACATTTCGAGGAAGTTTTGGAGCTTCATGATCTTGCAATGGACCCAGGGAGTATGAATTATTCGGATTTCAAAAAAAGAACTTTACTCAACCATGAGAATAGATGTGTTCACCACCATGTTTTCAACTTGCCGCTTTTGAAAGAAATAGCGATCCAGTCTGACATTGAAATTATTTTGGCAGCGAAGTTTTCTAAAATTCATCTAGTTTTACTTGGTAAAAACCGAAAATAAATGTCGATAAACTCATTTATTCAAAAATTACTTTTTAAAAAATCGCCATACAGAGAAGTTGGCATTGGATGGATCCAAGAAAAAATAATTAAACACAGGCAAACAATATCACCAAAGAGTATCACTATCAGTGGAAAGAAAGTTAACTACCTGCGTGACGAAGAAATTGTTCATTGTTTAAAAGAAATTTTCTTTGAAAAGGCATATGCATTCGAAACAAAAAAATTGAACCCTTATATAATTGATTGCGGATCCCACATCGGCATGAGTATATTGTATTATAAAAAAGTATTTAAAAATGCGATTATAAAAGGATTTGAGCCGGATAAAGTCAATTTTGAAATCTTAAACAAGAATATAGCCGAATGGGGGTTCAATGACATTGAAGTATTACCTAACCCGGTATGGAATAACGATGAGGAGATTATTTTTGAAACAGCAGGAGCAATGGGTGGCAAGATCAACAAAAATCAAAATACTGATCAATTGTCTCAAAGATTAAAAGCAATAAGACTTGCCGATTTGCTTGTTCAAGAGATTGATTTTCTGAAAATAGATATTGAAGGAGCTGAATTTGAAGTTTTAATGGATTGTAAAGACAAGCTACATTTTGTTAAAAATCTTTTCATTGAATTTCACTCTAATTTTCAGGAAGAACATAAATTGATTGAAATTCTGAGTGTGTTAAAAAAATCGGGGTTTAACTTTTATATAAAAGAAGCAAACAACATCTACCCTATTCCATTCAGCAAAAAGAAATCAAACTCTCCATTTGATATACAGCTGAATATTTTTGCAACTAGAGATTACCAAGAAAATTGAAAAGTCCTTTTTTCTTGCCTTCATCTAAATTGTAACTTAAGTTATGATCGAAATATGTTTTTACATCATAGTAAGGAATATAAACAGAAACGCTTTTCTCTTTATGTACAATTCCTTGATAGATTGAGTCATCTAACGCTGCAGTAAAAGATATTTCGATTTTTTTCAAACTCACCCACACCGCAAACACAAACGGCAGACCTGTCATTTCCCTCCAGCCCAGGCCCAGATCATATATAAACGGATATTTTGAGCGATTCATCAAGGCGCGATCCCCAATGATAAGTCCGGCAGTCGTACCCTTAATCTGATCCAAATAGCCCTCATCCCCTGCCTCCAGGAATACAACCTCTTTCTTCCAATGTTTCTCAAATAACAACTTACACAGCAGAACCGAAGTCCTTGATTGATAATCCAGGTAAACGGTCTCTATTTCTTCCATGGGCACCTCACTGAACACAGCCACAGAAGCGACCTCCCCCTCCGTACCAATACAATAATCAGAAACGATATGATATTCTCCCAATCCTGGCAGTGCCCCAACAGGCACCAGACCTATATCAATCTCCCCATTCTTCAGCAAATTCACCAGCCGGGCAGGATAATCCAGCACCAACTCTATCTGATCCTTCACCGGACCATTTTCCAATCCATAGATAAATGGCTTGGTATTCAGATAATTAACCGCTCCAACCCTGATTTTCCTGTCCACCAATATTGACGTAATTTTGCCGCAAGTTACACCAATCCCAGCGTATAATGGAACTCAACTCCCTCACCGCCCTCTCCCCGATCGATGGAAGATACCGCCAACAGGTGGGGAATCTTTCCGCCTATTTCTCAGAATTTGCGTTGATGCAATACAGGATCAGGGTCGAAATTGAGTACTTCATCGCCCTTTCTCAGCAGAAATTGTTCAGATTGGATGGTAAAAAAGCAAACCAGCTGAGAAAATTGTATGCGGATTTCAACCCGGAAACAGCCCAAAATATAAAGAACCTGGAAAAGGTTACCAACCACGACGTTAAAGCACTGGAATACTATATTAAAAAAGAACTGGACGGACTTGAATTGAGCAACCTGAAGGAATTCGTTCATTTCGGACTCACCTCTCAAGACGTAAACAATACAGCCGTTCCCCTGATGTGGAAAGAAGCACTGGAAACGGAATACTATCCCGCCATCGCCAACCTTACCATCAGTCTGAAAAAACTGGCCACCACCTGGGAGAAGATACCCATGCTGGCCAAAACGCACGGACAACCCGCCTCTCCGACCCGATTAGGCAAAGAAATCATGGTGTTTGTTGAGCGATTGGAAAATCAATTGACCCTTCTCAACCAGGTTCCCTATTCCTGCAAGTTTGGCGGTGCCACCGGCAACTTCAATGCGCACACCGTTGCCTATCCGAAAATGAACTGGGTAAGGTTTGGCAATAAGTTTTGCCAGGACAAACTAGGACTCCAAAGGCAACAATTTACCACCCAAATTGAGCATTACGATAATCTGGCCGCCCATTTCGATGGCATCAAAAGAATCAATACCATCCTCATCGATTTTTGCAGAGATATATGGAGTTATATCTCCATGGATTATTTCAAACAGAAAACAAAAAAGGGTGAAGTTGGATCTTCAGCCATGCCGCACAAGGTTAACCCCATCGATTTTGAAAATGCTGAAGGTAATCTCGGACTGGCCAATGCCATTTTTGAACATCTTTCTGCTAAGTTGCCTGTATCCAGACTGCAACGTGATCTTACCGATTCTACGGTGATTCGAAACATCGGAGTACCCTTTGCCCATACCCTCATTTCCATCAATTCAATCAACAAAGGACTTGGCAAATTGCTGCTGAATGAAGATGCCATTCATGCAGATCTGGACAAAAACTGGGCCGTTGTGGCTGAAGCGATTCAAACCATCCTGCGCAGAGAAAACTACCCCCAACCTTACGAAGCACTCAAAGAACTCACGAGGGGCAAAGGAGGAATCAATAAAAAATCAATCCATGCTTTCATTACCAAGTTGAAAGTAAAGGCTTCTGTGAAAGCAGAGCTGAAGAGGATTACGCCGTTTAACTATACAGGGGTTTAAGCAAATCACTTGTGTATCTCCGAGCTGAAGTGAAATTGTATAGAGGGGTTGTTAGCAATCTCTGTATTCAGGAACCATTCACTTTGTGCCAGATAAACCGTGTGTCCGTCTTTGTCCGTCACAATATTCGCCGTCTTGAAACGGGTAAATTCATCCAACTTATTTTTATCCTCGGCAGTCAGCCAGCAAGCTTTGTAAAAAGGCAATGAATTGAATTGCACCGACGCTCCGTATTCCTGCAGCAATCGATACTGTATCACTTCAAACTGAAGATCTCCCACACATCCGATGATCTTTCTGTTTCCATTGTGTTGCGTAAACAATTGAGCCACACCCTCATCCGTCAGCTGATTCAAGCCTTTTTCAAGTTGCTTGGTCTTCATTGGATCCTTGTTCACCACCTCCTTGAAGATCTCAGGAGAGAAACTGGGTATTCCGGTATAGTAATAATTTTCCCCTTCGGTTAAGGTATCTCCGATTTTGAAGTTTCCGGTATCAAACAAACCGATGACATCACCCGGATAAGCCTCTTCAATCACATCCTTATCCCTCGCCAGGAAGCTATAGGGATTGCTGAAACGAACATCTTTATCCAGTCTTACATGATGATAAAACTTATTTCTCTCAAACTTGCCGGAACAAACCCTCAGAAACGCAATCCTATCGCGGTGCTTGGGATCCAGGTTGGCATGGATCTTGAAAATAAATCCGCTGAACTTATCTTCCTGAACATCCACTAGCCTGGATGATGTTTCCCTACTCCTGGGCTCTGGAGATATCCTGATGAATGTATCCAGCAATTCCTTGACACCGAAATTGTTGATGGCACTGCCAAAAAAAACGGGTGCGGTTTGTCCTTTCAGGTAAGCCTGATTGTCAAAATCTCCGTACACTCCTTCAATCAGGAAGGCATCCTCTCTGAGTTGCGTTGCATCCTTCTCTCCTACGTACTCATCCAACTCTTGACCATCAAGATCATTCAGGATGATGCTGTCTTCTTCCGTCACTTTCTGATTGGCCTGGAAGAGAAGCAAACTTTTATCGTACAAACTGTAAACACCCTTAAAATCCTTACCGTTGTTGATGGGCCAGCTCAGCGGATGCAAATGAATCTTTAGTTCCTTTTCGATCTCATCCATCAGATCAAATGGATTTTTGCCATCCCGATCCATTTTGTTGATGAAGACAATGACCGGAGTGTCGCGCATACGGCAGACCTCCATGAGTTTTCGGGTCTGCTCCTCTACTCCCTTTACCGCATCCACCACGAGCACTACACTGTCAACTGCCGTAAGCGTTCGATAGGTATCTTCTGCAAAATCCTTGTGACCAGGAGTATCAAGAAGATTGATCAGGGTACCATTGTATTCAAAGCTCATCACCGAAGTGGCCACGCTGATACCCCTTTGTCGTTCGATCTCCATGAAATCGCTGGTAGCATGCTTTTTGATCTTATTGCTTTTTACCGCTCCGGCAGTCTGAATCGCACCTCCGAACAGAAGGAATTTTTCTGTAAGCGTAGTTTTTCCCGCATCCGGGTGTGAGATGATCGCGAACGTCCGCCTCTTCCTGATCTCGTTTTCGTACTTCATGGTGAGGCGCGAAGATAAATACAAATGTTGAGAGAGGTTGAGGGGGGTTGAGGGAGGTTGAAGGAGGGAAATTCTTAATTTTATGGGATGAAGAAGAAAAGGACTGGGAATTCAAATAGTACGAGATGGTTCTCCAACATCAAGAGCCTCATTTTTGTTGTGCTGGGAGTAATCTCGGCGGGGTTCGGATTGAAAAGCTTTCTGCTCCCCAGTCACTTCATCGATGGCGGTGCCACCGGGATATCATTGCTCCTGACCAATCTTACAGGATTGCCATTTTCCATCATCATTCTGATCATCAATCTACCTTTTCTGGTGATGGGATACCGACAATTTGGTGCTTCTCTATTCTGGTATACTTTCGCTGCCATCATTTCTCTTGCTATTGCCGTAACGCTGATTCCCTATCCACATGTAACCAATGATAAACTCCTGGTAGCTTCCTTCGGCGGATTCTTTTTGGGAGCAGGTATCGGGCTTGCCATGAGAGGCGGCGGTGTGCTGGATGGAACAGAAATACTTGCCCTTTGGCTGAGCAGAAGGCTTGCTGCCTCCATAGGCGACATCATCCTCGTATTCAACATCATCATCTTTGCCTTTGCCGCTTATATTCTGGGAATTGAATCCGCACTCTATTCCATCCTTACCTATCTCGTTGCCTCGAAAGCAGTGGACTTTTTTGTAGAGGGCATAGAAGAATATACCGGCCTCACAATTGTTTCCAACAACCAGGTAGAAGAAATCAGCAACATGATCGTGAATAAATTTGGCAGAGGCATCACCATGTACAAAGGCACGAAGGGACATGGCAAGAAAGGTACTGTTCTTCGGGACACTGACATCATTTACACAGTTGTTACCCGCCTGGAAGTAGCCAAGATAAAATCAGAAATTCTGGCCATTGATCCGGAAGCATTTGTTGTGATCAACAGCGTCAGGGAAATCCGAGGAGGAATGGTCAAAAAACGTCCTTTAAGCATACATTAATACCCGTTTGTCACGTACACCCTCCCTTCAGCATGTTTTTAACCATATTCAGGTTCACAAATGCTAATTTTGCATCATGAGAAGAACCGCAGAAATTCTACTAACCACATTCAAGCTTGCCCTGCAGGAATTGGGAAAGAACAAGTTGCGCACCTTCCTTTCACTTTTTGGGGTAACCATCGGTATCTTCTGCATCATTGGGGTACTGGCCACGGTCAGTTCACTGGAGAAAAATATACAGGACGGCGTAAAATCACTGGGCAACAATACCATTTACATCGACAAATGGGATTATCAAGGTGGTGCTGAATACCCCTGGTGGAAATATGTGAACAGACCGAGTCCTCGACTAATCGAAGCCAAACTTCTAAAAGAAAAAATCGGCGCTGATATCAATGTTGTTTTCAATTTTACAACACAGTCGTTCATACAATATGACAACGACAAGCTGGATGGAATCAACTACCATGGCATAACCGAAGAATTTGACAAGATACAGCCCATCGAAATCCAATATGGCAGATACCTGAACCAAATGGAATTCGACTATGGAACAGCAAGCATTCTCATCGGTCATGAAAACGCAGAAAAACTGTTTGGATCTGCAGAAAAAGCACTGGGGAAAGAAGTCTCTTTGCGCAATAAGAAAGCAGTAATTGTGGGCGTGATCAAAAAACAAGGAAAAAGTCTTGTTGAGGGATGGCAATTTGACCAGAGCATCGTACTTTCTTATAGATTCATGAAGCAAATGCTTTTCAATGAAAGATGGAACAACCCTAAGATACTTGTAAAGGGTCCGGAGAATATGAATACTGAGGCACTGAGAGATGAACTAAAAGGTGCCATGCGCTCCATAAGACGTCTTGGACCGGTAGAAGAAGACGACTTTGCCCTTAACGCGATCAGCGACTTCAGCAAAGCGGTTTCATCACTTTTTGGAAGTATCAATCTTGGGGGATGGCTGATAGGCCTGCTCAGTCTTATCGTTGGCGCATTTGGTATTGCAAATATCATGTTTGTAACCGTGAGGGAAAGAACGCCGATAATAGGCCTCAAAAAAGCAATTGGTGCGAAAAAGAGAACCATCATGATGGAATTCCTTTTGGAGAGCGCCATGATCTGCATCATCGGCGGCCTGATCGGAATCATGCTGGTGGTTATTTTGGCACAAGTATTCACATCCATTTTAGATTTCCCGGTTTTTGTTTCTATCAACATCTTGACCATCGCAATCTTCATTTGCATCAGCATCGGAATTTTGGCAGGCATCATCCCTGCCATGAGTGCTGCAAAAATGGACCCTGTTGTAGCCATCCGGTCAAAATAATACTGCTAATAACCTAATAGAACTGCTACTTTATTACTTGAGGAGTAAAAGCATCCCTTGGTAACTTGCACCTATGTATATGTCTCCTACACCAAAGCCACTCTGGAGCAAGAGGTCACTCGTGCTCATGTTACTGGTTTTGGGTGCAGGTTTATTACTGGCGAGCGCAGCAACCATCAGCATGATAAAAGAGAAGGAGCCCATTGATCCAGTAAGTTGTTCCAATGAAATGATGGTGACTGTGGTTTTCTCAAAAAATACAGAGAGCTCTTCATTTGAACTTATTGATCATTCCGGAAATCACTACCTGCCTGTTTTAGAATCCAACAAATCAATCTTATCCAAAACCGGACCAGCAAAAATCTGTTTTTCCAGCCTGGAAAAAAATATTGAGGCTCCAGGTCGTATTCATGTGAATAAAATAGAGTACCTACCTTTGCCCAATGAAGGCAAATGATGAGGTATTTATTTTAGGAATTGAATCGTCCTGCGATGAAACTGCCGCATCTGTTTGCTTGAATGGCAAAATCCTCTCCAACATCATTGCTTCACAAGAGATCCATCAACAATATGGCGGCGTAGTTCCGGAATTAGCCAGTCGCGCTCACATGCAAAACATCGTTCCGGTTGTTGACAGGGCATTAAAGGAAGCAAGCATACATTGTTCACAACTCCACGCCATCGCCTTTACGCAATCTCCTGGATTGATCGGCGCTCTGCTGGTCGGCACTGGATTTGCCAAATCACTAGCCCTCTCACTCGATATTCCTTTGATTGACATACACCATATGCAAGCACATGTGCTTTCTAATCTGATTGAAAAACCAGCAATGGAATTTCCCTTTTTATGTCTCACAGTAAGTGGGGGACATACGCAGATTGTACGCTGCACATCACCGCTCAACATGGAAGTGATCGGAGAAACACTGGATGATGCAGCAGGAGAAGCGTTTGACAAATCGGCTAAATTGTTGGGACTACCCTATCCCGGAGGACCACTAATTGACCGCTATGCGCAGGAAGGCAATCCTCTCGCATTTGATTTTCCAGAGCCACAGATTGAAGGATTGAATTTTAGCTTTAGCGGTGTAAAAACTTCGATTCTTTATTTTTTACAAAAAAAGCTAAAGGAGGATCCTGATTTCATCCAAAAAAATCTTGCTGACCTCTGTGCATCTATTCAACATTGTATTGTAGAGATCCTGATGAAGAAATTGAAAAAGGCAAGTCTGGAAACAGGAATCAGAAACATTTGCATGGCTGGTGGCGTATCTGCTAATAAGGGATTGAGAGAAGCCATGAATAGCTATGGGGAAAAATACAGCTGGCAAGTACACATCCCTTCTTTTCAATATTGCACAGACAATGCTGCCATGATCGCCATTACAGGATATCACAAATACCTTTCCGGGCATCGTGCACCCCTTTCCATCTCAGCATCTGCAAGAGCAAGCTGGTAATCAACATGGGAAGGTCGATTTTTCAATTCAAACAGTTTGCCATTGAGCAGGATCGTTGTGCAATGAAGGTAACAACTGACAGCTGTCTGTTTGGTGCATGGACAACTCATCAACTGAAACGTCCCAAAAAAATATTGGATATCGGAGCAGGTACCGGATTGTTGTCGCTCATGATTGCTCAAGAAACTGATGCGAGCCTTGATGCGGTTGAGATTGAATCATCATGTTATCATCAATTGAAAGAAAATATCGGAAGAAGTCCCTTCTCAGAAAGAATCAATACGTTTCATCAGGATATAAACCATCATAACCAACATGGATATGATGTAATCATTTCAAATCCGCCTTTTCATCAGGATCAGCTTACATCAGATGATAAGCGGATCAATTATGCCAGGCATGAAGAAGGGCTATCACTTGAACAACTCTTCCAGATCGCTTCAAACCTGATCAATGGAAGCGGCCCTTTATTTATTTTGTTGCCATTTTACAGGAAAAAGAATTGTCTCGAACTGGCTTTATCAATGGGCTGGTTTCCTTTGAAAACAGCAAACGTATCTCATTCCAGAAAGCATACACCATTCAGGGCAATGTTCATGTTTTCCAAAGAGGAAAAACAATGTTGTGAGGAAGAAATCTTCATACATGATGAAGGCGAACAATACACAGAAACCTTCAGCCAGTTGCTGCAACCATACTATCTGTATCTCTAAAATACAGGGCTACCTGTTTCTTCCCCAACCCAGCCAGTCGTTTGCATTGGCGTAGATCATCAATCCAAAAAGAAGGACCATACCTACAATCTGTGCATACTCCAGGAATTTCTCATTGGGTTTTCTGCGGGTGATCATCTCATAAATGGTGAAGATCACATGACCGCCATCCAAAGCCGGTATAGGCAAGAGATTCATGAAAGCCAATACTATTGAGAAGAATGCTGTGATGTTCCAGAAGGCTTCCCAATCCCATCCGTACTTGGGAAAAATAGAGCCCATCGATTTGAATCCACCAAGACCTTTGTAGGCACCTGTTGAGGGGTTGAGTATTTTTTTGAATTGCGACACATAATCACCCAGCTTCTCATTGGCCTTTCTAACACCAGCGGGAATGGATGCGAAGAATGAATAATTTCGGTGTTCAAATTTATACAACCCTTCAGCCTCCATCTCATCCATACTGAGTATGGTTGGAAAAAACCCGATGGAAGTATCGGCATTGATTTTGGTGAAAATGGAGAGCTTTTCGCCATCACGCAACACAGTCAACATCACAGTATCTCCGGCCTTGTTGATGATACTTGGTTTTACCTGATCAAAGAAGCGGATCTCTGTACTGTCAATTCCAATGATCCTGTCGCCTGCCTTCAATCCACTTTTAGCTGCAGCGGTTCCTTCTCCGATTTCGCCAATGATACAAGGAACACGTGGCATGAGCAAGATGGAACGACGGCCTTTCTCTACGATTTTTTCAATAAAATTGGTTGGAATGGCAAGGTCCATTTTCTCCCCATTGCGTTCGATGGTCATGTGATCGCCCAGCATGAGAGAGGCATTGATCTTGTCGAAATATTGAACAGGTTCATCATTCACTTCAAGTATTCTGTCTCCGTTCTGCAGCCCTACCTCATTGACAACAGTATCCACAATCCATACACCGTTGGTGAGACTAGCCATGGGCAGTTTGGTCTCTCCCCATTTGAAAAGGATCATGGCATAAATAAAAAATGCCAACAGCACATTCACCGTAACGCCACCAACCATGATGATCAGGCGTTGCCAGGCCGGCTTGCTTCTGAATTCCCAATCCTGAGCAGGTTGTTTGAGTTGCTCTTTGTCCATGCTCTCATCAATCATGCCCGCAATCTTGACATATCCGCCCAATGGCAACCAACCAATTCCATAAATGGTATTACCCACTTTCTTTTTTACAAGTGAGAACCATGGATCGAAAAAGAGATAAAATTTCTCTACACGGCAGCCAAATATTTTCGCTGGTATGAAATGACCCAGCTCGTGCAAAATGACCAATATGGATAGGGAAAGTATGAGTTGTCCGGCTTGCAAGCCCACGGCATTCCAGTTGATCTCTAAAAATGTCATCATACGTTGATGTTAAATGTGTGCGAAGTTAACCATTAATCCGTGAAAGGAAGGTTATAGATTGATGAGGGAGGCAGCAAAATTTCTCGCTTCTCCGTCACTATCAAAGTATTCCTGAAGAGTAGGCTCAGCGATGAAAGGGATATTGGCCATGGTTTGTTCAATCACCTCAGTCATGTCAAGAAAACCCATTCTATTCCTGAGAAAGCCATAGACAGCCAACTCATTGGCTGCATTCATAATACAGGGCAGATTTCCTCCCTTGTGCAATGCTGTGATGGCCAGCCCCAGGTTTCGGAATGTTTTGATATCGGGAGGATCAAAACTTAGTTGATGTGATTTTGCGAAATTAAACCTTGGGAAATCAGATTTGATCCTTCGCGGATATGCCATTGCATATTGGATAGGCAATTTCATATCAGGAAGCCCCATCTGTGCCTTGATGCTGTTGTCCTGAAACTGCACCATGCTGTGGATGATGCTCTGGGGATGGATGACCACTTCTATCTGTGAAGGTGCCAGATTGAAAAGCCATTTGGCTTCGATCATCTCCAGCCCCTTGTTCATTAGGGTGGAAGAGTCGATGGATATTTTCGCTCCCATGCTCCAGTTGGGATGGGCAATGGCATGTTCTCTTTTTACGTTCACCAAATAATTTGGTTTTCTCCCGATAAACGGACCGCCTGAAGCCGTGAGGATGATCTTTTCTATAGGATTGTTTTCCTCCCCTACCAGACATTGAAAAATAGCTGAATGTTCGGAATCAACCGGAATAATGGATACCCCTTTCTCTCTTGCTTTTTGCATGACCACATCACCTGCTACTACCAACGTTTCCTTGTTTGCCAGTGCGATGGTTTTTCCTGTTTCAACCGCGCTAAGGGTTGGTTTTAGTCCGGCAAATCCAACAATCGCCGCCATCATCAGATCGTAACAATCCATTGCAGCTGCTTCTTCCAAGGCAAGCTCTCCGGCCATTACTTTTATCCCTTTAGACGACAAGGCTTCATTGACCAGTTTATATTTTTTGGAATCCGTGATGACTACAACAGATGGTAAAAACTCCAATGCCTGTTCAATAAGAATCTCATGACTGGAATGCGCTGTAAGGATGGTAGCGGAAAAAAGCTCCGGATTGGACCTGATTACCTCCAGGGTTTGTTTACCAATGGATCCGGTAGATCCAAAAATACCGATCCGCTTGTGTTGGGGTGGTGGCATTTCTTCCTGAGTAAACTGAAAGGAGAAGTCAAATTCCATTGGTTAAATTTATGACTTGTGGAGCATCTTTTCAAGTTCAGAGGCAATCTTCCTGTCGTTGCTCAGTCTCGGCACCTTGTTTTGTCCGCCCAATTTACCTTGGCTTCGCATATAATCGATAAAAGCATTTCTCTTGAGTGATCGGATCACCAGAGGTTTGAGAATATTACCGGTAATCAGATCGTCGTAATAAATATTCTTCTGCCTCATGTATTCATCAACTGCCAAAGCGAAACCTTCCAGATCTTCGGGTTCATGCTCAAATTCGATGAACCATTCGTGGTAGGATTTTCCCTCGCCCTGGTTGACCATGGGAGCCACGGTGAACTCCAGTATTTGCACATTTCTTTCCCTGGCAGCTTTCATGAGGCTGTATTCCACTTCCTCTCCGATCACATGTTCCCCAAAAGCAGATATGAAATGCTTGATCCTGCCGGAAACAATTAGCCGGTATGGGTCAAGCGACACAAACTTCACGGTATCGCCAATATTATATCCCCAAAGTCCGGCATTGTTGTTGATGATCAGGGCATAGTTTTCGCCCAGTTTCACATCTTTCAATGAAAGACGCGTCGGGTTTTCGCTGAAGATCTCTCCTGCAGGCACAAATTCAAAAAATATACCTGAGTTGGTGTTCAGCAGCAGGCCCTCCTGATCTCTTGTATCCTGGAATGCGAAAAATCCTTCCGAAGCAGGGAAAGTTTCAATGGTGTCTACGGAATGCCCTATGCTATCCAGCAGCTTGGCTTTATAGGGACTGAAATTGACACCGCCATGAACCAGCACCTGGAAATTGGGGAAGATTTGGCCAACTTTTTTACCAGTTTTTTCCATCAATCGGTCAAAATACATTTGCATCCACGGTGGTATACCACTGATCAGGGTCATGTCCTTTTGCCAGGTTTCAGCAACGATTTTGTCGAGTTTCTCTTCCCAATCCTCAATACAATTTGTCTCATAGGAAGGCAATTGATTGGTTTTGAGGTATCCGGGAATGTGATGGTTGACAATGCCACTAAGCCTCCCTGTTGGGATACCACCTATCCTGTCTAGCGTTGGCGATCCGGATAAAAAGATCATATTTCCGGATGCGAATTGGGCTTTACCGGTTGTGGCAATATAGCTAAGGAGGGCATTCCTCGCTGTATTGATGTGGTTGGGGATGGAATCGGATGTGATGGGGATATACTTGGCACCTGAGGTTGTGCCGGATGTTTTGGCCAGATAAATGGGCTTTCCGGGCCAGAGCACATCGGATTTACCAGCTTTGATCTCTTCAATATAAGATTTGAATCCCTCGTAGTCGCTAATGGGTACAGCTTGCTTAAATCCTTGATAATCATTGAACTGTTCAAAATGATGGTTTTTCCCAAAGGCAGCTTTTGATCCTTTTTTTATCAGACCCTGCAGGATCTCTTCCTGATTGGCCAATGCTGTATGGGTATCTTTCAGGATCTTTCGGTAAACGATACCGGCAAAAGGCCTGGCCAGAATTGATTTTAACTTCATGGTATTCTTCCCTTAACCGGGCTAACAAAGATAGTGGTAGGTTGTCAAAAGCATGAAACAGGGATGGAAGAAATTTTAACTTCAAACTTGTCAGGAAGCTAAATTCTCCCTACCTTCGCACTCCTAAATTTTGAATGATCATGTTTGCAATTGTAAAGATCGCAGGACACCAGTACAAGGTAGAAGCCGGACAACAGCTTTATGTACCCCATATTGCCGGAAACACTGGAGATAAAATTGAACTGGCTGACGTATTGCTGGTTGATAATGAAGGTAAGCTCAGTGTGGGCAAAGATGTTAAAGAAAAGGTCAATGCAGAGATCCTGAGTGAAGTGCAGGGCGATAAGGTCATTGCTTTCAAGATGAAAAGAAGGAAAGGTTTCCGCAAGAAGATCGGTCATCGTAAATTGTATACCAAGATCAGGATCGAAAGCATTGCTTGATCATTTTCATCAAACCTATAAATTAGTTCGTCATGGCACATAAGAAAGGTGAAGGCAGCGTAAAGAATGGTCGCGATTCACAAAGCAAAAGACTCGGAATAAAAATATTCGGTGGACAGCCAGCTGTTTCCGGAAACATCATTCTCAAGCAACGCGGCACACAATACCATCCTGGTAAGAACGTTGGACTTGGAAAAGATTTCACGATTTTTGCAACTACTGATGGCGTTGTAGAATTCAGAAAATCAAAAAACAACAAGACTTTCGTTTCTATTAATCCTGTTGTTACAGCCGGATAATCACAAGATTGTAAAATTTTTTTTGCCGATTAGAAAAAGTGTTTATACTTTTACTATGTTATTCATTTTTTCTAACCATTAAATTCTAAACAAATGGCAACTGCAAAAAAAGCTGCTCCTAAGAAAGCTGCAAAGAAAGCTGCACCTAAGAAGGCTGCAAAGAAAGCTGCTCCAAAGAAAGCCGCTAAGAAAGCTGCTCCTAAGAAAGCCGCTAAGAAAGCTGCTCCTAAGAAAGCCGCTAAGAAAGCTGCTCCTAAGAAGGCTGCTGCTAAGAAGTAATCAACTGCTTCTCTGCAAAAAATACAATCCCGCCTCGTGCGGGATTTTTTTTTGTATAAGACGCTAGACATTAGTAATTAGATCATAGAGGTTAGACTTTAGAAAAAATATTTCAAACAATAGATTGTATTTTTATTTCAAAAAAAAGCCAACCCCTAGCTTGTAAGGGATCCAATTATAAAACCAATGCTAACTTCTAATGTCTAATGTCTAACGCTTCCATCTCCGACCAATTCAGCCTGCTCAGTAAGCTGATGGACATCCACCAGGAGAACGCCTTCAAGGCTAAATCCTATGCAGCAGCTGCATTTGCCATAGATAAACTTCCAGTACCACTTGCCGAAATCCCTAGAGAGCAAATCGCAGGATTGAAAGGAATTGGTGATTCTTCCGCTAAAAAAATCATTGAGATTCTTGAAACCGGTAAGCTGGAAGCATTGGATGAGTTGATTGCCAAAACGCCATCGGGTATCCTCGATATGATGCAGATCAAAGGGCTGGGACCTAAAAAAATCTGTACCATTTGGAAAGAGATGGGAATAGAAAGTATCGGAGAACTGCTGTACGCCTGCAATGAAAACAGGCTTCTGCTGTACAAAGGATTTGGAGAGAAGACACAGCAAAATGTAGCTGAGGCCATAGAGTTTTACATGAGACATCAGGGACATTTTCTTTATGCAGAAATAGAATCCTATGCAATACGCATGCATCATGTTTTGCAGGAAAACTTTCCCGGATCAGGATTGCAGCAAACGGGAGATTTTGCACGACAGCTGCCTACACTTGAATTTCTGGAATGGACGACGGATATTCCACAGGATAAAATGAGTGATTTCTTCCAACAAAATGGTTTTACGGTTGAGCATGCAGATGGCGATACAATTGCCATTGGGGAAGAGCAGGTAAGAATGGTATTCAAACATTGTATCCCCGAGCATTTTACTTCCCATGCCTTTTTCAACAGCTGTTCACAAACTTTTGCCCAAGCATGGCTGCATCAATTTCCTCAAACACAATACTGTACCACCGAAGAACAGCTATTTGCAGCTGCAGGTGTAACCTATATCCCACCCTACTTGAGAGAAGACCCTGCCCTATTGGATAAGCCGTTACAGATAACAGGAGGCATCATCCAACAAGGTGATATCAAAGGGATCATTCACAGTCATAGCGACTGGAGCGATGGAACCAATACCATTGAAGAAATGGCGAAAGCCTGTATTGCTTTAGGATTGGAATATCTTGTGATCAGCGATCACAGCAAATCAGCATTCTATGCCAATGGTCTTACGGAAGACCGGATCAAAGCGCAGCACGTTCAAATAGATCAATTGAATTTGAAATATAACCCATTCAGGATCTTCAAATCTATTGAATGTGATATTCTGAATGACGGAGCATTGGATTACAGCGAAGCGATATTGTCAACTTTTGATCTTGTGATAGCATCGGTGCACTCCAATCTCAAAATGAGTGAGGAAAAAGCCATGCAGAGGCTGATGGCAGCAATAGAGAACCCCTATACAACCATTCTGGGTCATCCAACAGGAAGATTACTGCTGAGTAGAAAAGGATATCCAATTGATCATGAAAAGATTATCGATGCCTGCATAGCCAATGATGTGGTGATCGAGATCAATGCCCATCCCAGGAGACTGGATCTGGACTGGACATGGGTGGCAAGAGCACAGGAAAAAGGAGCCTTGTTATCCATCAATCCGGATGCACACAATGTGGAAGGATTTGCAGATACCAAATATGGTATACTCGCGGCACAGAAAGGTGGATTGCTCAAACAGAGAAACCTTTCCTCGTTCAGTCTCAGTGAATTGGAGGCTCATCTTTCTTGACCTGATCCCAAACACTATCCAATGCTTTCAGATCAAGGTCTGTTAGTTGTTGTCCGCGCTCACCAATGATCGTTTCCATTGCCTGGAATCTCGACTTGAATTTTTTATTGGTCCTGTTCAGTGCATTGTCCGGATCGATTCCCAGGAATCTGGCATAGTTGATGATCGAGAACATGAGATCACCCAATTCCGCTTCAACCTTGCTTTTTGAGTCTGAAGCGGAAAGCTGTTGCACTTCTACTTCCACTTCCTGCATTTCTTCCTTCACTTTATCCCAGACTTGTTCTTTGTTCTCCCATTCAAATCCCACTTGCTTTGCCTTCTCCTGAAGTCGCATGGCCTGAACGATGGAAGGCAGAGAGTTTGGCACACCGCTCAATACTGACTTTTTACCTTCTTTGAGTTTTATGTTCTCCCAGTTGCGTTTTACATCTTCTTCATCGTTGACCTTTACATCTCCATAGACATGTGGGTGACGGACAATGAGTTTTTCGCAGATGCCATTGATGACATCCTCCAGCTTGAATCTGCCTTGCTCACTGGCAATCTTGGTATAGAAGATGATGTGCAGCAAAATATCTCCCAGCTCTTCTTTGATCCCATCCCAGCTTTCGTCGGTGATGGCATCAGCCAGTTCATGGCATTCCTCGATGGTAAGCTGGCGCAGGCTCTGAATGGTCTGCTTTTTATCCCAGGGACATTTTTCCCGGAGGTCGTTCATGAT
>JBKCOY010000152.1:0-27990 GCA_046309555.1 Chitinophagia bacterium
ACATTGGTATCATGTAAATAAACATCATAGGGATTGCGAAAATTGAACTTGATGATCCCCAGTGAATTATCCAGCCCCTCTCCTTGCCGGATGCGATAATGAAAATTTCTTTCATTTGCCTTTGACCATGCAATCCTGGCCGGATCTACAATACTGTCTTTTTTATCCAGGATCACCATGTTTTGTGACTTCAGATAACTCAGGTTTTTTTGCATCTTCGGAATGATCTCCTTGAAAATGATGCTTGTGGGAACATTCCATTGCGGATAAACCACTATGCTGCTGAATTGAGCATTTAGCAAAGGACTTCTGGTTTTGGGCTTGCCTACAATCACCTTGCTGCTGAACACCAAAGTATCTTTATAAGAAGCGGTAAGGGTATAACTTGGAATATTAACCATTATGTATGATTCAGGAAAACTATCAGGCAACATCCTGTACCGATCCAGATTGATAGCCATCCTTGCATAATTGGCAAGATCCCAGTCATTCAAGGCTGCTATCAAAATTCTACCTGCCTTGCCATCTTTTTTTAAACCATAATATTCCTGCGCTTTTCTTACAGAAATAGACATCTTCAATGAGTCTGTTTCTATAGTTGCGCTGTCAACAAACCCTTCCTCACTCATTCTTCGGTGCAGTTGACGAAGAAAAAGGAGGCTATCGCGCCAAGGGTAAACTATGATGGAATATTTCTTTTGATCCATTGTTGGATAAAACTCCCGCAAAAGATTTTTTATCTGAAGATACCCACTATGACTGGGCTCGAGTTCCTTGATCAGTGAGTTCATAGACTTAGCTGATAACAATGAATCCAGCAAGCTTGACAAGAAAGCAGGCTCTATCATTCTGACCTTACGCTGATCAATACTATCTGCTTTAAGACGCCCATATCGAATATCCTGAGCGAATCCCACGAAGGCATTAGACATCATCACCTCAAATCTGGTCCATACTATCGGATCATAGCGGAATGAAGAATCCTCCAGCAGATTTCTTTGTCTAACCAATTCCTGATAGTGGTACCAATGCGGCTGTAATCCATAAAGATTGGCATCATTCAGATACGAGATCAGTGAATCGGCCCTAGGAAGAATAATTGAATCTACTGTCCACAGACTGTATTTTCCTTTATGTGGAAAAACTTCCTTCAGCAGATCCACGTCCCTGAAAAGGTATTCCTTCAGCTGAGAAAGGGACTCATCATCCTGGTCATAAAAACGCTTCAACATTTTTTCCTTCTCCGCTTCAATATCAACCCGTTTGCTGATTTCCTCAGTGGTTTCAGGATGCTCAAGCCGGCAGGATAAAAATGATATGCCAACAAAGAGTAATGAAAGAGATAGCTGGCGGATGGAAATAAGGGTCATTCTTGTTAACTTAGTGGACTAGCACTTTAATTTAAACATCCTTTGCCGCATTTCAAAATTAATAGCCTTGTCCTTATCATTTTGCTTCCCATTTTAACAGAAGCGCAGACACCTGATTTCATTCCCCTGACCTCTTTGAAAAAGCTCGATAGTGCAATTAAAATAAATGATGAGATGAGATTGATGGACCTTGAAAAAACGGTACCCCTGATCCAAATGGATTTGCGTTATGCCACCCATAATAATTTTACACATACCCGGATGTACCCCAGAAATACCAAACATTCGTATTTGCGAAAACCAGCAGCAATGGCTATGGCGGCAGCTGCAAAGGAATTGAAAGAAATGAATCTGGGTTTCAGGATTTGGGATGCTTACCGGCCCTACCATGTTACGGTGAAATTTTGGGAACTGATACATGACGAAAGATATGTTGCAAACCCCGCCAAAGGAAGTGGCCATAACAGAGGTATAGCTGTCGACCTAACGCTTTATGATCTTATCACCGGAAAAGAGATCAGCATGCCTACAGGTTTTGATGACTTTTCAGAGGAAGCTCACCATGGTGCCAGACTTGCTGATCCAGAAAAAATTAAGAACAGGGAGCTCCTCCGTTCCATTATGGAAAAAAATGGATTCAAAAAATTTGAAACCGAATGGTGGCATTATTACTGGCCGGAAGGTCAACGCTTTGAAGTACTCGATATTCCATTTGAAAAATTGAAAAAAAGAAAATATGCTGCTAAAGGATAAATGTATCATCGTCGCAGGTGGAAGCAGCGGCATAGGCGCTGCAGCAGCTGTTCATTTCCTTAAAGAAGGAGCAAAAATTTTATCAGTCGGACTCCCAACAGAAGGGTGGCATGAAGAAAGAACAGAACATCTTTGGACAGTTTCTCTTGATCTTACTTCAGGGGAGTCCATCCATCAGCTGCCAGAAATATGTATTGATCATTTTGGTTCTTTTGATGGACTCTTTCACGTAGCCGGAGGAAGCGGAAGAAAATATGGTGATGGCCCCCTTCATGAACTAACAGATGAAGGATGGGAGAAAACTCTATCACTAAATCTGACCACAATGATGAAAACAAACAGAGCTGCTATTCGATCTTTCCTTACTCAAAAGAAAGGAGGCTCGATCATCAACCTTTCCACGGCCCTGGTTGATTACCCTGCACCCACCTATTTCACAACGCATGCCTATGCAGCAGCAAAAGCAGCCATAAATGGTTTGTCCACTGCCTCTGCTGCTTATTATGCAAAAGACAACATCAGAATCAATGTTATTTCACCCGGATTGACAGATACACCCATGGCACAAAGGGCCATCAGCAATGAAAGCATAATGGAATATGTAAAAGGAAGACAGCCGCTGGATCATGGAAGGGCAGCCAAACCTTCCGATATGATCGGAATGGCTACCTTGCTGCTATCTGATCAGTCCACATTCATCACCGGACAAAATATCCACGTGGATGGTGGATGGTCCGTTTCAGAAGGAAAAGCATGAACCCAATCAATACATACCTCGAAAAAAGTAAATTAATACTTGAACGCATCGCTTCTCAGCAAAAAGAAATTGAAGAAGCTGCTCAATGGTTTGCCAACACCATCCTTGCCGGAAGAATGGTGCATGTTTTCGGATCCGGTCATTCCCGTATCATGGTGGAAGAAATGTGGCCACGCTATGGATCATTTACAGGATTCAATCCCATCGTTGAATTGTCACTCACCTTTCACAACCTTGTAGTAGGTGCAAATGGCCAGCGGCAGGCGATGTTTCTGGAGAATGTAAGCGGACTGGCAGAGCGCATCATGCGAAACTTTACTGTGACTGAAGAAGATTCAGCCCTCATCATTTCCTCAGGTGGAACCAATATTGTACCGATTGAAATGGCTGAATATTTCCGCGGCAAAAAAATAAAAGTAGTAAGCATCATATCATCTGATCATTCAGCAGCCAGCAAAAGCAAGCGGGAAGACGGATTAAAATTGGGGGATTATTCGGATCTCATTCTAGACACAGGTGCGCCTGTTGGCGATGCAATGGTTAACATTGAAGGATTATCCACCCCTGTGGCACCCGGCTCAACTTTGGGTGGCGTACTGCTCATCAACTGCATCAAGGCAAGAACTGCGGCACTGTTGACTGAAGCGGGACAACCACCAACCGTATTGAGTGCTGCCAATGTTGTGGGTGCCGATGAAGCAGTGAGATTATTTGAAAGCGCTTATGATCAGCATGCCATCCGACTTTCCAAACTTTATCAATTCAAACCATAATCAACGTTATGCAACCCATTCCCGTCAGAACAACTGTTGTAGGAAGTTATCCATTCCCCGGATGGCTAGAATTTTCAACACAACATCTTTCATCCTTTGGTGCGGCTGATATTGAGGAGATGGCAGAAGATGCTGTGGTTGCTGCCATACATGACCAAATGAAAGCTGGTCTTGATGTGATCACGGATGGAGAACAAACAAGATTTGACTTCAACCTCTCCTTTTATGGCTTTATCAAAGGCATACAACCCAACCATACCGAAACCAGAAAATTCGGACCGCCTGCACATGACCAACGCGGCAAACACAGCATTGTTGGAGAATTGGTTGCGCCAGAAGGCCTTGGTTCAGTAAAGGAATTTCAGCGACTGAAAAGATTGGCCCCTGCCGGTCCGGTTTTGAAATGCAGTCTTCCGGGTCCATATACCCTTAGCGGAAGGTTGCTTCCCAATGCACAATACAAAGACCGCTGGGAGATCACAGCGGCACTAATACCCATCATCCAAAAAGAATTGGAATCGCTGGTGGCCTCTGGCTGTCAGGAGATTACACTTGACGAACCTTCGATGAGCTGCTATGCGTATAAAGAAGACACCAAACGATTTGTTAGGATTTTCAATGAAACTGTTGCATCCATTCAGGGCAAATGCCGACTTTCCACTCACCTTTGTTTTGGTAATTTCAAAGGAAGGCCTGTTGGATTCAGAAGTCTGAAACCAATGCTGCCGGATTTTCTGGATTTGAAGGTGGACGAGATGCACATCGAAATGGCCAATCGTGAATTTGCAGAGATCGAGCTGCTCGCAGCATTTGCAGAAAAACTGGATGTATCAGTGGGCATCATCGATGTAAAAAATTATTATGTAGAAACTGTGGAAGATGTAAAAGATCGGATCAGAAGATGTTTGCAATATGTTCCTGCAGAGAAATTATCCGTTGCTCCTGATTGCGGACTCAGTCAGACTGCTCGCTGGGCTGCCAAACAAAAGCTGATCAACATGGTTGAAGGTGCAAAACAAATGAGACCGTGATCAAAGCACTCAGAAAAGATCAGGTGCTGCTGCAGGATATTCTCGACCATGAGGCAAGTGGTGACTTGCATATCTGGTGGCTCGGACAAAGTGGATATTTGCTTCAGTACAAAGGGAAAAGGGCATTGATTGATCCTTATCTTTCTGACTCACTGACTAAGAAATATGCCGAGACCGATAAACCACATGTAAGGATATCTGAAAGGGTGATTGATCCGGAATTACTCCCTCGTATTGATCTTGTCAGTTCCAGCCATAATCATACCGACCATCTTGATGCCGAAACCCTACTGCCCATATTGAAAAAAAATCCCGCGTGCCGGATCATCGTCCCTGAGGCGAATCGTGAATTTGCATGCAAGAGGCTGATGATCGATATTCAAATTCCAACTGGACTCAACGATGGACAAACCCATCATGAAGACTGGATAAGTATCACAGCCATTCCTGCCGCACACAATGAGATCGACAGAGATGAAAAAGGCAATTGTCGGTATTTGGGTTATATGATACACCTTGCAGGCATCACTATCTATCATAGCGGAGATACGCTGCTTTACGATGGTATGGAAGAACAGATCAGCAAACACCATCCTGATCTTGCCTTGCTGCCGATCAATGGCAATGATCCTGCCAGAAAAGTTGCCGGAAACCTGAATGCATCAGAGGCAGTATCCTTAACAAAGGCTTGTAAGATTCCAGTGGTAATACCCTGTCACTACGATCTATTCGCTTTCAATACTGCCAATGTAAATGAATTCATCAGTATTGCACTGGAAATGCAACAGCGGTTTGTGGTTTTGGATCCGGGAGGTAAGATCAGCGGAAAGGAACTGCTTCGATGACCGCATCCAGATTGATGGGTCCATATACGTGTGGGAAGGTATTTTGAACACTGGGCGACCATTCAAAGATCAGCTGACTGGTCAGCTTTTCAGTATCAATCTGCAACACAATTACATTGTCTACTCCCTTGTAATATCGCTGTATGATATCTTCTACTTGTTCCTGTTCACTGCAATGAATAAATCCCTCTTCCTTCAATGCCGGCGCTTCGTAGTATCCGGCCAATTTGGCTTTATCCCATTCTTCCTGCGTAGTGATATGGCAGATCAGTGACATGTATAATTTTTTATGAATATACCCTTTTTATCATTTGCTCGCGCAACATCAGATCAGCCAGAACAAAAGCAGCAATGGCTTCCAACACCGGAGGCACCCTCAGTGCAATGCATAGATCATGCCTGCCTTTTACTGAAAAACTTTCCTGTTGTCCTGTTTCCCAATTGAGTGTATACTGCTCTTTGGGTGTGGAAGATGTAGGTTTGATTGCTATCCGGAAAACCAATTCATTGCCATTTGTAATACCACCTACAATACCCCCTGCATGATTGGTTGTGGTTTTTCCATCCTGATTTTCAATCACATCGTTGTGCTCAACACCAAACATTTCTGCAGCCCTGAATCCGGTTCCAAATTCAATACCCCTGACTGCAGGTATGGCAAAGGCAGCATGGGCCAAAAGTGATTCAACAGAATCAAAGAAAGGCTCACCCAACCCAAGCGGGAGTCCATTCACCCTGCACTCTACTATACCCCCAACTGAATCCTTTTGATCAATTGCTTTCTGTAATCCCTTTTCAGGATCCGACTCGCCTGCAATAGCAGTAATGGAAGCTTCGATGCTGATACCTTGCAATACTTTTTTGGCAACTACTCCGGCAGCAACCAAACATAGGGTTAGCCTACCGCTGAAATGACCCCCACCCCGATAATCTTCATGTCCACCAAACTTTCTGTTAGCAACAAAATCAGCATGACCCGGACGAGGAACGGCTCTTTGCTTTTCATAATCTCCTGAACGGGTATTCTTGTTTTCAAAAAGCAAGGTAATGGGTGCCCCGGTAGTTTTCCCATTGAAAACACCACTCTTGAAAAGAGGAAGATCTTCTTCTTGTCTTGGCGTAGTTCCCTTTTGTGTGCCGCCTTTTCTTCGTTCCGTGTCTTTGACAAAATCCTCAACAGCAATTGGCATTCCAGCAGGACAACCATCGATCACCACACCCACACTTTCGCCGTGAGATTCTCCAAAAACATTAACTGTAAAAAGTTTTCCAAAATGATTCATGCAACAGATTTTAATATTTTCTCAATGATACCTCAGCGCCCAGTCTTCTCAGATCTATGTAAAATTCAGGATAAGATTTATCGATTGCCTCTGCATCGCCGATTGTCACGGGTCCGCTTGCACCCAATGCCGCTACCGCTGCCGCCATGGCAATACGATGATCATGATGGGAATGAACTTCTGCGCCCTGTAATCCATGGCCTCCATGAATTTTCATGATATCACCCTCTAGATCAATCTGTATGCCCAACTTACCAAAAACATCTTGTAACGTAAGGGCACGATTGCTTTCCTTATGCGTAAGTCTTGATGCCCCGCTGATGACAGAGGTGCCCTTACAATAAGCAGCTAGGGCAACCAGTGGTGGAAACAAATCAGGACATTCAGTAGCATCAAAGGTAAAAGCCTTTAATACAGCAGGGGAAACTTCATATATACCATTTTCCAGTTTCAGCTGCGCTCCGGAATCAACGATTGCTTCAAGGATCTTGCGATCAGCCTGCACAGAGTCTGCCATCATCCCTTCGATCTTTATTTGACCGGCAATTGCACCAGCCACAAATAAAAATGCTGCTCCACTCCAGTCACCTTCCACTTCGTAATCAAACTCACCAGTTGGTTGAACATGATCTGTTTCATCAAATACAAATTGCTCATATTGTACTACCCAAGGTGTTTTCATTCCGAAGGCAGACAGCACCGAGAGGGTAAGATCAATGTAGGGTTTACTTTTAAGATCTTTGACATGAATGGTGACTCCTTTTGCACCGGCAGCAGAAAAAGCCATCAGCAATCCGGTGAGGAACTGAGAACTCAGGCTGCCATCAACTGTGATGGTTTTCGGAATAAGTGGACCATTGATAGACAATGGAAGTTTGCCATGATCTGATTGTATCTTGATGTCTAGCTGCGGAAATATTTCATCAAAGAAATTCATGGGTCTTTTGACCAGCGATCCCGATCCACTGATCACAATTGGCTCTGATGATAAAGCCGCAATGGGAGTGAACATTCTGATTCCCAAACCGCTTTCACCACAATGCAACTGATCGGAGACAGGATTTACACCTTCACTTGAGATTTCGATGACGTTACCCTGATCCATCACTTTAGCCCCCAGTTTTGCAATTACATCAAGAGCTGCAAGATCATCATTGCTTCTGCCTGGATCATGAATACGTGTAGTACCATGATGCAGGAGTGCTGCAGCACATGCCCTTTGCATATCGCTTTTTGATCTTGGCGCACGTATGCTCTTGTTGATCTGTGAAGGATGTATGGTTGCGATCATTATTTTTTATTGAGAATAGTAAGATAATGCTGGAGATGTTTGGGGATATCATTGACTGGCAAGGCATGAACAACACCCTTTCCCAGTTTATCCAACAATACATAATTCATCGTTTTGCTCACCCGCTTCTTATCCATCTTCAGGATATTGAATACCTTTTTAACATCAAAGTCAGCTCTTGTGGGCAAACCAAAAGCTCTTAGCACTGATTCCACACGAGAGGCATCTTTGAATCCTTTCAGTTCGGCTGAAAGCCATGACGCAAAGACCATACCCAATGAAACGGCTTGCCCATGTGTGAGTTCATATTGTGTTTCCAAAGCATGGCCGAGTGTATGGCCGAAATTCAACAACTTCCTATCCCCTCTCTCAAACTCATCTTTCTTCACCACGCCCGATTTCAAGTTCACATTTCTTTCTATGATAGACGAGAGAAGCTTTTTGTTCTTCATGACCGTTTCAAGACTTTGCTCCTCCAATAACTTGAACATGGTCCTGTCGAGTATGCATGCATGCTTGATGATTTCTGCAAATCCGTTCGACCATTCCGTTTTTGGCAATGTCGACAACAGGCTGTAATCATAAAATAAGAAAGAAGGCTGTCTGATGATGCCAACCATATTTTTATACTCACCTACATCTATGCCATTCTTGCCGCCAATGGAGGCATCCACCATGGCAAGCAAGGAGGTTGGAACAAAGCCAAAAGAGATTCCTCGCATGAAAATAGAAGCCACATATCCCGTAATATCAGTGATTACACCACCGCCAACGCCGACCAATACCGATTGGCGGTCGGCTTCAAATGCAATCAGTTGTTCAATAATGGCATCTGCAGTTGGTTGTATTTTGTATTCCTCACCGGGTTTTAAGGTGATCACATTCCAGTTTCTGAATTTTTGATGATGAGCTTTGAATATATGTTCATCGGTTACCAGGATCACTTTTTTTCTATCGACCACAGTGCCCAACTTTGACAGCGAAGCTCCAAAGTAAACATCAACAGATGCACTTGAAAAACGATATGTTTTTTTCTTCATATTAAGAATCCTTTTCAGGCTTTTGAAAAACTTCTATCTCAGATTCAAATGATTTGCTCCTGTGATATTCATCCTGACGCTCAATGAAAGACTGAACTTGCTGCAGGCTTCCGGGACTCACTGAATAAGCGATCAGTTCTTCAGACCATGCAAATGGCTCTTTTAATAACTGAGCCGCATTCAACCATTCTTCAGACTCAGCTTTCAGTTGTCGGATGACTTGTGAAAGATTCTGTGCAGGATGCAATTGCAAGAGGAGATGAGCATGCTCTTCGCCTCCGTCAACCTGCATCAATTTGATCCCTTTTTCTTCTGCTGCCTTTTTAAGATGTGTAAACAATACCACACGTACAGGCTTGGTCAACCACTTTTTTCTTTCGGCAGTTGACCAGATTACATGTACATATAGAAATATTTGCAACATCAAAAGAATATCAGCTGTTCATGATATTGTTCTGACGATTGATGCTTTCCATGTGAACGGCATCCATGTACTTGGTAATGAACTCTTCACTCAAACCAAGTTTAGCCGCTTTTTTTGTTGCCTTCTCCAAAATTTCATTCCAGCGTGAAGATTGAAGAATGGTCACATTGTTATTCTTCTTGTATTCACCGATCTTCTCTGCAATATTCATCCGCTGAGAAATAAGTTGCATCAATTCGTCATCCACATGATTGATTTGCTCACGAAGCTTTTCCAGGGCAAGATGAAATTCCTCAGATGAAACATCTTCTTTCCTCCACCTGATGTCATCCAACATTTCTGCGAGTCGCTCCGGTGTGATCTGCTGTTTAGCATCACTCCAGGCATTGTCCGGATCAATATGACTTTCAATCATGAGTCCGTCGAAATCAAGGTCTATCGCTTTTTGTGCAGTTGCTTGTAAAATATCCCTGCGACCACAGATATGTGATGGGTCATTGATGATGGGTAAATCAGGGAGTCTGCGCTTCATCTCAATGGCCAGGTGCCACATGGGTGCATTTCTGAAATCAGTATTTCCATAGGAGGAGAAGCCACGGTGAATCAAACCCACTTGCTTGATACCTGCACGTGTAATTCGTTCAACAGCACCCTGCCATAACTCCAGATCGGGGTTGATAGGGTTTTTGATCAATACCGGAACGTCTACTCCTCGAAGGGCATCAGCCACTTCCTGAACACTAAAAGGATTAACAGTTGTTCTCGCACCAACCCAAAGGATGTCAACATCAAAAGTGAGTGCGTCTTCAACTTGCTTTCCGGTAGCCACTTCTACAGTTGTGGGCAAACCTGTTATTTTCTTGGCTTGTTGCAACCAGGGAAGGCCTTTGGCTCCAATACCCTCAAACATACCGGGTTTGGTACGGGGCTTCCAGATGCCGGCACGAAGGACATCCACTTTGCCTGTATTTGCCAGTCGTTGTGCTGTGGCAATTACTTGTTCTTCAGTCTCTGCACTGCAAGGACCGGAAATGATCAGGGGTCTTTTGTTCCAGGCTGCCTGGGTTGCTGATTGTTGGGTTGTTTGTGCTGTTTCCATGTTGTAAAATTAACGATTATTGAATGAGGTTGATTTTATTGAATGATGCGTTTGATCTGATTGGCATGTGACATAAGTTCATTGAGGTATTCCCAGTTTTCCTTTTCCAGACAGGATTTGAATTTTCTGAGCTGGCTGATGTGTTCATTGAGTACATCCAGTACATTTTCTTTGTTCTGCATCAGGATAGGAGTCCACATCTCAGGACTACTCTTGGCAAGACGAACTGTACTTTCAAAACCCGCACTGGCCATTTCAAAAATGGCGTTGTCTTCTTTCTCCTTTTCCAGAACTGTATTGGCCAAAGCAAAAGAGGTGATATGAGAAATATGACTCACATAAGCCGCGTGCAGATCATGGTCTTTTGCATTCATCTGAATGATGCGCATTTTCAACACAGTAAATAATTCATGCGCCACAGCAATTGCATCTTCATCACTTTTTTCAGTATCGCACAAGATGACTGCTTTTTGTTCAAAAGCATTTTCCACTGCCGCAGCAGGACCGCTGTATTCAGTACCCCACATGGGATGAGAGGCAATGAAGCGGCCACGTTTGGGATGCGTCTCAACCAAATCCGTAAGCAGGCTTTTGGTGGAACCCATATCGATCACCACCTGATCAGTAACCTGATCCAATATTGAAGGCAATATGGCTGCAATAGCGCCAACCGGAATGGACAGGATGATCACATTAGCTTGTTGTACAGCTTCATGCAATGACTTGATTTCATCTACCAAACCCAGTTCCAGTGCTTGTTTGCAGTGATCCGGATTATTGTCTACACCAATCACTTTCGATGCCAGTCCGGTTCGCTTGCACTTGAGCGCAACCGACCCCCCGATCAATCCTATTCCCACAATTGCAAAAGTCTTTTCCATTTTACTATTTCTAATTCCTAAAGTCTACTGTCTAAATTCTATCCTACCTATTGCCTCTTCAAATACCTCTTTTTTACTACAAAGGCTTATCCTAATATATCCATCCCCTGCACTTCCGAAGATGCCCCCGGGTGTAAGAAAAACCTTGGCTTTATTGAGCATATCATCACTCAAAGCAAATCCTGATGCATAAGTGGATGGCACTTTGGCCCAAACAAACATACCCACCTGATCTGAGCTGTAGGAACATCCTAACAGATCCAGGAGTTGCAGTGCAAGTTTTTTTCTTTCAGCATAGACAGCATTTAATTCTTCATACCATTCTTTCCCCAGCATCAATGCCTTTGCAGCTGCCATCTGCACGGGTAAAAACATACCAGAATCCATGTTACTCTTGAAGCGAATGATCTCAGCGATTCGCGCTGATGAAGCCACCACCATGCCCACACGCCAGCCGGCCATATTGTGCGACTTACTCAGGGAATTGAGTTCGATAACCACTTCCTTGTCTGGATCCATTGACAAAAGACTGGCAGGATGATCATTGAGTACAAAACTATAAGGGTTGTCGTGCACGATGATGATATCTTCTGCTTTTGCGAAGTTGATCAAGGCTTTCAATACTTCGGGCTTGGGCAATTGCCCAGTGGGCATGTGTGGGTAATTCAGGAAAAGCAATTTTACCCTACCCTGCTTTTTATTGTTGTGTTCATCCACTAAGGCTTTGAGTGAATTGACATCAGGATGAAAATCGTGTTCAGCGCTGAGGGCAAAATCGATGACGGATGCACCTGACAATTTCACTGCCGCTGCATAAGTTGGATATCCCGGATTGGGCACCAAGGCTGCATCACCTTTATCCAGATACGTCATGCAGATATGCACGATTCCTTCTTTACTTCCGATCAAGGGCAGAACTTCTGATGAAGGATTTACCTCGACTCCGTACCACTTCTTATACCAGTTGGCAACAGCTTGTAAAAAAACAGGTGACCCCTTGTAGGGCTGATAGGCATGCGTATTGGGCTTTGAAGCTTCTTGATACAAAGCCTCAACCACAGAAGGATGTGGTGGCAAATCCGGACTCCCGATACCCAGGTTGATCACTTTATGTCCCGCTTCATTGAGCTGAGCGATCTCTCGCAGCTTTGAAGAGAAATAGTATTCTCCGATCCCATCCAAACGTGAAGCCAGTTGACTCATATACTATTTATTGAATTTTCCTTTTTTATAAACACCTAATATTTTGAGGAAGGCTGTATTCTTTTCCAGCTTTTTCATGACAGCATGAAATTTTTTGATGTTATCAAACTCCAGATCAGCATGAAATCCATATTTGAACTGACTGCCCGCCAAAGGGAATGACTGTAATTTGCTAAGGTTGATATCTTCTTTTGCGATGATGGTCAGCACCTGCGACAACCTTCCCTTGGCATGGTCGGTATGAAAATTTATTGAGGCTTTGTTGGCACCTTCGGGTATGATCTGTTCTCTGTTCAGGATGAGAAAACGGGTATAGTTGTTTTTTACATCATGAATATTCGGAGAGATGATCTTGAGTCCGAATAGCTCAGCAGCCAGTTTGCCGGCAATAGCACCCACATGTTTGCTTTTGCGTTGCTGAACATGTTTGGCACTCAGCGCTGTATCTTCTGTTTCGATGAGTTTCCAGGAATACTGTTTGAGATAAGTTAGGCATTGTTGGAGGGCCATGGGGTGGGAATGTACCTCTTTGATATCTTTCAATTCCACTTCAGGATTCACCATCAGGTGCTGGTCAATTTGCAGGTATACTTCCCCAACAACATGCAGGTCAGATCTTTGCAACAGATTATAGTTTGGTAAAATACTGCCTGCAAGTGAATTCTCAATTGCCATTACTCCGGCAGATGTCATTTTGGGATCAGCGGAATGCTTGATGACATCAATAAAAGTTGCACAGGGCAGGATTTCTACTTTTTTTCCAAAGAACGATCTGGCTGCCACCTGATGAAAGCTACCCTCGTAACCCTGAATAGCTACAGGCAGACTTACAATTTGTCCCTTCTCCCTAATCCCTGGCTGTTTATTTATCTTCCCCATACACTTCATTTAAAAAAAAATCCCGGTGTTTTACCGGGATCCTTATGTTGTTGTGTTGTTTGTATTTGTTTCAACAAAAAGAACCCGTACCACCGGTAAAGTAGTAGTAAAAATAAAAGGAGTAGCAGGTTCTGTTTGACATCATCAATGCAAATCTAGGAATTCCTTGAGAATTTTCAAAACAAATTAAAATCTTTTTCGAGGTCCACCACTGTCGGCATCGTTCATGCGGATCTTTCTTCCTTTGAATTTTTTGCCATCGATGGCACGGATCATCTGGTTGGCTGCTGCTCCTTCCACCTCTACCCAGCTGTTCATTTCTTTCATGTCAATTTTACCCAGTACTTCTTTTTTAAGATCACTGAGATCCAGGATGAACTGGAGGAAACTGGCTTTGTAGAAGCCATCTTTGGTGCCGAGGTTGATGAACAATTTTTTATATCCAGCTCCTCCTGAGGAAGAACGTGCCGCGTTTCTACCGGATGGTTCTCTTCTATCGCCTGATCGTTCGGACCTATCTGATCTTCTGTCCTCTCGGTGGTTCAGATCAGCTGCATTTTCATAATACTGAAGAAAACGATCGAACTCGAGAGCTGCCACTCGTGTAAGGATCTCCTCCTTTTCCATGCCTGCGAATTTATCTCGCAGCAACGGAATATAGGTTTCATATTCACCATGGCTGATGTCGGCCTTCAGCAATTTGTCGATAAAGTGGAAGAACTGCTTTCGGCAGACGTCTTTACCAGAAGGAATATCCAGCTTGTGGAATTTATTGTTGATCAGTTTTTCTATCTGCCGAAGCCTGTAAGCTTCTCGCTGGCTCACGATCGAAATACAAACTCCGCTTTTACCTGCCCTTCCGGTTCTTCCGCTGCGATGGGTATATACCTCAGGATCATCAGGCAGCTCATAATTGATTACATGGGTGATTCCCTGCACATCAATTCCCCTTGCCGCCACATCCGTTGCGATCAACAGTTGTAAACTTTTCTCCCTGAAACGTGCCATCACTTTGTCTCGTTGAGCCTGGGTCAGGTCACCATGCAATGCTTCAATATCATATCCTTCCCGGATCAGGGATTCAGTGACGTGTTGGGCATCGGCTTTGGTGCGGGTAAAGATGATGCCATATATCCCGGGATTAAAATCAATAATTCTTTTTACAGTATGGTAGCGGTTGACACCCGCTGTTACATAGTATTGGTGGTCGATGTTGGCATTGGCGGCATTGACCTTACCGATAGTAATCTCGGCAGGGTTTGACATAAAACGCTTGCTAACCTGCTTGACTTCCGATGGCATGGTGGCACTAAACAGCCAGATGCTATTCCTGTTGGGTGTATTGCCGAGGATGAACTCAATATCTTCACGGAATCCCATATTCAGCATCTCATCGGCTTCGTCCAGCACGATATAATGAATATTTTCCAGGTTGATAGCCCTCCTTTCGATAAGGTCGATCAGCCTTCCGGGGGTGGCCACTACAATCTGAACTCCCCTTTTGAGGTCACGGATCTGCTCCCCGATTGAGGCTCCTCCGTATACTGCTACCGAGCGGATAGATGTCTTATGGGTTGAAAAATTGGCTAGATCCTTGGTGATTTGCATACAGAGCTCGCGGGTGGGACAAACAACAAGGGCCTGAGGATGACGCAATTGAGCGTCAACCAATTGGAGCAATGGGAGTCCAAATGCAGCTGTTTTTCCAGTACCAGTTTGGGCTAAACCGACAAAATCTTTGGTACCGCTCAATAAAATGGGGATAGCCTGTTCCTGTATGGGTGTGGGTTGGGTGAACCCGAGGGAGTGAATGCCTTGCAACAACGACGCTTCAATTCCTAACGCTTCAAAACTCATGATTTACTTTTTGCAAAGGTAGACCTAATTGGTCATAAGATGTGGAAAACTATGCAAATCGATGAAAATCAATAAAATAAAAAAGTCATCCCGTGGAAACGGGACGACTTCAACGATTGCTTGCCATATGAAAAAAAACTTAGTGTGCAGCAGTTGTATCGGCAGCAGCAGCGGCAGTGTCAGCAGCAGCAGTTGTGTCAACGGCAGCAGCAGTTGTGTCAACAGCAACAGCAGTTGTGTCAACAGCAGCAGCTTCTTCAGAACCTCCGCATGAAGCGAGAGCAGCGATAGCGAGAATTGCAAATACTTTTTTCATTCTTTTGGGTTTTTGAATGTGAAAATTAAATAAATTTTAAAATAATACGCGAAGTAAAAGAAAGTAACCCAAATCCAAAAAGTTTTTTTTCGTTTTTTTGTGGGTTACAAACAGACCCGAAAGGGAATTAAACAATATACCGTGGCGAATACTGATCTGGAATTAGTGGTTTTAAGGGCCATTGGCAACAACGAAAAGGCTGCAATTGAGTCTGTATACAAGGAAAACTACGGCCTCATTCAGCATTTTGTCGTCAGCAACAATGGTTCTGAGGATGATGCACGGGATATTTTTCAGGAGGCCATGATGGTACTCTACGAAAAGGCAAAAAATCCTGAATTTGAGCTTACCTGCCAGATCAGGACCTACCTTTACTCAGTGAGCAGGAGGCTTTGGCTGAAGAAATTACAGCAGTTGAGGAGGTTGGAAAGTCAGGTAGAGAATTTTGATAAGGTTGTGCCGGTGGAAGACGACCTGGAGGATCATGAAAAGCTCAACCAGCAGTATCAGGTGATGAGGGCGGCAATGGGTAAAATAGGAGAGCCTTGTAAGAGCCTGATTGAAGCTTTTTATGTTCACCGAAAGAACATGCATGAAATCGCAGGTTATTTCGGGTATACAAATGCAGACAACGCAAAGAATCAGAAATACAAATGCCTGGTGAGGTTGAAAAAACTATTCTTTGCTCAATATAAAAACAGTTAATACTAGTGAAATGGATCAATTGCAACTGGCGGAAGTAGTAGAAAGATATCTCAAAGGGGAGATGGATCCTCAGGAGAAGCAAGCCTTTGAAGAAATGAGAAGGAATCATCCTGAATTGGACCAAACCGTGGTGGAATATCATTATTTCTTGGAGGAAATGCAGCGATATGGGGAAGTACGCAGGTTCAAATCCAATTTGTATGATACGCACCACACCTTCCAGGAATCCGGTGAAATCCGCGAATTGCAATTGAAACCAACCACACGGATCATCAACATGTGGAACAAATACCGCAGGGTGGTAGCTGTTGCAGCGTCCATTGCCGGCATTACTGCTTTGTTCATCAGTGGCATGTTATCCCTGTTCACTCCCAAAACACCTTTCAGGGATATTGAAGAATTGAGGAGAAAGGTGTCCAACCTGGAGAAACAATCCAGTAACCAGAGAGCAGAAATCAACAAGTTTCGCAACAAAATCAATCCTGGTGCTGACATACGTTTTGGAGGTACAAGTTTCCTGATCGATACCAAAGGCTATCTGATCACCAGTGCTCACGTTTTAAAAGGTGCAAAACAGGTTTTTGTACAATCGAACGAAGGCAATGATCTTCTCGCTGAAATTGTGATACAGGATCCCAATTCTGATCTGGCAGTGTTGAAGATTAATGACGAAGATTTCAAATCACCCAAACAATTGCCTTACGGATTCAGTAAAACACAGACAGATCTCTCGGAGCAAGTCTATACACTCGGCTACCCACGTGATGAGATTGTTTACAACGAAGGTTACCTGAGTGCCAAGACCGGACTGGATGGGGATACCATGGCTTGTCAGATTACCATTACTGCCAACCCCGGAAACAGTGGCGGACCTGTGCTGAATAGAAATGGAGAAGTAATAGGTATCCTCAATGCGCGCCAAGCATCTGCCAATGGAGTTGTATTTGCTACCAAGTCAAAAAATATTTATCGCCTTATAGAGAACCTGAACGAAAGCGATAAAGATCTTGATATAAGGGTCAGATCCAACTCGAACATCAGGGGAGCTGCCAGAAATCAACAGGTGAAAAAAGTACAGGACCATGTTTATATGGTCAAAGTAGTCCTTGGCTAAACATCAACTGCTCATTCACCTCAGGGGTCATTTCCAAAGCCCAGCAGGATATTCGCCTGCTGACAGCATGCGGTCGATTCCTTCTTTTACGGCAGGTGCATCCGCCTTGTAGGTAACCCCAAACCAGTGCGCTGATGTTGGAATAACTTCAACACTTCCCTTTTCTTCACTGATAAAACGATCAGCAACAATTGGGATAAAGAATTCAGACTTCTCTTCCTGACCCCTCTCCTGTAAAAATTCTCTGAAGAGTTGTGATGTGTATTTGAAAACAGAAACATCAAAACACCAGAAGTTCATGGAAACAATGGTGTCGATATCAATCTGGGCAGGCTGGATGCCGTCGTCGCATTTCACTATCCCATCCTCTACTGCTATATTGAGCCTTTCCGTAACCTCAACCAGATTTCCATTGTCATCTACCTTGCACACTCCCCTGTTCACAGTGCCATGGGCAGAGAGCGTTTGACGAAGATGATATCCCACTATGGCGTATTTCGATGGAGAACATTGCTGAACGAGGAAATCATGTGCCTTCACAAAGGCATCCCTTCCATAAAAATCATCCGCATTGATTACAGCAAATGGCTCTTTGATCACATCTTCGCCGCAAAGAACAGCATGGGCTGTACCCCAGGGTTTAGTTCTTTCAGCAGGACGGATAAACCCATCCAAATGGGCATCAAGATGCTGATATACATAGGCTGTTTCAATGCGTCCCTTGAGTTTGGGTTCAAAAATAGCCTTGAACTGATCAGCAAAATCCTGCCTGATGATGAAAACAACCTTACCAAAACCGGCACGAATAGCATCGTAAATTGAATAATCCATGATGGTTTCGCCTTCCGGTCCAAATGACTCGATTTGCTTCATACCGCCATATCGGGAAGCCATTCCTGCAGCAAGAATCATCAAAGTAGGTTTCATGCAATAGATTTGTAGCACAAAAGTATAGGATATGTCTCTCGCATCAAAATGATACCTTCAACAGACATGTATCAAAATATACACATAGAAAAAATTAGTGATGCAAGGCTTGAACAAAAAGAAGTGCTTGCGGGTATGCTTAGATTAGACATGATTCATCCGGTTGTCTCCGGAAATAAAATTTTCAAACTATCCCCTTACCTGAACATTGCTGCTGAAAGTGGCACAAAGCAAATACTGACATTTGGAGGGCCTTATTCCAATCATCTGCATGCAACTGCCTACGAAGCGAAACAGAGGGGAATGAGTTGTGTTGGCCTGGTAAAAGGCAAACCACCCTTACAATTGAGTATCACGCTGGAGGAGTGCCTGCAAATGGGAATGAAGCTCAGATTTCTGGAGGGCCAGCAATTCGACAATATTGATGCGTCAACTTTAGCAGCAGCATATCCAAACACCTTAATTATTCCCCACGGGGGTTATGGTAGATCAGGAGCAATTGGTGCCTCAGAGATCATGAATTTACCTGGTGTGGGTGAATACAATATCATCATGGCAGCCTGTGGAACTGGAACAATGGGGGCAGGTCTGATCTCAGTTGCCAAAGACCATCAGAAGATCATTCTGATTTCTGTACTCAAAAATAATCATAGCATAACTGAAGAGATCAATGCCTTACTTCCAGAGGAGACCCGATTTACAAACTACACTGTAGAACACCGCTTTCACCTGGGAGGATATGCCAAAAAAAACAATGAACTGTTTTCCTGCATGAATGGTTTTTATTCACGGTATTCCATACCTACAGATTTTGTCTATACTGGAAAACTTGTTTTTGCTTTTGAACAACTGATCGCAGAAGATTTTTTTTCAAGAGGATCAAAAATATTACTGATTCACAGTGGAGGATTACAAGGCAATCGCTCCCTTATCAGCGGTGAACTAAATTTTGCCGGCAAAGATTATCTTTGTTGTTAATGAAAATCGGATCCAACATCCTTTGTTTTTGCCTTATCCTGTTTTGCCTGTTGTGCAAAACAGAACTTCGAGGCCAATCAGATTCCCTTCCCCAGTTTTCCCTAACAGAAAGGAATGGCATCGTATTCATTAGATGGAACAATCCCTTTTCAGAGATCACGCAACTCATCATACAGCGTTCCACCGACTCCACTAAATTCTTCAAATCGATCATGTCGATGCCAGACCCTGCCGCCATTTCTAATGGGTACGTAGACAAAAAGGAAGGAGGAGCGCAGCAATATTACCGGATTTTCTACGTCCTGCCGGGTGGACGATATACATTCACTGCCGCTCGAAAACCCTTGCACATAGCAGAGAAAAAAACAATCACTTTACCCACAACTGACAGTGTCCGTTCCGTTCCCATTGTACAAATAAATCCACTGGATTCTGTCAAAAAGAAGGGACTGATCAAATTGATTGGCAAAAAAGAAGACCAAAAAGAAACAAACCCAACATTAAAACCAGACATCCCGGATAATAAACCGGTATTTGAACCCAGTGCATTTATATTCAGCAACGAAGAGGGTAATCTCATTCTTCTGTTGCCGGAAGCTGAAAAAAGACATTATCATTTGCATGTTTTCAAAGAGGATGGCACACCGGTATTCAAAATGAGGAATATCATTGATCGATATCTTTTGGTTGACCGTTCCAATTTTTACCAGAGCGGTTGGTTCAAATTTGAATTATACGAAGGCGCAGTGCTGAAAGAAAAAAACAGGTTCTTTATATCTCCGGAGGATAAGTGAGTAAGACAGAAAATATTTTTGAGAAATTCGATCTCAATTTGGTCTTCACTTCTTCCATGGAAATTTCACGCCCCAGTTCTTTTTGCAGAGAAGTCACCTGCTTGTCTGCTATCCCGCAAGGAACGATCATAGAAAAATAATTCAGATCGGTATTGATGTTCATGGCAAAGCCATGCATGGTAACCCATCTGCTGCATCTCACACCCATTGCACAGATCTTCCTAGCCTTCATTTTGTTTTCAGGATCCAGCCATACTCCTGTTTCACCAGGACTTCTGTCACCTTTTAAACCATATTCTGCCAATGTCAGGATGATAACTTCCTCAAGATTTCTAAGATATTTACCTATATCAGTATAAAACTTCTCAAGATCAAGGATCGGATATCCTACTACCTGCCCCGGACCATGGAATGTTATGTCTCCTCCCCGATTGGTAGGGTAATACGCTATCCCTCTTCGTTCCAGTTCTTCCTTACTTACCAGAACGTGCTCTTCTTTTCCGCTTTTTCCAAGTGTATAAACAGGGGGATGTTCACAAAACAACAAATGATGAGTGGTATCCAATGCAGGCTCCCCTTTTGCCCTGGCAGATTTGATCCCAGTATTTTCCTGCAATAACTTTTCCTGGAAATTCCATGCCTCTCCATATTCCACTATTCCCAGGTCTCTGAATATCACCTCTTGCATACGATATAAGAATTGGCGCCCAAAGGCATTAACTTTGCAAAAATACAAACAAACCAGTGGTGAAGACCAACGAACCGGAAATAGAAGAAAATACAGACTCCTCATCGGATGAACTTTATGAGCGGCTATCCATCACTGTCGACAAAGGTCAGGAACCGCTTCGTATTGATAAATTCCTGCTGCATAAAGTTGTAAATACATCCAGAAATAAAATCCAAACTTCAATCGATACGGGCTTGGTGCTTGTCAATGAGAAAAAGATAAAGTCGAATTATAAAGTCAAACCCTTTGATCAGATCATTTTTTACTCTGATAACGACCCCGTTACCTATGAGATCGTTCCCGAGGAAATGCCGCTGAACATCGTTTTTGAGGATGAACATATACTGATCATCAATAAACCGGCAGGCATGGTGGTTCATCCGGGTTCTGGAAATTTTTCAGGAACACTGATCAATGGTGTTGCTTTTCACTTAAAAAAGCAAAACCCTTCACTTGACGAGAATAAGCTTCCGCGTTTTGGAATGGTGCACAGGATTGATAAGAATACCAGCGGACTTATTGTGCTGGCAAAATCTGAACTGGCTGCAGTGAACCTTGCCAAACAATTCTTTGACCATACTGTCAAAAGAAGATATATCGCTTTGGTATGGGGCAATTTTGATGAACCCAATGGAACCATAACCGGCCATATCGCCAGACACGAAAGATTCAGGAAAATGATGGATGTATTTCCCGAAGGGGATAAAGGAAAGGAAGCGATCACGCATTTTACAGTTCTGGAAGACATGAAATATGTGAGTCTTGTTGAGTGCCGACTTGAAACGGGCAGAACCCATCAGATAAGGGTTCATATGCAGCACATCGGACATTCTCTATTCAATGATGATGTTTATGGAGGCGATCGTATCCTGAAGGGAACAGTGTTTACCAAATACAAACAGTTTGTCGACAACTGCTTTGAGATTTGCAAACGACATTCTCTTCATGCGCAATCACTGGGCTTTGTGCATCCTGCCACTGGCAAAGAAATTTCATTTGAGAGTGAACTGGCTGACGACATGAAAGCCGTCATAGAAAAATGGAGGAATTATTCCAATACGGCACTGGCCAATGCCAGGTCATAAATGGTGGCTGTAAACAGACCTCTCTCTTTACCCTTCATGATTACCCCCCAATTACCATCATACCGGATAACCTTAGGATAAAGATATTTCCCAAATTTTTCAATCTCTACTTCCATTGAAACATTGAACTTGTAGAGACCAGCATTGTAACTGAGCCGATAGTTGCGCGCCTTCACTTCAAACGACTCATAATCAAACCAGGTGGTCATTTCATCGATCACCACATCATCTCGCTTGTAAAAAACCAGTCCTTCTTTTATCTTCAAACTAAATTGATAGGCAGGTTTGCCTTTATACTCATTGATATCAATGGAGAAGTCGTACAAGTCTGCATGTGACTGATCAAATACTTTCACTTTATCCCCCATCAGAGGAATGCCGGGTATATCCTTTCCCGGATTGAAAAAAAGCATTTTCAGTTGCTCTTTGTGTCGGTCGATTCCCTTTTTACCCCTGATACTTTTCATCGGATCACCGATAATATTGGTTTGCCCGCATACGGTATCTTTTGCAAAAAAAAGCGATGCATATAACTCAGCAGTATAATAATTGTAATCTCCATCTGTCTTATAGAATGGCCCTGTTGTCTTCTCCTCTATTACATTGGTGAATCTGCAGGAACGATTAGCCCATTGTCGGGTTTTACTATTGAGGCTGGCTTCCACTTTCCCTTTTTTGTTGAACATCCTTACATCATTGATGGAAGAATAGTTAAGGATCCGCAGGTTTTTAAAAGCCTTGTAGAAGGTGGTATCCTCTTCCACTTTTTTGATGAATCCCGGAACATTGGTACCAGACCTAACAACAACCGGCGAAAGCGTCACTTGTCTCCCTTCCGTGGAAACAACGGTATCCTTTCCTTGTGCTATGGCAAACGAAGAAAAGAGACATAAAAAAAGCAGGGATAAGACCAGTGGTTTCATCCCTGCAAAGATAACATTATAATGAAGGATCACTTTTTGTTTCCGGTCTGCTGTACCTCACGATTCATTTCGATCATATCTACCGTTTGCGAAAAATCACCCAGCAGCCACTTACTGAAATAATCTCCCATCAGCCAGAAAAAGTATTCGGTCATATCGCCGTAGCCATGTCTTTGTCCGGGTAACAACACCAGATCAAACCGCTTATTCGCTTTGATGAGTGCATTTGCCATACGCATGGTATTGGCGGGATGAACATTGTTGTCAATATCGCCGTGCGATAACATCAGATGTCCCTTTAGATTTTTGGCAAGCTCTGAGTTTTTCTCAATCGCATACAGGAATGTAGTGTCGCCTTTATCCGTCACTTGCTCCCGTACCCCATGATGTTTCTCACTCCACCATCGGTTGTAAATATTGTTCTCATGGTTGCCCGCCGAAGAAACTGCAACCTTGAAAAAGTCTGGATAGACAAGCATTGCGGCAGTTGACATGAATCCTCCGCCTGAATGTCCGTGAATACCCACACGATTGATATCCAAATAGGAATATCGTTGCGACAATTGTTCGAATACTGCTTTTTTATCTGCCAATCCATAATCACGAAGGTTGCCGTATCCATAATTATGGTACCATTTTGAACGCGATGGATGACCTCCCCTGTTCCCGAGTGTCACAACAACAAAACCAAATTGCGCAAGTCTGTCAATTCTGTCCATGCTCCTCCCAAAAGCCTTGTTCACCGACTCTGTTTGGGGTCCGGGATAGACATAGGCGATGATGGGATACTTTTTGGTGGAATCAAAGTCAAAAGGTTTGTATATAACCCCATACAAATCTGTTATTCCGTCATCGGCTTTTGCAGTAAAAGGTTGAGGAAATTTATAGCCGGCCTGGAAAAGAGAACTGAGGTCTGCTTTTTCAAGGTCCATAATTTTTTTGCCGGTGGCGTCATACAAGGCAGAAATTGGCGTTGTATTGACGCGGGAAAAATTATCAACAAAAAAGCGTTTACTCTCATCGAGGCTCACTGCATGATCAAAATCACCGGAATTCAGCAACTTCACTCCACTGCCATCGAGTCCAGCTTTGTATAAATGTAAATAGTAAGGATCTTCCTCCTGTTCTTTTCCGTTGGCGGTAAAATATACGGTTCTTGTTTTATCGTCAACAGCTTCAATGTCTTCAACGTGCCAGGGTCCTGATGTGATTTGAGATCTCATCTTACCATTAACATCATAATGATACAAATGTGCCCAGCCATCGCGCTCACTCCAATGGATAAATTCCTTGCCGTTGTTGAAGAAATATGGTTTTCTGATTTCAACATAGGTATTGAGTCGTTCTTCCACCAACACTGAAATTGATTGTGTGGCTATGTCGAGCGCACAAATATCAATCCTTTTGAGGTCGCGACTTGTTCTGCTGAAATAGAAACGGGTATTATCTCCCAACCAGACCATAGGTTTGAATTCATCATCCCTGTTTCTTTTATCGGCATTGGCTGGCCATACACTTATCTCCTGATCTTTGAAGAGTGATGTATTGATCTTCGACATTTTTTTGGTTGCCATTTCAAATAACATCAGTTCCCGCTGAGGGGCTTCTTTCTCACCCGGCATGTGATACTTGTATGTTTCGAGTGTGGGTCTTGGCTCTGCAATGCTGTTGATAACCCAGAGGTCTTTGACGTTTCTGCTGTCGGTTCTGACAAGGGTGAAATATCTGGCATCAGGCGACCACATCACAAAAACAGATTTACGTTTCTTGCGGTTGGCCAGCTTCTCTACGTTGGTCTCACTGTACGATTCACCGTAACCATAATTTTCAATTCCGTCATCGGTGATCTTTTCTTCCACAATGGTGCTGTCGTCTTCATTTTGAATGGCCTTGCGCAGATTGGCAGAATCCATACGGTAGAGGTTAAAATTTTTGGCATAGACTGCCCATTTTTGATCGGGCGAAAGATTTGCCCAGGAAGGTTTAGGCTTAGGCTTTTTATGATCCTTCAACTCTACGAGCGAATCAGCAGCGATATTGTATTCAAAATAAAAGGTCTTCTTCTCCTTGGTTGCTGCTGCCTTTTTTGTTGTATCCTTTTTGGTCTCCTCCTCAGTGCTTTTCACTTCAAAGCTGATCCACTGCTCTTCTTTAACGAATTTGAGGTTCTCGAGTCCCATGTGTTTTCCATCAAACGGATCTTTGACAATCCTGGTGATGGCAGCGGCCAGTTTATCGTTGTCAAACATTTGCGTTCGTGTCATTTTTACTGGATCCACGATATACCACTTTTTGCCTGATGGGGTTTCGTAAGTATACCAGAACTTGTTGCCAGTCTTCATCCAATGGGGGTCAACTGAAGTGGAGAAGATCATTTTCTCGAGTTTTTTTGGGGAAAACCTCGCAGCCAGCTCATAATTTGCTTTTTGGTGAGCAGTGAACTGGGCATTTGCAAGGAATGAAGTCAATAGAAGAATAAACAGAAATAGCCGTTTCATGTGCAATTGTTTTCGGTTGGCCTAAAGATAGCGTCATTTTGCATACATTCGTTTGAGCAAAAAATATGTTTAGAACTAACTTCTTCCTGATCATTTTCATGAGTATGCAAACAGTTCTATTTGCACAGAAGCAGCTCTCTTACCTAGCTTTGGGTGATTCCTATACCATTGGAGAATCTGTACCTGTTTATGAAAACTTTCCTTATCAAACCGTTCAATTGCTCAGATCAAAAGGACTAAAGGTTCTCGCTCCTGAGATTGTTGCAAAGACGGGATGGACGACTGATGAACTGATGGCAGGTATTGAGAAAACCAAACTTTTGCAAGAATATGATTTTGTGAGTTTACTGATTGGTGTGAACAACCAATACAGGGGAAGAAGTCTCGAGGAATATGGACAACAATTCAAGATTTTATTGTCAAAAGCAATTTATTTTGCAGGAGGAAAAAAAGAACATGTTTTTGTGATCAGCATCCCTGATTGGGGGGCTACTCCTTTTGCCGAAGGAAGAGATCGAAAAAAGATTGCTGAAGAAATAGATGCATTCAATCGATTGAAGAAAAAAATCACCCTAGAAAGCAACATTCAGTTCATAGAGATCACGGAAGGTTCTAGAGATGCAGTAACTGATGCAAGCCTGGTGGCAAAAGACAAATTGCACCCTTCAGGAAAAGAATATGCCAAGTGGGCAAGGAAACTGGCCGAGGCCATATTGGCCTCCAAAGGATCATGATCTTTTGAGTAGATCTTTCAGTATTCTCAAAACAATGAGGCCGACCATCACCACAAGACCGACCTTTATTTCAGCTTTGTATTTTTGACTGAAGCGCTTAAAGCTATTTCCAAAATTCATAGATAAATTTTCATTTGTTCAGCATAATCTTTGGCTTTCCTGCCCGCAGCTTCAGCAAAATCTTCACCTGTTGAAGCGAAGATGATATCTCGGCTTACATTCACCAGCAATCCTACATCTGCATTCATTGCTTTTCGGGAGATCTCTTTTAAACTTCCTCCCTGGGCACCCACGCCGGGCACCAGGAAAAAATGTTCGGGTGCTATCTTTCTGAGGTTGATGAATTCATCAGATTGAGTTGCACCAACTACAAACATGAGATTTTCCTTTGTTCCCCAACCCGAAACGGTTCGGATCACCTTTTCATATAACTTCTCATTTTGTTCTTCTGCAAGAGACTTCAATTCGAAATCGGCAGCACCGGAGTTGGATGTCAATCCCAAAACAATGGCCCATTTTCCTTCAAACTGTAAAAAAGGCTTAACGCTATCCTCTCCCATGTAGGGAGCTACTGTAATGGCGTCGAATGGAAGATTTTTCAGAAATGCGATCGCATATTGTGTTGACGTATTCCCAATATCGCCGCGTTTCGCATCTGCAATCCTGAAATGGCTATCGGGGATATACTTGACTGTTTTTTCCATCGACTGCCAACCTTTCAGTCCTTGGGCTTCATAAAAAGCAGTGTTGATCTTATAGGAAACACAGTATGGAAGCGTAGCATCGATGATGGCCTTGTTGAACGCAAAAACGGGATCTTCTGTTGATTGCAAATGTGCAGGGATCTTTGATGGATCCGTATCGAGCCCGACACACAAATAAGATTGTTTCGCTCTGATAGTATCTATGAGGAGTTTCCTGTTCATGATGGAAATTTCAACTATTGCAAATCTAACGTTTTCAGGGTTTGATCAAGGTCCATAAAAAACTGATACACCTCAGTAAATGTATTGTAAAGTGGCACAGGGGCTAGACGAATCACATTGGGTTCACGCCAGTCTACCATAAAACCCTTTTCAAACAGACTGTCATAGACTTCTCTTCCTTTCTCTTTGAAGAGCAGTGAAATCTGACATCCTCTGTTCATGGGAGTAATGCATTGAAATGAACCAGACGACATCTCTTTTACCAAAAAACTGACCCAGTCATTCATAAGGCCTTGCTTGCTTAAAATATTTTCCCATTTTGCCTCAGCAAATATTTGAAGCGATGCATCAAGGCAGGCCATATTGAGAATCGATGGCGTGCTCAATTGCCAAGCAGCGGCATCCTTAGCAGGTTCAAATCGATTTTTCATGAGAAAGCGCTCCTCTTTCCTATACCCCCACCAGCCAGCGAGTCGGATCATGGCCTGATCATTATGGTGCTTTTCATGTATGAATACACCGGCAACAGCACCTGGACCACCATTGAGGTATTTGTAAGAACACCAACAAGCGAAATCAAGATCCCAGTCGTGAAGGCTCAAATTCACATTGCCCATGGCATGGGCCAAGTCAAAACCAACCATTGCACCGGCTTCACGGGACGCCTTGCTGATTTGTTGTATATCCAATAACTGTCCTGTATAGTAATTGATCCCACCAAGGAAAACCAATGCCAGTTCATTGGAGTGGTGTTCAATAGCATGGACAATATCT
>JBKCOY010000153.1:0-8591 GCA_046309555.1 Chitinophagia bacterium
TTTTCTTGGCTTGGCCATCAGACCACGAATTCCTGCGAGCTGCTTTACCTGCTGCTTGCTACCCCTTGCTCCGGAGTCGAGCATCATGAATACAGAATTGAACCCTTGCTTATCAGTAGCCATGGCCCTGATGAGCGTTTCTGTAACCTTTGTATCTACCCTTGACCAGATGTCAATGATCTGGTTGTAACGTTCGTTGTTGGTGATGAGACCCATGTTATAGTTATCCCAAACCTCCTGAACCTCACCAGATGCCTGATCAATCATGTTCTCTTTTGGCACATCCAGAACAAGGTCCTGAATATTGAACGACAAACCACCTTTGAATGCCATTCTGAAACCAAGTTCTTTTATGGCATCCAGGAATTTGGCTGTAGTTGGTACATTGGTAATCTTGATGATATCACCAATGATCTCACGGAGACTCTTCTTGGTCAGCAATGCATTTACATAACCAACTTCAGCAGGAACTGCCTGATTGAAGAGCACACGACCTACTGTGGTTTCAATCAATTTATTTTCAAGTACGCCGTCATTGTTGCGAACGTTGGCTTTTACTTTGATGTATGCATGCAGATCTACCTTGCCTTCGTTATAGGCAATGATCACTTCTTCTGCATTGTAAAAACGCATCCCTTCACCTTTCACTACATCAACATCGGTGTTGCGCTTCCCTTTGGTGATGTAATACAAACCAAGTACCATGTCCTGTGAAGGCAGGGTGATGGGAGTACCGTTCTGCGGATTGAGGATGTTGTGTGATGCAAGCATCAGCAACTGGGCTTCCAGGATTGCAGCGTGGCTCAAGGGAACGTGCACCGCCATCTGGTCACCGTCAAAGTCGGCGTTGAACGCAGAACATACCAACGGATGCAGCTGTATCGCCTTACCTTCCACCAGCTTTGGCTGGAAAGCCTGAATGGACAAACGGTGCAGCGTTGGGGCACGGTTCAGCATTACCGGATGACCTTTCAAAATATTTTCAAGGATATCCCAAACGATTGCCTCTTTGCGGTCAACCAGTTTGCGTGCAGACTTAACGGTCTTCACGATACCCCTTTCGATGAGTTTTCTGATGATGAATGGCTTAAACAATTCAGCAGCCATATCTTTAGGAAGTCCACATTCATGAAGCTTCAGTTCAGGTCCTACCACAATTACAGAACGACCAGAGTAGTCTACACGCTTACCCAAGAGGTTCTGACGGAAACGGCCTTGCTTTCCTTTCAGTACATCACTGAGTGACTTTAAGGCACGTCCGCCTTCCGCTTTTACAGCGTTTGATTTGCGGCTATTATCGAACAATGAATCAATGGCTTCCTGCAACATCCTTTTTTCATTCCTAAGGATCACTTCAGGTGCCTTGATCTCCAGCAAACGCTTCAGACGATTGTTACGGATGATCACGCGACGATAAAGGTCGTTCAGATCAGATGAAGCAAAGCGACCGCCATCCAGAGGAACCAATGGTCTCAGTTCCGGTGGAATTACGGGAATGTATTGCATCACCATCCATTCAGGACGGTTTGAAATTCTGGTGTTGGCATCACGGAAAGATTCAACTACGCTGAGACGCTTGAGTGCGTCTGCCTTGCGTTGCTGTGATGTTTCAGTTGCTGCTGCATTGCGGAGTGAGAAACTAAGTGAATCAAGTTCAATTCTTGTAAGAAGATCATGAACAGCCTCAGCACCCATTTTGGCGATAAACTTGTTCGGATCTTCGTCGGGCAGATATTGATTCTCCTTAGGCAGGGTATCAAGCAGATCGAGGTACTCTTCTTCAGTCAGAAGATCACCCTGCTTCTTACCCTTATCACCCATGATGCCCGGCTGAATAACCACGAAACGCTCGTAGTAAATGATGCTTTCCAATTTCTTGGAGCTGATACCCAGTAGGTATCCGATCTTATTGGGGAGACTCTTGAAATACCAGATGTGTACAACTGGAACAACCAGCTTGATATGACCCATGCGCTCGCGACGAACTTTCTTTTCAGTCACTTCAACACCACAACGGTCGCAAACAATACCCTTATAACGGATCCTCTTGTACTTTCCGCAAGCACATTCGTAATCCTTGACGGGACCGAAGATCTTCTCGCAGAAAAGACCATCCCTTTCAGGCTTATAGGTTCTGTAATTGATGGTTTCGGGTTTCAGCACCTCTCCAAATGACCTGTCCAGTATGGAATCAGGTGATGCAAGGCTGATCGTGATCTTGGAAAAAGAGGATTTCGGGCGATTGTCTTTTTTGATAGCCATAGTCAGATCTCAGTTTTACAATTTTTAAGCCTGCCAATAGACTTTCCCAATAAGTGCTGAGCACTAATTTAAATTACTGAAAATCAATAATTTACAAAATAACAAGAAAGGGAAAATACGGGCATGCCAAATTTAAGGATGGCAAAGGTACGAATATGGCCTGAAAAAACAATAAATTTTATTAACAAATGCGCTCGTTATGAAGCTGTTGTACCGGCATCCATCCTTTCTTTGTAATGAGCCGAAATGATGTTCTGCACCGGCACATTTTTGATCTTACTTTCGAGCCAGGACAGGATGTCGAGGTACATGAAAGATCGGGTCTGGAGGGCATTCCCTTCCAGTAGCTTCAATTTATCAAATAATTGAACAAATCCCTGACGGATTGCTGGCCTGCCCACACTGAAGGAGTGTCTGATGAATCCGAAAATTTCATTTTCGACTGTACTGAGGTTTTTCATATTGGACATGAATCGATAAACAGATCTCACCTGACTTTCCAGAATGGCATCGTTACCCAGCTCAAAATGTGCAATCAGATGGAGCAGCCTTGCATAACACTGAAGATCTGAGCGTAGATCAGCCTTCCAATGGATAATCCTGTTCAAAAAGGTTATCGACTGGTCATAATTTCCAGCACCGAAATAAAGACAGGCAATCTTATAGTAGAAAATCAGTGTCCTATGACGGTCAAGTTGCAATTCAAACTCCTTGAGTTTCTGTTCAATTTCCGGCACCATCTCAAGACCCTCTGTAAATGTCCCTTTCAGAAAGTGACTGTTTATCCGAGCCAGAAAGAGATATACAAAGCCCTGAACCTTGTTATTGATTGTTGCCGTTCCCTCTTTTGAGGCGTAGAAATCTTCAAACCTTGCCAGTTGCTGCTCAAACTTACTGTCGTTTCTGAGGATAAAATGAGCATTGAGCAGGTTGTGCATCCCCTTGATAAAATGCTGAGGTTCCACCTTAATCATCTGTGGTTCTTTTTCAAAAAGATCCACCCAACGCTGACAATTACGGTAGTACGTCAGGAAGTCTTGCAAAATGAACCCATACCAGGCATGGCTTTGATCGAGATAGAGTTTTTCATAAAACCCGGAATACTGTGAAGCTTCAGGCGGCAATGAATCGTGAAAATATTTTTTCACTGCTTCTATATCCTTCTCATCCCTTACATGACCATTTTTAATGTACCAACCGTACAACATCAGGGCAAGATTGCTCAATTTCCCCACCATACCCAGTCTCGCATTCAGCTCTTCCACCTCTGCCACCAACACCTCTGCCCTATCTTCAAAACTCCTGGTGATGTGCAGCGTTTCAATCTTTTTTTCCATGAACAATGCCTGCACCCAATAGGTGATCTGATTATGAGATTTCGCCAACTCTTTAGTCTTTTGCAACAACCGAAGGCTCTGATGATACAAGCCTTTGTTATACAGAATTCTGGCATAATCCAGCTGTTCATGTAGCTGAATATCAACGGTTTGCTCCAGCCTGATCAATCTCAGACTGGCAAGTATCTGTCGGTAGAGATGGGCCTTGAGGTTGGATAGCTGGGGCTTCTGTAAGTTTTCATTTTTTTTGAGAAGCAGCTCCTCATCATAGATTTCCATTTTATCAAGTGCATCAAACAACGTAATGATCTTTAGGTCATCAGAAGCCGCATTCCGGCCCACATAGAGCTTGAAATTGCGTTTTTCACCCTTGTCAAGGGTCTTGATCAACTGAAAAAGTTCGTCGGCACTCCGGTTAGGCATCGTAATATTCTTTCCATCAAATGCAGTACAGGCAAGGATTTTAACTCCTTATCCCCTGTTTACACAACGTAAAATACAACGCATTTTGGGTATTACCCAAAATTGCAATGAGTTATATTAGCAGACTGGTTACGTCTACCAGCAGCAGAACCCAAGAAAGTAGACCATGTCTGAACATAAAATTTTCATTTTTGATACTACCCTGAGGGATGGAGAACAGGTTCCAGGGTGCAAACTCAATACCAAAGAAAAAATTGAACTGGCATTGGCACTGGAAGACCTGGGTGTAGACATCATTGAAGCTGGTTTCCCTATTTCTAGTCCTGGCGATTTTGAATCGGTATCCGAGATCTCAAAGATCATCAAGAATGCCACGGTCTGTGGGCTCAGCCGTGCCGTTGAAAAAGACATCGAGGTAGCCGGACAGGCACTGAAACACGCCAAAAGAGGCAGGATACATACCGGAATCGGCACTTCAGACTCTCATATCAAAAGCAAGTTCAACAGCAACAGGGAAGAAATCCTGAAGAGAGCCGTCCAGGCTGTAAAATGGGCACGGAATTTTACTGATGATGTAGAATTCTATGCAGAAGATGCCGGAAGAACAGAGAATGAGTACCTGGCAAGGGTTGTGGAAGCAGTAATTGCGGCTGGTGCCACAACAGTGAATATCCCTGACACTACAGGATACTGCCTTCCTACACAATATGGAGAAAAGATCGCTTTTCTGATCAACAATGTGAGCAATGTTGACAAAGCTGTTTTATCATGTCATTGCCACAACGACCTTGGACTTGCCACAGCCAATTCAATTTATGGTGCTATCAACGGAGCCCGTCAGATCGAATGTACCATCAACGGACTTGGCGAAAGAGCAGGAAACACTTCACTGGAAGAAGTGGTAATGGTTTTAAGACAACACAAGCAACTGGGACTATACACCGGCATAAAGGCTGAAAAGCTGAACCCTATGAGTAGACTGGTTTCAGACACCATGAGGATGCCGGTTCAACCAAACAAAGCCATTGTTGGCGCCAACGCATTTTCGCATTCATCCGGTATTCATCAAGATGGATTTTTAAAAGATGCTCAGACATACGAGATCATCAATCCAGATGAAGTAGGTGCTGAATCATCTAAAATTGTGCTAACGGCAAGAAGCGGAAGATCTGCCCTTGCCTATCGTTTTAAAAATTTAGGATACGATTTCAACAGAAATGACATCGACATTTTATATCAGCAGTTCCTTGAACTGGCAGACAAGTTGAAAGAAGTGAGAGATGAGGATCTTCAACCCCTTGCCATCGCACAAAAAAACGCAACCAACTGATGTCGCTGACCAAACATATCGTTGTATTGCCTGGTGACGGGATCGGTCCTGAAGTAACCAATCAGTCGCTCAGGGTACTCGATGCCATCAGTAAAAAATTCGGACATGAATTTCAGTATTCGTTCGGACTCATTGGGGCTGATGCCATTGAAAAAACCGGCGATCCACTTCCACAGGCAACCATTGATATTTGCAAAAATGCGGATGCTGTCCTTTTTGGAGCTGTGGGTGAGCACAAATACGACAATGATCACCATACCAACATAAGACCTGAACAGGGATTGATGAGGATCCGAAAAGAATTAGGTTTATTTGCCAACATCAGGCATATTGTATCTCATCCCTCTGTTGCACACCTTAGTCCGCTCAGAGCCAGTCGGTTGGAAAATGTAAACATCGTGATCTTCAGGGAACTCACCGGAGGACTTTATATGGGTGAAAGACATCTGAGCGAAGATGGCACATCTGCAACTGATACCTGTTCGTATAATCAATTTGAAATTGAAAGAATTTCTAAATATGCATTTCAACTGGCACAAAAGAGAAAGAGAAAAGTGACACTGATAGACCGCGCCAATGTTCTAGAAACTTCACGTCTTTGGCGCAGAACCGTTCACAACATGTCGGGATCTTATCCGGATGTGGAGTTAGAATATATGTATGTTGATACTGCTGCAACTCAGTTGATTGCCAATCCTGCAAGGTTTGATGTGATTCTCACTGAAAATCTTTTCGGAGATATCCTGAGCCATGAAGCAGCGGTATTGTCAGGATCTCCTTCGCTTATCCCTTCTGCTTCCATCGGACCCAAGACTGCTTTTTTTGAACCCATACATGGTTCATTTCCTGCCGGAAAAGGAAAAGATATCGCCAATCCTTTGGGATCAATACTCTCTGCAGCAGGAATGCTGGAATACCTGGAGATGTATGCTGAATCAGCTGCCATTAAACATGCTGTTAAATGGACATTAGAAAATGGATTTGTAACAAAAGACATAGATCCCGTGAATTTTTATTTTACCTCCACCATCGGTGAAATGATCAGTGACAGGATCCTGCAGGCATCCAACGATCCTGTGATCTGGGAAAATATTCTGATGAGAAAATCAACCATCATCTAAAAAGAAAATGAAATGAGTGAACTGAACAAGTACAGCAAAACGATTACACAAGACCCCACACAACCTGCAGCACAAGCCATGTTCTATGGCATTGGGCTCACTGATGCTGATCTTGCCAAAGCGCAGGTTGGTGTTGCGAGCATGGGATGGGATGGCAATACCTGCAACATGCATCTGAATGCACTTGCGGCTGATATCAAGAAAAGTGTATGGGAGAATGACCTCGTTGGACTAACCTTCAACACCATTGGCGTGAGCGATGGCATGTCTAACGGAACAGATGGAATGCGCTATTCGCTTGTGAGTCGGGATGTGATTGCCGATTCAATTGAAACCGTTTGTGGTGCTCAATATTATGATGCCCTGATCACCGTTCCTGGCTGTGATAAAAACATGCCGGGTTCTATCATGGCGATGGCAAGATTGGACAGACCTTCCATCATGGTATATGGCGGTACAATTGCACCGGGCCATTACAAAGGTGAAGACCTGAACATTGTTTCTGCATTTGAAGCACTCGGGAAAAAAATTGCAGGCCAGCTTGATGAAGCTGATTTCAAAGGCATCGTAATGCATTCTTGTCCGGGTGCAGGTGCCTGCGGCGGAATGTATACAGCCAATACCATGTCATCTGCCATTGAAGCATTGGGAATGAGTCTCCCCTATTCTTCTTCAAATCCTGCATTGAGTGCAGACAAAAAAAAGGAATGTGAAGATGCAGGGAAGGCGATCAGGATCTTACTCGAAAAAGATATCAAGCCTTCTGATATCATGACCAGAAAGGCATTTGAAAATGCTCTAACAATCATTGTAGCATTGGGCGGATCTACCAATGCAGTGTTGCACATGATCGCTATGGCACACAGCATTGGACTCACCCTGACACAGGATGACGTTCAGGCAACCAGCAACAAAGTCCCCGTGATTGCAGATTTCAAACCCAGTGGTAAATATCTGATGGAGGATCTGCACAAAGTAGGAGGCGTTCCGATGGTAATGAAATATCTTTTGAAAAAAGGATTGATCCATGGAGAGTGTATGACTGTAACCGGAAAATCTGTTGCTGAAAATCTTGAAAATGTTCCTGAGATCAATTTTGAAACCCAGAAAATCATTTATCCGATTGAGCAGCCTCTAAAGATTACCGGACATTTGCAAATATTGTATGGCAATCTTGCTGCTGGTGGCAGCGTGGCCAAGATCAGTGGAAAAGAAGGCGAGCTATTTACCGGTCCGGCGCGCGTCTTCAATGGTGAGAAGGAACTCATTGAAGGCATCAGTAGCGGCAGGGTTCGAAAAGGAGATGTGGTGGTAATTCGCTATGTGGGTCCTAAAGGTGCACCAGGTATGCCTGAAATGCTGAAACCTACATCTGCTATCATCGGAGCCGGTCTGGGCAAAGATGTGGCGCTGATCACGGATGGAAGATTCAGTGGAGGCACTCATGGATTTGTAGTAGGTCATATCACACCAGAAGCTTTTGAAGGTGGAGGAATCGCATTGGTAGAAGACAATGATGTGATTGAAATTGATGCGGTCAACAATACCATCAATGTAAAACTGGACGAACAAACTTTATCTGCAAGAAGATCAGCATGGAAACAACCGCCACTGAATGTATCAAAAGGCATTCTGTATAAATATGCCAAACAGGTCACTCCGGCTTCGGAGGGATGCATAACCGATAAATAAATTTGCTAACAGAAAAAGATAATATCAATGGCAGAGCATGAACAAACAATAGAGATCACTGGCAGCGAGGCTTTACTGGAAGCCCTGGTAGCGGAAGGTGTGGATACAATTTTCGGTTACCCCGGAGGAGCGATCATGCCGATCTATGATGCGCTGTACGACTACCATGATAAATTGGAGCACATCCTGGTTCGTCATGAACAGGGAGGCATTCACGCCGGTCAGGGGTATGCAAGAACATCCGGCAGAACGGGTGTTGTTTTCGCCACCAGCGGTCCGGGTGCCACCAACCTGGTAACGGGACTGGCCGATGCGCAAATTGACTCAACCCCATTGGTTTGCATAACCGGACAAGTATTTGCCCATTTGTTGGGTACTGATGCTTTTCAGGAAACCGATGTGATCAACATCACCACCCCGGTTACC
>JBKCOY010000154.1:0-14789 GCA_046309555.1 Chitinophagia bacterium
CATTAATGAATCGAATTTGGGATAAATATAGGAAATCCCTATTTTTGCCCTCCCAAAACGGGAAATTCCTCAGTAGCTCAGTTGGTTAGAGCATCTGACTGTTAATCAGAGGGTCACTGGTTCAAGTCCAGTCTGAGGAGCTTCAAAATCAAGCAGTTATGAACTAAAAACTCATAGCTGCTTTTTTATTTGCATACAATTTGCATACACATGTGTCACAAGAAACCTCTCTCAATAGATGTTGACAAATAATTATTTCCAGTCTTAATCAGTTTTAACTCGGAATAGTAATATAGCTATAATCTGCCCCGTTCAATATTTTTAAAATAACTACCCCCTTAATTCTCTCTGTGATCGGTTCCTAGAAAACAACCCCTCCTCACTTCCGGGAGTTCCACACCCCCCTAACTTCTGATTACAAGCATTTCACTCTCTGTAACCCCTGATTTAAAAAAAATCTGCAGGAAAAGATGTTACTGTATCCATGACTGGGTACTAACCATCCGCTCCCTTGTACATACATCTTACTTCCAAAGGTCAATGAATAATTGCAGTGGTGCACACCTGCATTAGATCAAGATCAATGGTAGATTCCAAACATCCATTTCATCACAATTAAAAACAACAAACTATGGTATCTGTAACAGGTTATGCAGAAAGAACACGCAAAGACGGTTCTAAATTTATCGCTCTTGAAATTACAGGAGGCGTTGAGTTGATTCAAAGCAGCACATCTGGACGCTTCTATGCAACAGTTCGCAAGTGTTCAATTCCCAGCACCTTTAATGCAATTGTAGCAGAAGCAATGATCGGCCAAAAGCTTCCTGGAGAAGTTGTAAAGGTCATAACTGAGCCTTACGAATTCGTTAATCCAAGGACAGGCGAATTAATGAAGCTTCAGCACTCATTTGCCTACCAGGCTGATAGCAAACAAGAACACTTGATTGGACATACAAGAGTCCATGAAGTTGCTTCTATCTAGATTATCCACACAATCACAAAACACTGCTCGGACCCACACGACCAAGTGTAGGACACACAACACCATCAATCGCTACAAGTAGTTCGCAGCGTCTTGGCAGTTGTGATTGATGGATAACAGGGGGCTGGTTTCAACCGGTCCCCTTTTTTATTATTTCTAACTCTATAAAGTTTAAACTTATGCAATTACAAACAGCATCTCGCAAACAGGTGAAGATTAAAATGAACATCGCTTCACCATCAGGATTTGGAAAAACTTATAGTGCTCTTCTTCTAGGTTACGGTATAACCGGAGACTATGAGAAGATAGCTGTGATAGATACAGAAAATGATTCAGCCTCCCTTTATTCCAACTTGGGACCATTTAAAACAATTAGACTAGATGCCCCATATAGCCCAGATAGGTATATTCAAGCCATTGATATTTGTGAAAAATCTGGAATTGAAGTAATAATTATTGATTCTATTACACATGTTTGGAAAGGGACAGGCGGTATCCTAGAATATCAAAATGCGCTAGGTGGTAGATACCAAGACTGGGCTAAAGCTACCCCCTTGTATCAGAGATGGATAAACAAGATTCTTCAATCCAACTGCCACATCATCACCACAAACCGGAAGAAACAGGCATATAACCTGATTACAGAGGGAAACAGGACAAAGGTGGAAAAAGCTGGTCTTGATGATGAAATCAGAGATGGGTATGAATACGAACTCACGATTGCTTTTGAGATTATCAATGATAAACACATGGCAAGAGTTTCAAAAGATAGAACAGGATTATTTGTGCATCTTCCGGAATTTGTCATTACACCTGAAACAGGAAAAATGATTTTGAAATGGTGTCAGTCTGGTTCAGATATAAATTCAAATGATTTACAAAAGCGGATTGGCGAATGTAAATCCATGCAAGAGTTACTTACACTTTACAAAATGTTCCCGCAGTTTCAGGAGTCCTTGAAGCCTGAGTTCGAAAAAAGGAAACGGGAACTGGTGGTCTCTTTCACAGACACTGAAGCACAAGTTCATTTAACTAACCTCAAAATCTCCCCAAATGGAAAACACTGAAATACTGCTACCGGTTCATGTACCATCTTATACTGCACGAGAAGTAACTACGGTAAAGAGGTCGTCCTTCATTGAGTCAAATACTGTAGAGGCTACTTTAGAAGACATGCGTAACGACCACATCATTCCGGTCTTTGTCAAGGACAATGAAACGCTGGTGTCACATGTTGAGTTCATAGAGGCTGCCCAAGAGTCTGCTTACCAGGTTTTCCGAGGCGAGACTTTCCTCCACCCGGATATCCGACTTTCTCATCCCATAAAAGGTAGAATACCGGAAGCCAAGGACAAGCAAGCCAAAGACCTACTTCCGTGGGAAAAAACCCTGTACTATGAACGCATGGCGTTTGTCATAGAAGTGCCCAGCATTCAGGCTGAGGTTGGTGGCAACCAACTGTCTCTTACACTCGGTGGAGTTAAAGCATACAACGAGGATAACTTGTATAGCAGGACGCAGAGTGACCAGCACTTCAAGCTGTTTGTGGGATTTCAGAACAAGGTGTGTACCAACATGTGCGTCTGGTCGGACGGATATGTGGACAGCGTAAAAGTGAGGTCTGTCAATATGCTGAAATCTTCCATCATGGATCTGTTGTCCCGGTATGATGAAGAAAAGCAGCTGCGGCAGATGCAGCAATGGGTGAACTACTCACTAAAAGAAGAGCAGTTTGCCCAGTTGGTCGGCAAGTGTCGGATGTACCAGTATCTACCCACTGACGCCAAGAAGCTGATTCATCCTATGCTTTTTGGTGACCAGCAGACCGGAGCAGTGGTGCGTGACTTCTACCGGGATCAGAGCTTCTGTAAAGACAGACATGGAGACATCAACCTGTGGCGGTTGTACAACCTCTTTACCGGTGTCAACAAGAGTAGCTACATAGACAGCTTCCTAGACAGGAGCGTTAACGCTTTCTCCATAACCGACGAGGTCAAATCTGCGCTTGACGGCAAGTATAGCTGGTACCTCAATTAATTCACCAACCGTTCTGATGCCAGTGTCGCTGTCAGGACGGTTTTTAAACCACTTCATATGACAGCATTAACAAGTAACGTATCTGAAATAGGGCTAAAGTATAGACCCACACGAATAGAATCCAGAGTCATCAGGTCATCCAGTGATGCGTATGACTTGCTCATACGCTGGTTTGACAAAGACACAATCTCTCTGCAAGAACAGTTCCTTGTTGCCTACTTAGATAGGAAAAATTCTGTAACCAGTGTATACCGTGCATCTCGTGGCGGCATCACAGGAACCGTGGCTGATCCTCGGTTGATTGTAACTACAGCCCTTAAAACAGCTTCCTTGGGTATCATTCTGTGCCACAACCACCCGTCTGGCAACTTGGTTCCTTCACGAATGGATGAAGAGCTGACTAAAAAGATCAAGCAGGCAGCAGCATGGTTAGACATTAGTCTGTTGGACCATCTGATCATTTCACCAGCTGGAGAATATTTTTCTATGGCAGACCAGGGTTTAATCTGAATAAAGCACGATGAAAAAACAGTTAACTAGAGCATGGATGCTCTTGTATGAGGCATCCGTGCCTTTTACCTTCACACCGTTTTTATGGATACCAAACAGAAGTTTAAAAAACTGCTTGGACACAACGTGAGAAGGGTCCGTGTCGACAGGAGGCTTTCGGTTGAAAAGCTTGCCCTGGAGGCAGGTTTGGCATACAGTCAGGTAAGTAGGATTGAGCTGGGTAAGATCAGCACTTCTGCGTATACACTATATGTCATATCAAGGACCCTTGAAGTAAGTCCGGCAGTTTTCTTTGACACCATGCCAGTAGAAAATCAGAGACCAGATACTCTTTAACAAGGGGAGATCCATACCAGCCTAAGAGTATGATAACCAAAAACCATAACACATGAAAGTATTTTCAGCTTTGGCACTCATTGCAAGCCTGGCAGTAGTCGGTTGTTCAGTTAAAGTCTTAGAAGCTACCACCACACACAAGCAGGTAATGGATCAGTTCGTTACCAAAGACCAGATAATCAAGAAGTTTGGTCTTCCTACAAGTAAAAAAACCGAAGGCGAGTATGAGGAGTGGTTGTATGACTATGGCACCAAGACAGTTACAGATGCAGCTGCAGTGGGATCCAGCTATGCCGGAACAAGAAGTACTGCCAGCGTATTAGGTGCAGCGGTTGCCGGTAGAACTACTTCCGGAAATCCTGCAGTGGTAGGAGCCGCAACCGGAGGAGCAGCTTCAAACTCTGCTGCAAACAGTTCAGCTAAAAGTAGAACCATAACCCAGGACTTTAAGACCTTCATCAAGTTCACCCTGCAAGGTGATAAGGTCGTTACCTGGGCATCCAATGGGGTTGATTACTCAACCTACCAGAAAGTCCGTAAGAGGCTCTCTGAACTCAGGTGATTCATGAAATTCCTACCCTGAAAAGGCAGGGAAACCTATGAAATACACGGGCACCAAAATAACAGCTTCCTTTATCTCACCTGGTACAGGAAGCTGTTTGGTGTCAACAGGGGTCACAAAAACATTTTCTGTCATAACTAGCTTAAGAAATTATGAGTGAAGACAAAGGGTATAACGCCAATAAAGGTTGCTTGCAGGTATTACTATTCATTGGCGTGCTTGGTGTTTTAGTTTGGGTCTATGGTGAAACCGATAAAGCCGGTGATATAGCGGGAGGTATTATGAAGATAATCATGGCAGTTGCTGCCATTGCCATATACATCTTATACGAGAAAGAAAAGAAGGGTAAGTAGGGCATATTATAGAAACAGATATCAATTATCAGAACACACTTTTTTATCGACCCCTTAATTTTTGGACAGAATGGGGTTAAAATTCGAAAAAAATCGGATATTTTTCAATTCACGTTGTTTCATGATTTACAAATACATATAATATTTAGTAAGGTATAGTTGGTGTTTGAAACTAAATGAATCACCAACCTGAATTAGAGTTGGGTAGTTTTCAAATACATTCAATTTTATATAAGTTTTTATCAGAGGCTATTCACTAATTGTATTATTTAAAAATAGATGAATAGTTTGAAACAATCATATTTAGGGCTATGCTTAGTAAAGCACTAATATGGTATGAAGAATTCATCTAAAAATGGAACATGCTCAATTTTTGGAATTTTAAAATCTGTATTTGTTGATTTGATTTTAGCGAACATTTCACCAAGAATAAAAAATATTTTTTTAAAATTCCCATCCTGTATAAGGATCCTATCACATTGAATTGATTCAAACAATTTGATGTCTATCATTCGATTAGTAGTTGGAAATGAATAACCAACAATTACAATTTGTTTGGCTGCAGACATCATTTTTTTAGAAAGCCCGAAAACATAACTCCTTCCTGGATAAGTTTCATTCAATTCATCATCTTCCCATGCAAAATTGAAATATTTATTTGCGTTATGCCCAGAACCGCCTTTATTTGTATATTCTTTTGAATAAATATCCAAGAAATAATTAAGTTTCTGCTCATTAGAGTGTGGATGCAACATGCCATCAAGACCGCTCACTTTACCACCTAATTCTAGACTTGTGTCTATAAACGCATTACCATTTAATTTTATGATATTGAATTGACTATCATCAAAAATTAAATCTGTCGTAGCATTATAACTAAGTTTATTTGGATGAATATTAAAATTCTCCTTTACATCATTTAAATGACCTATCCCTTTCAACAAAGATAATGTGAGTTCAATTTGCACATCATAATTCCACGATATTACATGCAGTGGACTTAACATTGTAGTTTTAGAATTATCAAACTGAATATGTAGTGGAATTAATGATTGATAGCGTTGATCTATTTGTTGCCAATACTCATCTCCAGGAATATCCAAAAGCATTTGCTCAAGACTGAAGTATACTATTAATGCTTTTTTTAGATCTTCATATTCATTTCGCCTTTTGTTTTCTCTGTACAAGAAAAATGCATATGTGTCTATACTTTGATAGTTCTCAGCCCCTCTTAGTAATACTTTGAAGCAACTTGAAATTTCATCAATTTTTTCATATAATTCAATAGCCTTTGAATGTTTATTGGTCTTATATAATCCATCAAGATAAATTTGAATCTCTTTTACTCTTCTTTTTAACTTCGCAATCACAGGAATTGCATTGGCACTTGCTCCTGCACCAAGATAATATAACTTGTCAGCCATTTTTTTACTTGTTCAAATTCAACATAATTTCGTTAAAACTTCCTATCCCTGTCTGAGGATTTGTTTCGACACCTTAATTTTTGGACAAAATCGGGTTGAGATTTTGGACAATTTCGGTATTTTTTTCAGTTTTATAGGGTCCGGATATAAGATCATTGTCGCGGAGGTACTGATCCGGTGATTTTCTGCCCAGAGATCCATGCTTTCGATGTTTATTATATCATTCATTATAGCGGGTAAAGATCATTTGGGCATGATAGACCGAATCAAATTCAAAACGTTCCAATACTTCACGTTGGATATTGCTGTGCAGAGCTTCGATATAGGCATTCTCTTCAGGAGTGGCCACATGGGTATGTGCCTGATTTACACCTTTCTCCTTCGAGAACTGCCGTACTACCGTTGCAATGAACTATGAGACGTTGTCATTTTTGACCGCAATGCCTTCAATTTTATATTCCTTCATCAACAAAGATAACAGAATGATCACATTCCCCTTTTTGATATTGTACCGAAGCATGTGTGTCAAGACCTTTCGGCTGAATACATCAATCACTGCCGGAAGCAGTGCATTGCGTCGGGCTCCTTGGATGTGGATATACTTGATGTCCATACAAAGGTGTTCCAGCGGTTTTTCTGGCCTGATCTTCCTGAAGTGAACAAACACCGGTGGAACCAATACTGCGGTTGAAGAGTAGGTCATGAAGCGTCATCAACCGGTAAACCTTCTTGTGGTTTATGATATACCCTTTATCCTTCAGCTCAACCCATAAATTCTTGTAGCCATAACAGGAGAACTCCTGTTGCAAAATCATTTCCACATCCTTTACTACCAGCGTATTGTCAACAAGTTCTCCTTCTTGGGTAACTGTCGCCATGCTTGGCTTACGATCAAGCTGACCATCTCCTTGTTTGTAATAAAAACTTCTGCGGGGAACGCCTGACCAAAACAACAGGTCCTGCTTTGTGACCATGGGGTTTAATTTTAATGCATCTATCACCTCGACCGACGCTGCTCGTGGAATTGACTTTTTTTAAAAGTTCTGTTTTGAACTCAAGTTCAATAGATTGCTTAGCCAGGATGTTTTTCAACAAACGAATCTCTTCCATTGCTGCAACTAATTCTGGATTACTTTGTTTGGCATACGATTTAAGATTAGAAATACTGCCTTCATTAAAACTCTCTTTCCACCGTCTAAACACCGAAGGGGAAAGATGGTGTTTAGGCAATGTCTGAGTAACGCCAAACTGATCTGCTTCATTGATAATTGACAGTTTCTCTGAAGCCGAGAAACTCCTTCTTGCTTTTGACATATTTCCTAAATTTAGTGACTTAATTGATTAAACAATTATGTCCAGCCATTTAGGGGGTCAATACACTCCCAATTGATTAAGTCCGCATTGGAAACTTAAACTGTCTTCAAGTGTACAAAGAAAACGGGTATGTCTCTTATTTTGAAATTGATTAATAATATCGGCTTCAATCTTCAAAAAGAAGTAACCCCCTTTTCTTTTTTCGAGTTGTCCGATAGTTTGATGACTTTTAAACGTTTTCATTTTCACAAAGATAGTATAGGCCGCATAACAAAAAAAGTCACCATTTCTGATGACTTTTCTGTTTGCTCCCTCTTCTGGGTTTGCTCCCCTTATTGATGGAAGATGCAGCTATCAAAAATTCCGGGACATAATAGATATTTGCAAAAAATTTAAATAAAAGACCCGCATCATTCATAGAATAATGTTATCAGGTAAAATTTCTCTTTGTTGTATCCAATTAAAAAATAGAAATAATCGAAAAGGTTATGTTCAATTTGCTTTTTACTACCAGGATTATATGGTGTAACGGCAACATTGTATTGAAAAAAATGGTTGTATCAATGGATATTAATCTAAGAAGAAAATGAATTTCTATCTTTTATAATTTGTCTAACTTATGGAAAATTATGGATGCTGAAATATCTATCGTTTATATTATTGCCCAAATTATTTAATACCTCCAAAAACTTTAACCCCTCAATCACTTCAAAATCTGTTGCCTCGATTTTATCAATTATGATTGGCCTCTAAATGTTTTGGATACGAGCTGTAGGAACCCTTTTCCCATAATCCATTTCTTCTTATAGCATCTATTACTCTATCAAACAATTTTGATGATGTATCGAATGTATGAAATGTTGGTTGAAAGCGAAATTCTTTAAAATCAAATTTTAGAGCTCCTGTTTCGACTATTAAAATTCGACAAAAATTCGATATTGGTTAGTCTTTTTTGTATTGCTTTTCCTCTGCTTTCGGCAAAGATAGCCTCGCCTCCTGAAAACTCAAGGCTATACGAATCGGTGGTGGCTATTTCACAAGGAATTTCTTCCACCGGCCTTGACTTTTCTTGTGGCTTCTGGTTGCATAAGCAGATTAAAACCCTCGAATTAGTCATTCTATACCTACTGTGGCGATTTATCACCCAAACTTCCGTGAAGTCTACTTTCATTATACTGCTTTTTCCATCTGTTCATAACCAATCCAGCATCCTAGATTGTTTCAAATTCATACCGTCTTTATATGGGTCTTTCCACAATACTGTAATAGGCTTAACCTCAGTATCAATTGTGTGATACTTCGGCTGCAAACCCGATATTCCATCTTGGTTGAACTTCTTCTTCTTGCGATGAAACAAAGATTGTATCAAATTATACCTACGGAGCGTCTCTGTAAGCCCATAGTGGCCCCTTCGTGAATGAGTTAAAGCTTTTGTTCAACACTCCAACTTCGACGTTTTGTAATCATGGTTACCTAAATTTTATGTTCAAGACTTAATTATTAAATCAGTCCATTTATTTAGGGGGGTCAAGATAATACTTACACAAGCAAATCACTTTATTTTTATATATTTAATAAATAAATTTTCATGATTAAAAAAGGGTATTCTCTAATTTTTGTAATCATTTATATTGGTATCCTCTTCAGAGTGATGGTATTGAAGGATGTGCCCATGATTCGCATAGGTGATTTGATGCTCAATTTTGGGGGCACTCAGCATGGAACTTTTAATTTAATCCCATTTCAAACAATTGGTGCTTATTTTGATGGCCACAAAGGGTTTCTTATTGCCAGTATTAATTTATTGGGTAATGTTTTATTGTTAGTCCCCCTCGGTTTTCTCATTCCATTTGTACTCTCCAGGTTTAATTGGCTTGTCATCATATTCCTTTCAATATTTTCTGGCTTGTCTATTGAAATTATGCAATTTATATTAAAGGTTGGAATTTTTGATGTTGATGATGTTATACTTAATGCCTTGGGTGTAATGCTAGGAGTTGTTTTTTATAATTTATATCAGAAGGTCATTAACAAAATTGCAAAACGATTTTTAATAATCTCCATTTCTATAGTCACTTTATTCTTGATTATATTGACAGGATTTTACTACGTTGAACATAACAGATTTCCTATTGCTTTTGGCGATACAGATGAAAATGGACAAAAAATATTTCCTGGTTATCGTGAGCAATCTAATTTGGAGAAAGATCCATGTAATGGGGGAAGTGGCACAGGTAAAATAATTTCCCTTGATAATAATTCTTTTGTCTTAAAAAGGGCTGATGGGATTGAGCAGCGGATCATCATTTTAAAAAGTACAAGTATTAAATCATCAATAGGTAATTTGCATCAATCGGATTTAAAATTAGGCGATAGGGTCACCATTATTACTGGTCCGGAAAGTGATATCGGAATGACAGCTGAACTGGTGCTTATATGTGGAATTAGGGCAAAGTTTAATTAAATAGAATAATATCCTTACAATATTCATATGAAAAAAAGCCTTTTTCTGCTGTTATTCTTTTTACATAAAATGGTATGGGCACAAGAACAAGGGAAGCAATTATCTCAACAATCATACTTTCAATTTAGTGGAAGAATATTAGACAGTATAACTGGAAAAGGAATAGATGCTGCATCAGTACAATTTTATAGTCAAGATGAATCAAAAAATATAAAAAATGGCTTTAAGGTTATTCTAGGCGGACAGCTCACCAAAAAAAATGGAAGATTTGTTGTAGACAGTATAACAGCTAATACAAACTTATTTTATGAAGTAACAGCGATGGGATATCAGACAAAGAAAGTTAAAATTGTCCCTGATCTCTTACAAAAAGGCATAAAAATAGATTTAGAAAACAGGTTTTATATTGGATTAGACGATATTCAACTAGTGCTTAATCTAAAACAACTCGATGAAGTTATTATTCAAGGTGAAAAGCCGTTTATGCAGCTTGGATCGGATCGCAGAATATTTAATATTAGTCGTGATTTACTATCAATTGGTCTCATGGCTACCGATTTAATGAGAAATATTCCTGGTTTAGAAGTAGATGTTGAAGGACGTGTTACCTTGCGAAATGCGACACCTGCATTCTTTATAGATGGTAGGCCAACTATGCTTACTCTAGACCAAATTCCAGCAGATGCTATTCAGCGTGTTGAAATTATCACCAATCCTTCAGCAAAATTTGAAGCATCTGGAGGAATGGCAGGAATTCTTAATTTGGTACTCAAGAAAAATAAAAAGCCTGGTTATAATGGTAATCTTCGAACAGGATTAGATTCAAGGACACAATTGAATCTTGGTGGTGATATAAATATAAGTCAAGGAAAAATAAATATATTTGGTAACACAAGTTTCAATCAAAGAAAACTTATTGGTGAAAATAAATCTCATCGATTATATACGGATGCCAATCCAATTTTAGGTATCAGTCAAAAAAGTAATCCAATTAGTACAGGGTACTCTGCATTTGCTAGTGGAGGGTTTGATTGGTTCATTAATAAGTTTAATACGCTTACTTTTACTGTTAATGTTGTAAGAGGAAAATTTATTAATAGCGATTTTTTAAAATCAACATTTGATAGTGGACTAAATTCAATAGGTTTTTCAGAGCGAATTCAATCAAATAAAAGTTTATATAAAAATACTGCTTTAGGATTGGGGTATAAAAAGTTGTTTAGTAAAAAAGGAATGGAACTTACTGCTGATTTTAATTATAGTGCTAATACAAATAATAGCTACAGTAATTTCAATTCAAGTTATTTTGATGAAAATTATCTTAGTGTTGGCCTCGTTGATAGACAACTTCAAGATGGAACGGGGAATAATTCATTGATTTCACTTCAATCAGATTTCGTAAATCCATTGTCAGAAAAAACTAAATTTGAGATGGGCGTGAGGGGGAATTATCGAAGTTTGCAAAATGACAATAACAATTATTTTCAACAACCAGTATCAGGACTCTTTATTCCGGTTGTTAATCTAAATGCAAAATATATATATAATGATAGGGTACTTGCTGCATACAGTTCGATTTCTAGTATTATATGGAAGAAAATTTCCTATCAAATGGGACTTCGGCTTGAAAGTTCAACATATAAAGGTAAGATATTGAATAGTAATTCTACATATTCTAATACATATCCGCTTAGTTTATTTCCCAGTATATTTTTAACCTATAAAGTTGATAACAGTCAAGATTTGCAATTCAGTTATTCAAGAAGGATTAGTAGGCCAACTATTTTTCAATTAACTCCTTTCTATGATTACCAAGACTCTCTTAATATTCAAAAGGGAAATCCCGGATTAAGGCCTGAATTTACATCTTCATTAGAAATGAATTATAATAAGAGTTTGAAAAATAGACATACTCTTTTATTTTCCATTTATTATAAATATACCTCATCATTGATTTCCCGATATCAAATCAAAGAAATTAATTCAAGCTCAAATAATACTACTATTGTTAATACTTACGTAAATGCGAATAGTGCTCATGCATATGGTTTAGAAATTTCTGCAAGAAATCCTGTATTAAAGTGGCTCGAATTTTCAAGTACAATCACCTTATATAATTCAGGAATCAATGGAATCAATTTGACTCAAGAACTGATTGATAATCTTTGGAGTTTTACTGCTAGGATTAATACGACTTTTAAATTTCCTAGTAATTGGAATATGCAAATTAATACTAACTATCGTAGTAAGACTATATTGCCAAGAGGAAGTGCTGATGTTATCGTAGGTGGAGGTAGTAGTTTTGGTGCTTTTGTTCAAACAACTGCACAAGGATATGTTGATGCAGTTTATGGTATTGATTTCGCATTGCGAAAAGAATTTATGAAAGATAGAAAGGCATCTTTATCCTTGAGCATAAGTGATGTTTTAAGGACTAGGGTCAATAGCATTCATGTTAAGTCCCCTTTTTTTACACAAGATATCAGTCGGCGAAGAGACTGGCAAATACTTCGATTAAATTTCACGTGGAGATTTGGTAAGTTTAATGCGATATTATTCAAAAGAAAAAATCAACGAATTGGTACAGAAGGCATACAAGATGCAATGCAACAAATGCAATAATAGACAGTTAAATAATCTGTTGGAAATTAAAGGGTTGAAAGTTGTATATTTTTGAGAGACTTTTATTTCTAAATTTGGAAAAATATCAATATTTTATTTTTTAAAATCAATATTACCACAAGGAACGATTACAATGTCTGTACCATCAGTTATTTTATAAAACGTTTTTTTATCTTTTAATATGTATTCTGCCCTGACTGGTCATTTTGTTTTATGTATAAAAATTGCGGTATTAAATAAATAATTATTGAATGGTGAAACTGTTATATTTATTTCCTTTATTTGATTTGATTCATTATTCAGAAGGGATACTATGTTTGTAAGACCATAGTCTAATACTTGCTTTTTGTCAGGTGTCATAATTGAATTAGTAAATACAACTTTAGCGTACGATTCATTGATTTCAAAGGGGATGATTGTTGGAAATTTAATTTTTAAATCCAGAGGGGATGATGATTCATTAAGTATATTGGTCCAAAAAATGAAATAATTGTATTCCTTTCCTTGATGGTAGACGATTCCACCTCCTCTTGGTAAACTGTTTGTAATAATTGTTTTCTCTTTGGTTGAAGAGGTGTAAACAACCTTAGAATATTCCCAATTATATTTTTGTACTGATTGTCCATACAGGTTTAACGAAAAAAACATCATAAGAATAGCAGAATACTTTTTCATAAAATCATAAAAGTGGTACACTATACAAGTTTAACTCTTTTGCTTTTATATCGGTTCCCCTTATAGTCGGAAGATGCAGTCAAAATTGGGTGATAAATTTTAATTCTACTTCAAAACTAATTTCAACTCACCTCCTAAACCTGTTTTAATAATTTTTATTAGGGTTGACAGTTTGATATTGTATCGACCCCTTAATTTTTGGACAGAATGGGGTTAAAATTTGAGACAATTTCGGTTATTTTTTCAGTTTTATAGGGTCCGGATATAAGTTGATTGTCGCGGAGGTATTGTTCAGGAGATTTCCTCCCCAGTGCTCCGTGCTTCCGATGGTTGTTATACCACTCATAATAACGGTTGAAGATCATTTGGGCATGATAGATGGATTCAAATTCAAACCGTTCTACTACTTCACGTTGAACATTGCTGTGCAAGGCTTCGATGTAGGCATTCTCCTCAGGAGTGGCCACATGGGTAAACTCCTGGTTGACCCCTTTCTCCTTCAAAAACTGCCTCACTACCATTGCTATGACCTGTGAGCCATTATCATTGCGAAGTGTAATACCTTCAATTTTATACTCCATTAGCAATAAGGACAGTAGGATAATCACATCACCCTTTTTGATAGTGAACCGAAGCATATGTGTCAATACCTTTCGGCTGAACACATCAATCACCGTCAAGAGCAATGCATTTCGCTGGGCTCCGTGGATGTGGATGTACTTAATGTCCATGCAAAGGTGTTGGAGAGGTTTTTCCGCTTTTATCTTCCTGAACCGTACAAACTGCCTTGGAACACCAATGGAGCCACTTCTGCGGTTAAACAGTAGTTTATGAAGCTTCATCAACCGGTAGACTTTTTTATGGTTAATGATGTACCCCTTTTCCTTGAGCTCATCCCAGACGTTCTTGTATCCATAGCAGCAAAACTCTTGCTGGAGAATGGTTTCAACATCTTTCAGGACAACCGTGTTCTCAACCAATTCACCATCTTGGGTAACGGTCATCATGCTTGGCTTGCGGCCACGCAGACCATCGCCCCGTTTGTAATAAAAACTACTGCGGGGAACACCAGACCAACACAACAAATCCTGCTTTGAGACCATGGGCTTTGATTTGAACTGCTCCATTACCTCGACCGACGCTGCTCGAGGGATTGACTTTTTTTTAAAAGCTCAGTCTTGAACTCCAGTTCAATTGATTGCTTGGCTACGATATTTTTCAGCAAACGAATCTCTTCCATTGCAGCATCCAGTTCCGGGTTACGCTGCCTGGAATACGATTGTAGATTTGAGACACCGCCTTCGTTAAAATTCTCTTTCCACCTTCTAAACACCGAAGGGGAAAGTTGGTGTTTACGCAATGTCTGGGTAACACCAAACTGATCTGCTTCATTGATGATTGACAGTTTCTCTGAAGCCGAGAAACTCCTTCTTGTTCTTGACATGATTCCTAAATTTAGTGACTTAATTGGGTTTACAATTATGTCCAGCCATTTAGGGGGTCAATACAT
>JBKCOY010000155.1:0-7435 GCA_046309555.1 Chitinophagia bacterium
TTGGCTTCTTTCCTGCTCTTTGTTTGGATCACAGGTTGGGCATAGCCATAGAAAGCCGTATTTACTCTTTCTGCAAAGCCAGCGTATGTTTTGACATATTTCTTTGCATTTTCAGCCCTTTTGGAAGATAGTTTCAAGTTATACTTCGCTGTTCCCTCCTGGTCAGTATGTCCAGACATTGAGCACTTATACTGATAATTTTCAGTCAGCTTGGCAATGACCTGATCCAAAATGGCTTCACTCTCCTTGGTAATTTTTGATCTGTCAAAATCAAAATAGATCACATAACGGAAAGTATCCGGAACCGGAGGAGGAAGAACCACTGGCTTTTTATCACGGAGTGTAACTGTTTGAACAGATTTCTTGGTAAAGTTATTATCCGTATTGAACTCAACCGTTTGTGAATCCATAGGATCGATTACCTCAACTTTGTATTCACGATTCGGACGACCCTTGAAGGAGTAGTGTCCATCGGCATCAGTAGCGCTTTCGTTCACCTTCACCCAATTGCCATTTTCATCTTTTTCATAAAGAATGACTTTGACGCCAGGCTTACCCTTTCCAGTTTCACTGCTGATAACATCACCGCTGATGATCACAATCTTCATCTCGTAACTTACTTTATACACATCATCAGAACCTAATCTATCAGAAGTAAAATATCCAGATTTACCATCAGCAGAAAAAGTCATAGCAAAGTCATCGTATGATGAGTTTACAGGGTATGAAAGATGTTCAGGCTTTGAAGCAGTTCCATTTTTGAAGCTGGATTTGTATATATCCAAACCGCCCAGACCTGCATTTGCATCAGAGCTGAAATAAAGTGTTCCATCCGGGGCAAAGCTTGCGAAAAGTTCATTGCCAACAGTGTTCACACCTTGTACAGCAGAGGGACTAGACCAGGTGCTGTCGGCCTGAAGCGTAGAATAATAAAGATCATATCCACCTTTACCACCTTCCTGGTTAGAACTGAATACGAGCGCTGTTCCTCCAGGATGAATAGCGGGATGCATAACAGAGTAACTTGTTTTCCCAGTGAGAATGAACTTGCCGCCAGTTAAACTACTACCATCTTTACGGGCCTCCACTACAGCAACTGTTCTGGTTGCATTCTTCAGCTTCTTATCCTGAATATTGGCACTAAAGAATACTTTTTCAGCAGCTTTGTTGTAAGTAGCGTGTGCAAGATTGTATGAGTATTTTTCGATACCGGCAATTGGTGTTGCCATTGCATCAATACTCTTTACTTTTTTGATCAGTGAGGCTGGGATTTTTACACGCCCCAATAGATCAGCATCCGACAATGCATAATGGCTTGCCAGTTTCTTAGGAAATTTAGGATCCAGTGCCTTCCTGTCAATTAAATTTCTTCCAGATGGAACATCAATCGCATTCAGCGAGGTTGTATCACCTACCGAAAGCATACGGGCATAGCCCATATTATCCCAACCCATGATTCCGTTCTTACTGAACTTTTTAGGCTGATTGGTTGCCCAGATCAATCCTGCGTCAACCTGCAATGGAGAAAACTCACGGAAGTAATTGGTATTGATGCCATCCAGATATTTGATAGTCCAATCTGCCGAATCAGCTTTCATTCTGTCGGTTTTCTTATATCCTGCTGATCTGCTTTCATATCCAGATAAACCATTGAGTCCTGATGAAGCCCCGGGGTATTCACCATTAGCAGCAAGCAACTCCGCTCTTCTATATTGAACCTGAGCTTTGGATTCCTGTGCCACAGAAGAAACCTTTGCATACCAAGCGGCTGCACTGTCATAATTCCTCATCAGCCAATAGCAATCTGCAATTTTAGCAGATACAGATTCTTTTTGATCTGCCGTAAGATTTGCTCTTTTGCTGACTATGGCTTGCTTGTAGTATTGCACTGCACTTGAGTACTGCAACTGTGCGTAGGATTTATCTCCTTTGGATACCAAGGGAGAAGTCTTGCTCTGTGCATTCAAAAAAGATGCTACAAGGAGTAGACAAAAAACAACTATTGATTTTTTATTTGCTATCATGACTTAGAAATATCTTGGTGAAACGATCTTTTTACCTTGTTTGCCTCCCAACTCATGTCTGAGCATGAATTCATGTGTACTGCCCTTGTAAATCCTCAGATCAGCAATGGCAAAATCGTATGAATAACCCAAACGGAGATTTTGGCTCAATTGGAGTTCTAGCATTCCTACTACAGCATCCTGTGTGCGATAGCTGGCGCCAACACCTACCATATCATTGAACCATACATTCATATTGAGATCAGCTTGTAATGGCGCACCATTGGAGGCCTTCAATAGTGTGGATGGTTTCAGCACAACTGCATCATTTACAGGTATTACATATCCGGCAGACAAGAAATAGTGACCTTCAGCACCGGCTTGTTGAACAACAGCCTGGTTTTTATCACTGAGTTTTGTCTTCATCAAAGCAGGTGCTGATAAACCAATATACCAGCGCTCACCTGAGAGCAATGCCCCAAGACCTGCGGTTGGCAAGAACTTATTGATGGTTTGTTGGAGTGAAGGATCACCAGCATCATAAGGATTGGTCCTGTTATAATTGATGGAGTAATTCAGTAATCCAAAGCTAAGTCCAAGAGAAAGAGTTGCTCTTTCAAATGGTGCGCTGTATGAGTAAAAACCCTGGAAGCCGGTTGTACGCTCAATACCGATCTTGTCATAATACATCTGAGCACCCCAGCTATGATTGCGATCTGCAACACGATTGTCAAAAGTTACAGATCCGCTGGTGGGTGATCCTGGAACATCAGTCCATTGACGCCTTCCCAAAAAGGTAAGTGTTGGTACTTCCCTGCTTCCGGTATAAGCTGGATTGATATTCATCATATTGAACATGTATTGAGAATACATGGGCGTTTGCTGAGCAATTGCAGATCCTGAGATGATCAGGAAAACCATTACTGCGATGATATTTATTTTTTTCATAATTCTTCTTTTGGAATGTGATCGAGTTTCCTTTCTTTAATGGTTAAAAATCCCTTTTCAAAGTAAGGTATCCCTTTCTCACATCTTTGGTTGTAAAGGCACCTCCAGTGAGTTCAACTACATAGAAATATGTTCCGTTTGGCAACTGATTGCCCAGGAAACCACTTGTGCTGGTTCCACTCCAATCATTCTTGTAGTTGGTACTCTTATAGATCACTTGTCCCCATCTATTAAAGATGGTAACAGCAACATTAACATTGGATGGTCTCAGGATGATCCATTTATCATTGTAACCATCATTGTTTGGAGTGATCACATCAGAGATCTTGATGTCAACATTCGGAAGTACGGTTACTGTTGGCAATCCTGCTCCATGCTTGCGTCCGTTGGATGCTGTAGTATCAATAGATTGTCTGGTAACATTGAACCACTTGGCCACCGCAGTACCTTCAGCTGTATTGTTAACATTACCGCTGAAACCATTAGGCAACACTTTAACGGTGATCTCAATGGTCTCTTTGGCAAAGCCAGGTAGGCTGACACTTGATCCAAGTAAGTTGACCTGAGAACGACCATCAAAACCAGCCGCTGCTGTAAGTCCTGCACTCACTTTCACACCAGTTACGCTAAAGTTCATCGGACTAACAAAAGTCTTGGTCAGATCTTCTTTAACCTGAACACTGTTGAGAGCTTCTTTACGGGCATTTCTCAATGTGATAGTATAGGTATAAGTGAAGCTTCCATCAGTAGCCAACACAGGCTTGCTTGCAGTTTTGAAAATCAAGAGTGTTTCATTATCAGGAATTCCATCATTGGTGCTATCGAGTTCACGATAGTCGGGAATACCATCTCCATCATTATCCAATGGCTTGGTAGGATCGGGACCAGCCTCATCTGTATCAGGAATACCATCATTATCAGAATCCAGGTCACGGAAGTCTGGCGTTCCATCACCATCGGTATCCAATGGCTTGGCACCATCAGGACCACGCTCTATGCTATCAGGTATACCGTCATTGTCAGAATCCTGGTCACGATAATCAGGAATACCATCTTTGTCTGTATCCAATGGCTTGGTTCCATCAGGTCCGCGCTCGATAGAATCAGGAATACCATCATTGTCAGAATCGGTATCACGATAGTCTGGTGTTCCATCACCATCGGTATCCAATGGCTTGGTACCATCAGGACCACGCTCTATGCTATCAGGAATACCATCATTGTCAGAATCGGTATCACGGTAGTCTGGTGTTCCATCACCGTCGGTATCCAATGGTTTGGCACCATCAGGTCCGCGCTCTATGCTATCAGGTATACCATCATTGTCAGAATCGGTATCACGATAATCAGGTGTACCATCTCCGTCGGTATCCAATGGCTTGGTACCATCAGGTCCTCGCTCGATAGAATCAGGTATACCATCATTATCAGAATCGGTATCACGATAGTCTGGTGTACCATCACCATCGGTATCAACAGGCTTGGTTCCATCAGGTCCGCGCTCGATAGAATCAGGAATACCATCGTTGTCAGAATCGGTATCACGGTAGTCTGGTGTACCATCACCGTCGGTATCCAATGGCTTGGTACCATCAGGTCCACGCTCAATTGAATCAGGAATACCATCATTATCAGAATCGGTATCACGATAGTCTGGTGTACCATCACCATCGGTATCAACAGGCTTGGTTCCATCAGCACCTTTCTCTACACTATCAGGAATACCATCGTTGTCAGAATCCAAATCACGATAATCTAGTGTTCCGTCGCCATCAGTATCAACTGGCTTGGTTCCGTCAGCACCTTTCTCTACGCTATCAGGAATACCATCGTTGTCAGAATCCAAATCACGGTAATCTGGTGTACCATCAGCATCGGTATCAACAGGCTTGGTTCCATCAGCACCCTTCTCTACACTATCAGGTATACCATCGTCGTCAGAATCAAGATCACGATAATCTGGTGTTCCGTCGCCATCGGTATCAACTGGCTTGGTTCCGTCAGCACCTTTCTCTACGCTATCAGGAATACCATCGTTGTCAGAATCCAAATCACGGTAATCCGGTGTTCCATCACCATCAGTATCAACTGGTTTGGTTCCGTCAGCACCTTTTTCTACACTATCAGGAATACCATCATTATCTGAATCAAGATCACGATAATCTGGTGTTCCATCACCATCGGTATCAACTGGCTTGGTTCCATCAGCACCCTTCTCTACACTATCAGGTATGCCATCGTCGTCAGAATCAAGATCACGATAATCTGGTGTTCCGTCGCCATCAGTATCAACGGGGTTATTACCATCAGCACCTTTCTCTACGCTATCAGGAATACCATCGTTGTCAGAATCCAAATCACGGTAATCTGGTGTTCCGTCGCCATCAGTATCAACGGGGTTATTACCATCAGCACCTTTCTCTACGCTATCAGGAATACCATCGTTGTCAGAATCCAAATCACGGTAGTCTGGTGTTCCATCACCATCGGTATCTACGGGGTTATTACCATCAGCACCTTTCTCTACGCTATCAGGTATTCCATCAGCATCGCTGTCGAGATCATATGGATCCATCTTGCCGTCACCATCGGTATCAGGAGGTGTATTGCCTGTTCCGGCTGAAGCAGGGATACCATTGGCATCTACAGCTCCGTCGGCTTTGCCATCCTTGTTAGTATCAGTTCCATTGGACTCAACCACATCAGGAATTCCATCACCATCACTATCCAGGTCGAATTTATTTGGTGTTCCATCACCATCAGTATCACAGTTAGGATCTGCAGGGGAACAAGCTGCCCCTTCAACAGTATCTAAAATTCCATCATTGTCATCATCCAAATCAATATCATCAGTTATACCATCACCATCATAATCAGTACCTGTTGTTACAGCTAATGTTGCAGCCGGACTGATACATCCATTTACATTTACTGTAACAGTGATATTTCCATTGCTATTACCTGCTACAACATCAATGGTATTAGTAGAAGATGTTCCTGTCCAACTGCTGGGGAGTGTCCAAGTATAACCAGTGGCTCCAGAAACAGCAGTTACGCTATACGTTTGACTACTTCCCTGTATAACAAGTGTGTTACCTGCAATAGAAGCAGGTGCTGCAGGTATTGCATTTGCTGTAACATCGGTTCCAGCACTTGCAGGACTTGAACAACCCGAAGTTGTTATAACTACAGTGTAAGTTCCAGTTGCAGTGACTGTATATGTCTGTGATGTCTCACCTGAAATGGGTGTCCCATCTTTATACCACTGATTCCCAGAAGCTGATGATGAGGTCAAAACAACACTTCCTCCATCACAAAAAGTAGTTGGTCCTCCAGCACCGATTGTAGGAGCTGATGGTATTGCATTTACTGTAACAGTAGTTCCAGAGCTGGCAGCACTTGAGCAACCAACAGTAGTTACAATAATTGTATACGTACCTGAAGCTGTGGCGGTATATGTTTGAGAAGTTGCCCCTGCAATGGGAGAACCATTTTTATACCATTGGTTGCCAGAAGCTGAGGAAGAAGTCAAAACAACACTTCCGCCTGCACAGAAAGTGGTTGCAGCACCTCCATCAGAAATAGTAGGTGTAGCAGGAATAGGATTGACTGTAACAGTAATTACATTAGAATATGCAGTACTGGTTCCATCGGAGGCTTTCCTTCTGTAATAAGTTGTGGTTAACAATGTGCCGGGAGTATAGGTAGTATTTACCTCTCCTGAAATTGCATTGAATGTAGAATTATCAGTGCTTGATTCCCACTGGTAAGTATATGTACCAAGACCGCCGCTTGCTGAACTGGTAGATGTAAATGCGGAAGGAGTTATACCAGCACAGATGGTCTGATCAGTTCCCACGATTCCACCAATCATATCAGCTGTAACAGTGACAGTAACAGTTGTGGAGGCTGTACAACCAGCTGAAGAAGTTCCGGTTACAGTGTAGGTAGTGGTAGCAGCAGGATTTGCGGTAACCGCAGTACCCGTTGTCGCTGAAAGTCCGGTCGAAGGAGACCATGCATATGTATTGGCTCCTGACGCTGTCAGAGAAACGCTGCCGCCGGGGGCAATCGTTGCAGAAGAGGGAGAAACTGAAACGGATACAGAAGAATTAATTGTTGTTGTTCCGGTTGAAACCAGCTTAAATGCTGCTCCAGTAGAAGAAAAGTTCAAATTACCTGAGGCTCCATTTGTTGCGGTAGCGCCGGCTCTTACATAAACTGTTGCTGTGGTAATTGTTGGAACAGCAGGATTTGTAGAAGCTGCACCAGAAATTGGAATGCTAACAGAACCAGAAAAAGTACCTGCAGCACCAGTAGTTGAAACCTCATAACCTGCGGGTGCAGTTACAACAATCGGTGCTGTAAGATTATAACCAGTGGCAGATAGTGTTTGAGACGCAGAAGGAACACCTGAACAGGTAGAAAATGCAGACAATGTGCCTGAAACAGCCAACCTAGGCAAAAGTAACAAATCGTTTAGT
>JBKCOY010000156.1:0-5790 GCA_046309555.1 Chitinophagia bacterium
CAGCAGTGTTGCGTCTTGCAGGCTGCTCTGTGGATTTTTGATGATGGTGGCATGGGTAAAGGCATACGTCTTTTCCCGCTCATCGCCCACTCCATTTACCGGGAAGGTGGGCTGTGCCAGCAGGGAAAGGCTGAAGCATCCCATCAGGATGGTCAGACAGAACTTTCTCATTTGCATATTGTTTTGGTTTTTGGAAGCTTTCAAGATAAATAATTAACACGAATATGATCGTATCGTTCATTAGATGCCCAAATCATCCAGGGCCTTTTTGAATCCCTCAAAATCTGGTTGTATTTTTCTTTCCTGCTGTTCAAGGACAAGTCTGATCATTTGTTCTAAGTTCGGATCATCCTGACTGCAGGAAATGAATAGTTTTTGTTCACCCAGCCATTTTGCCAGGTATTCCTGTTCTGTTTGTCCGGGTGTAGGAATCAGCAATGCTTTTTTCCCAAGTCTGATAAGGTCCATGATCGAAGAGTAGCCGGAGCGGCAGATCACCAGGGTGGCTGATGACATGATCTTTGCAAATTCAATACTGTTGAGGTGGTTGATGAAAAGGATATTGCCTGTTGCAGCAGTAATTGGTGCAGAATCAGGAAGTCCGCGAAGAATGTCTATCTGTTGGTTGGGCCACTGCTTACCCTTGAAAAGATTGATCAATTTTTCTTCGAGTAAGCTTCTTTGCGGTTCGGGACCGGACAGCGCTACAACTATATTTTGTTCTTCAACTTTTTCATCATGCGCAAGCCTGGAAAGCGGTCCGATATAATGAATGTTATGGGGCAGTTTTTTTGGATGTGAAAGGGTGCCGGCCAAATGAGGTTCCTTTGCCTGATCAGGAACCCAGCAATGGGTAAAGCGATGGATCATTTTGTAATGAAGTTGCCGCAACAGCAAGTCGGTATACTGTCCCCAACCGGAGATGATCTGTAATTGATGTGTGATGAAAACTGTTCTGATTTCCGAATGCCATAATCCATATCTGTTGTCGCTGATGATTAGATCCCAATGATGTTCATGTTGTTTCTGTTTCAGCCAGAGATGTTCTTTTTGAATTGTAGTGAGTATGCGCGGTATTTGCCGGATTATCTTTGATATGAAAGCACCACCGTTTTTGGGGTATTGAATATTGTAAGCGGGTAAGGCATGAAAGGGTAGTTCGGGAAACTCTGCTTGCAACAGTTTGGCCGCTGCTCCACTCCCTGCCAGTTCAACCTGACATTGCCTGATGATCAGTTCTCTGATGATGGGAATGCATCGAGTGGCATGTCCCAATCCCCAATCCAATGAGGCGACCAAAATCCTGGCAGCATTCATTTAGTAGTAATTAGTAGCAGTTTGGTTGTAAAAAACTTAAAATTCTAAACATAACGACTGAAATTACTCTAAAAAATATACATTAGCAATGATATGAATCCCGTGAAAGGCAGAACATTTTTGGTTTTGGTGTTGTTGACTTTTTTGTTCGCAATCAGTTCATGTGGTGTAATGAATAAAAACAATTGTGGGTGCCCTGCCAAAAAAGGATTCGTAGGATATTGATCAATAAATGAAGAAGCATACCAGAGATCTGTTATTGCTCCGAAAGGATGAACTGGAGAGTGAAGACACTATCGACAGAGAGGTAGCGTCTATCACCCGTTTGTTACAAACTGTGGAGACCCTTCAATCGCTAGCCATTGCGTTTGAATTGATCGATCTCAACCGTTTTAAGATCCAACATGATGAGCGTTCCATTGGGAAAGCCATGCGCAATGGAGGGTTAAAGCCATTTGAGTTTTTGTTTAATAGGAATTAGATATTAGACCTTAGACTTTAGACCTTAGACGTTAGTAATAAGTTGGTTTTGTTCATTAAAAATTAATACTAAAGTCTAAGGTCTAAAGTCTAAGGTCTAAAGTCTAATTCCCAAACGGATCCAGCTTTGTTGCCCTCACCTGTTCCTGATATTGTTTCCAGATGCCATTCTTGAAAGCATCAGCTTTTTTTACGGCTTCATCAACCAAACCTGCTGCTCTTTCCACCAACATTTTTTCCTGTGCGCCAGGTTCTATCGCTTTGGCGCTGATGGCTGAATTTGCCGCCTGGTATTGGTTCATCACGGTGATCTGCGGAACCTGTCCGTAACCTTGCTTGGTTTGCGGAACGCCATTCAGGAACTCACGAATCGTTTTGAGTTCATCGTTCAGCTTCTTCGTTGTTTTCTTCAGAGAATCAATCTCCTTACCCTTCATGCTTGAAATATAGCCATCTACTTTTTTCACCGCTTCATCCGCTTCTGCCATGAGATCCATTATCGTCACCAACTTATCGCCACTTTTTTTCAGTTCTGCTCTTAATGCTGCCTGTGCAATTTTGATGGTATTTCGGTTCCCAAGTCGGGGATCATCAATAACGGTTACCATTGTGGAATCTTTGTTGTCTTTGTAAGAGAGTACAACCTTGTAAGTTCCGGGAAGTACTTGCTGACCACCGGGTTCAGCAGCATTTCTTCCACCACCACCGCCGCCCATGCGTCTTCCACCGCCACCGCCGCCTGGAGTGCGGTATCCTTTCTCTTCCATTCCCCAGGTGATGCGGTTGAATCCGCTATCTGCATTCCAGCGAAGGTTACGAATCACTTCATTTTTGTCGTTATGGATCTTCACCATAACGGTATCCTTTCTGTTTTTGGCTGTATCTGAAGATGGTTGGAGGAAGAAAGATACTGGCGCACCGGAAGACCTGTTTTCGGCATCCCAGATACCCCAGGTACTCCATTCGTAACCTGGTGCATTGCGGAACTGTGCCTGCACGGCAGTTCGATTACCGAATGCAGTCAGACGTTGGTTGACTACACCTTTGCTGGCAGCGATCTTGCGTAAGGGTCTGATGTCGTCAAGCACCCAGAGTGCGCGACCAAAAGTAGCAATAACGAGATCGGCTTCTCTTTCCTGAATGGCCATATCATAGGTTGATACGGAAGGATAGCCATTCTTCCATTGCTGGAAGGTTGTGCCATTATCAAAACTTATCCATAATCCTTGTTCTGTTCCGGCAAAGATGAGGTTGGGTTCTGTGGGGTCCTGCAAAACGCAAAGTGCATAGCCCACCACTTTTTTCTCATCCAACAACCTGGTCCAGGTCTTGCCATAGTCGGTTGTGCGGAAAATATAGGGCTTGAAATCGCCTCTTCTGTAATCATTGGCTACTACAAAGGCTTCACCTGCATTGTGGCGGGAGGCCTGTATTTGTGGTATCCAGGCACCGACGGGAAGTCCGGCTATCTTGCCCCTGAAATTGGTCCAGCTCTTGCCACCATCCTTTGTCATTTGCACATTGCCATCATCCGTTCCGACCCATATCACGTTTTTGTCTTTGGCGGAAGGGGCAATCGTGATGATGGTGCAATAGTTTTCTGCGCCAGTGATATCAATTGAAATACCACCATTGTTGCGCTGGTCGATCTTGGCACTGTCATTGGTGGTGAGATCGGGTGAAATGGTTTCCCATGAAGCACCCTTGTTGGTAGAGCGATGCAGAAACTGACTGCCGTAATACAGTGTGGAAGTGCTGTGTGGATCCTGCGCCATGGCTGCATTCCAGTTGAAGCGCAGCATGGTTTTGAGATCAGGTGCCGGTGGTTTGATGTACCAGCTTTCTCCGGTCTTCACATTGTACTTGCCTACAGATCCGCCTTGGCTCATGGCATAGATCCAGTTGGCATCATCGGGATCTGCCATGGCATCGAAGCCATCACCTCCCCAGATATTTTCCCAGTAATAATTTTTGATGCCGCCGCTCATCCAGGTATAAGCCGGACCGCGCCATGTGCCGTTGTCTTGCATGCCGCCCATTACGTTGTACGGCATTTCATTGTCGACATTGATGTGATAGAATTGTCCCACTGGCAACTTCTCATCAAACAACCAGGTCTTGCCTTTGTCGCGTGTAATACCGATGCCACCATCGTTTCCATCAATGATGAAATTGGGATTGGTAGGATGTATCCAGAAGGCGTGATGGTCGGGGTGGATGCCATTATAAGGAATGACTACTTCAAAATTCTTGCCAGCATCGTCGCTTTTGGAGATCATCTGATAGATCAGCCAGAGACGATTCTCATTTTCGGGATCACATGCGATCTCCTGAAAATAGAAGGGTCGGGTGGAGACAAATTCTGGATTGCTGTTCATGAGTGTCCAGCTATGACCGCCGTCATCACTTTTGTAGAGTCCGTTTTTGGTTGCTTCCACCAGGGCATAAACACGATTGGGATTGCTGCGGGAGATGGCCAGTCCGATCCTGCCATAATTTCCTGCAGGAAGTCCTTCTTTCTCACCCAGCTTTTTCCAGGTCTTTCCACCGTCGTAGGTCATGTAGAGTCCGCTGCCAACGCCTCCACTGCTGAGGCTCCAGGGTGTGCGGCGGTGTTGCCACATGGCCACTAAGAGTTTATTGGGGTTGGAGGGGTCCATGATCATATCTGCCACACCGGAAGTATCGTTGGTGAAGAGGATCTTGTTCCAGGTTTCACCGCCATCGGTAGTTTTGAACACGCCGCGCTCAGGATGTTCAGCATAGGGGTTGCCTATGGCACCGGCGTAAACGGTATTGGGGTTGGTCGGATCTACAATGATGCGGTGGATGTTGCGTGTTTTTTCCAGTCCCATTTTTTTCCATGAGGCACCGCCGTCGATGGTCTTGTAAATGCCTTCACCGAGACTGATGGAGTTACGGGGATTGCCTTCGCCGGTTCCTACCCACACCACGGAGGGGTTGGATTGTTGGATGGCGATGGAGCCTATGTTGAGGATGGGTTGTTCGTCAAATACAGATTCCCAGCTGGCGCCGGCATTTTTGGTTTTCCATACGCCACCGGAAGCAGCACCCAACCAGATCTGGTTGGGGTCGGATACAACAGCATCGATGGTGGTGATGCGGCCGCTCATGCCAGCGGGACCAATATTTCGGGGTTTCCAGTTCTTGAATTGGTCGAGAGATACTTTCTGGGTTTGGGCATTGGCTCCTGTGATGAAGATCATGAGGAGTGCTACAAAGCGGAGTGCCAGTTTCATGTGCGTCAATTTTTGGAAAATTATGCAATAAAGCCCTTGGGTTAAAATTTCTTTTAGCGAACAATTTTGACCCCAAAACTGTCTAACTTTTGGATGAAATTTGGCGATAATGCCAAAACATCTTAATTTAGTGTTTAAACATCAAAATCAAGAAAATGAAAAAACAGATTTTCAGCCTCGCCCTTTTGTTGGCGGTAGCATCGTTCTCGTTTGCGCAGACAACCTGGAAGCTGGACAAAGTTCACTCCAATGTTAAGTTCACCGTATCGCACATGGTGGTATCAGAAGTAGAAGGTTCTTTCAAAATGTTTGAAGGAAATCTGGTTGCTTCTAAAGCAGATCTTTCAGATGCTGTGGTCAATTTCAGCATAGACGTTAATTCTATCAATACAGACAACGAAAGAAGAGATGGTCATCTGAAGAGTGATGATTTTTTCAATGCAGAGAAGTTTCCTAAAATGACATTTGTGAGTAAGTCTATGAAGCCGCTGGGTGGCAACAAGTATGCACTGACCGGAGATCTTACCATGCGTGATGTAACCAAGACAGTAACCTTTGATGTTACCTATGGCGGACAAGTCAATACCGGTAAAGGTTTCAAAGCAGGATTCAAAGCAAAAGGAACCATTGATCGTCTGGCATTCGGACAAAAGTTCAACCCTGCCATCGAAGCAGGTTCTGTAGTGGGCAAGGATGTGGAGATCACGATCTTTGCTGAGATGGATAAGCAGTA
>JBKCOY010000157.1:0-7427 GCA_046309555.1 Chitinophagia bacterium
GGGTTTGACCTGGTTGTAAGGATTTTCGAGGTCGTTCACGAAGAACTTTTTGGAGACCTCATCGTAGGCATAGCATTCGCTTTGGATAGGCGAGTTGTGGTAGTCGTCCTGGGTTTTGCCACCACGATAGGGCAGTTCCCATGGGTCTTTTTCGGTGCCCACATAGTCTTTGATATGTTCCACATTCCTACCGCGTTCTATGAGCAGGGTTTGGAGGCCTTTTTCGGTCAGTTCTTTTGCGGCCCATCCGCCTGAGATGCCGGAGCCTACTACAATTGCGTCGAATGTGTTGGATACAGGCATAGGTTTTTACTTCATGAAGTGAGTGAATGTTATTGTTGTGAGAAAGATACGAATTTAGCGTCAAGCTTTTTTGAAAAAGAATTTTTTAAAAAGCTTTTCCAGTTCAACAGCTTGAAATACGATTGCAGCTGCGCCGATGCAAATCAATAGTTCGTTTATCGATAAAGGTTTTGTTTTTAATAGGGTATTCCCCCAGGGCAAATAAACGACCATGAGTTGAATCACAAAAGTCAATGTTACACCAATCAGAAGCGAGGGGTTAGAAAAAAAACCCTCACTCAGGATTAGTTTATTTTCTCTGCGGATTGAAAGCACATGTCCTAATTGTGAAAGGGCTAAAGTTGTAAATACCATCGTTTGCCAATTTTCATTGTTGGTGGAAATAGCCCATGCTTGTACTCCCAGTGTTATCGAAGCCATGAATAACCCAACCCAGACAATATGGTATCCAATACCACCTGAAAAAAGGCTTTCATTGGTTTTTCGAGGTGGACGGCTCATGATATTGTGTTCACTTTTTTCATTGCCCAAGGTTAGTCCTGGTATACCATCAGTTACCAAATTGATCCATAAAATATGGATAGGCAACAGTGGGATCGGAAGACCTAAAAATGGCGCCATCAGGAGTGTCCAAATTTCTGCACTGTTGCAGGTCATGATGTATTTTACAAACTTGCGAATGTTATCGTATATCCTTCTTCCTTCTTTGATGCCTTTAACGATACTGGCGAAATTGTCGTCTAACAAAATCATTTGTGCTACTTCTTTGCTCACATCTGTACCTGTTATTCCCATAGCAACACCGATGTTTGCTGCTTTAAGTGAGGGGGCATCGTTTACACCATCACCGGTCATGGAAACAAAATGATCTTTTTGTTGAAGGGCATGCACAATTCTCAATTTTTGTTCGGGAGACACACGTGCATAGACTCTTATTTTTTCTACTGAATTGCTAAACTCTTCATCACTCATTGCATTCAATTCGATTCCTGTAATCACCCTCTCATCTTTACCTAGCATTCCAATTTGTGTTGCAATGGTTTTGGCTGTGTTGGGATGATCTCCTGTTATCATTACAGGCTGAATGCCTGCGGTTTTACAAGCTGCAATAGCTTCTTTTACTTCCTCCCTTGGGGGGTCTATCATACCGGCGATACCTACATAATGAAGATTGACTTCCAGTGTGTCCGATTCCATTACTTCGGGGAGTTTTTCAAGCATTTTGTACCCATAAGCAAGTACACGTATGCCCTCATTGCCCCAGGTATCAGAATCGTTGATGAGGCTGGTATGAATTTCTGTTTTATCCAATGCCTGGTGAAGAGATTCAGTAGCGCCTTTGGTAATGGTTAGATATGTATCATTGAATTTGTGAACAGTCGTCATGCATTTGCGTACCGAATCAAAAGGAAGTTCGGCCACCCGAGGATATTTTAATTTTAATTCTTCCAGTTGTTCACGCGAATAACGTTTTGCTGCATATTCTACCAAAGCAATTTCTGTTGGATCTCCAATCCATTCTCCGGCACTGTTCATCGATACATCTTGGTTTAGTGCTATGCAAAGATCCAGAAGTTCTACATCTTGTAATTTTTCAGAAGCATGCGAACTTGTTTTTACTACCGTCATTTTATTCTGCGTAAGCGTACCGGTTTTATCTGAGCAGATATAGGTAACTGACCCCAGCGTTTCAACAGCTGTTAGTTTTCGAACCAAAACGTTTTTAGCTACTAATTTTTTTGCACCTAGTGCCAATGTTATGGTGATCAATGCAGGAAGAGCTTCTGGGATAGCCGCTACTGCCAATGATATAGCGGTGAGTAGCATGGTGATGGGTTCTTCGCCGCGAATCATTCCTATTCCGTATAGCAAAACACAAATGAAGAGAATGATGTAGGAAAGTTTCTTTCCGAAATCAGTCATGCGTTGCTGCAGGGGTGTTGTAGCGTCTTTGACTTGCAGCATTCCGGCAATTTCTCCGATTTTAGTTTGCATGCCGGTTTGCACAACGATGCCTTTGGCTCTTCCACCGGAAAGGAGAGTTCCTTTGAATGCCATATTGGTCAAATCTCCTAAACCGATAGATGCATCTGGAAGTGGTTCAGAATTTTTTTGAACAGGTATGGACTCTCCTGTAATGGTAGCTTCGTCTATGAATACCTGATGTGTTTCAATAAGTCGAATATCTGCTGGTATAATGTTTCCAGCTTCCAAGAGCACGAGATCTCCTGGAACCAATTCTTCAGAAGGGATTTCGGTAACCCCATGTTGTCTTTCAACTTTAACGAGCAGAGCCGAAAGTTTTTTCAATGACTCCATGGCTTTTTCAGCTCTGTATTCCTGAATAAATCCAATCGCCGCATTTAGTATTACGATAACCAGGATGATGATGGCATCTGTCATATCACCTGCTATACCTGCTACGATTGCAGCCAGGATAAGCACGATAATCATGAAATCATAAAACTTTGCGAGAAAAATAAATAGCGGGGATCTCTTCTTTTTATCAGCCAGCTTATTTAAACCATAAAGACTTCTTTTTTCTTTTACCTGTTCATCCGTTAATCCATGAGGCGAGGATTGAATGGCGTTGTATAAAGCTATTGTGTTTAGAGTATGCCAATTGATTTTGTTCATGCTGTTAATCGGTATAGAATATACAGGTTCATAATGTAGATGATAAAAATCAACAGCGCATCCCAGGCCATGAGAAATCGTTTTCCTTTTGCACGAAAGCTAAGCCCAATGATTACTACAGCCGTCATGATAATGGTACTCATGATTGAAACCAGATGAAACTCGGAAGCATCCATCAAAATTAAGCTTGACAAAGCAATCCAGGGTGTAACGGCCACATCGTGGGGAAGAAACATAGCCATTCCCACCAATGCAATGAGAATAATACCCAATCCTGCGTTTAACATATGAGTAGGAGAAGCCAATCCGAATAAGGACTTGTGCTTGGGAGTAAATGCATCTAGAATAGCCAGTATCCCCATGTTAAATGCGCAGCTTCCCAAAATATCACCAACTGCGAGGTCTGCTGATTTAACAATAGCAGAGGAGCTAATTCCCACCATCAGTTCGGGAAGAGACGTTACGCTAGCCATGAGAATGAGCCCAACCCATCCTTTGCTCATTCCTGTTTTATCTGCTAATAAATCACCGTAAAAAGAAAGCTTTTTCCCAGCAAAAAATATGATTGCTGCACAAACGATGAATCCGATGATGTAGAGCATGATCAATTAAAGTTGAACAAAAAATATAGTAAAACTGGTTATTAGGGGCTAGTAATTCGTTATTTCTTGTATTTAAATATTTCATCATATATATTTGTCATTCCTATCTTCCCAATCCATTTCTCTGAAGGCCTTTTTTAATACCAAACCAAGGAAATGAAGTACTCTGTAAAATCCCTATTATCTCTCTTTCTCGTAGTTATATCTTTAGCTGTATCCTCTCAGGGTAAAAGCGACATCAATATTTTTGAATTGATGGAGAGAAGAGATCTGCGTCTATCAGAAATCGATGCCATTGCTAAGAGGCATTTTGACATTGTAGGTAAAGTAAGAGGCACTGGTTATAAGCAATATGAGAGATGGAAGTACGAGCAGCAGTTCCACATAGATAAAAATGGATTTATCCTCCCTGCAGATTATGATGCGCAGCAATATGCTCAGTCAACATCTACAATGGCTTCTGTTGCAGCTGGTGCTTGGACTGAAATGGGTCCAAACAAATGGACAAGAACAACATCCTGGAATCCAGGAGTAGGAAGGATTACCTCTATCGCTGTTTTTCCCGGCAATCAAAATATTATTTACGTCACTTCTCCCGGTGGCGGAATTTGGAAAACAACAACGGGTGGCGGAACATGGATTCCTTTGGCCGATCAGAATAATTCTATGATGACCATGTGGAGTGTAGCAGTTGATAATACCAACTCCAATTTAGTTTATGCGGGAAACAACAGCTCTAATTTTCTAAAGAGTAATGATGGTGGTTTAACATGGATTAGTAAATCTCCTTCTGTTTCAATTATAAAAAAAATATTAATCGATCCCGCCAATAATCAAAACTTATGGGTTGTGGGAACCGGGGGCATAGCAAGTTCAACAGATCAGGGAGAAACATGGGCTAACCGTTCCATTTTATCTACAGAGGATATTGAATTCAAGCCTGGCAATAGTTCTGTTATGTATGCCTCAGGTTCTGGTGCCTCTGCTTTTCATAGATCATTAGATGGGGGCATCACTTGGTCAACAATAGGCTCTACCCAGGGAATTACCAATACCGGTAGATCATTGGTAAGCGTAAGCGCTGCAAATCCTAATAGAGTTTATGTAGTTCAAGCAAGCGGTAGTTTATTTGGAAGAATGTATCGGTCAGATGATGGTGGTAATACTTTTATAACGTCAGTTGTTGGGAGTTCCGCAAGCGGTACAAATTATTTTGGCTACGAAACAAATGGAAGCGGAACCTCAGGACAAGCTACCTATGACATGGCTATGACTGTTAACCCATCTAATGCTGATGAAGTCCATATAGCAGGTATCATTTGTTGGAAATCAACCAACGCAGGATCAAGCTTTGTGGCAGAAACAGCATGGTCGCTTCCTAATAGCATTGGTTATAACCATGCCGATGTGCATGTGCTTGAATGGGTAGGTGCAAATATTTTTTCGGGATCTGATGGAGGAATTTACAAAAGCTCAGATTTTGGAGACAACTGGGTTGAGCTTTCAAATGGATTGGGAATTCGTCAATTCTATAAAATATCCAATTCAAAAACCAACGCATCGGTTGTAACGGGTGGTGCACAAGATAATGGTTCAAGCATACTGAAATCAACTGGGTGGATTGATTGGTTGGGCGCCGATGGCATGGACTGTGCAATCAGCCCTTTGAATCCTGATACCATCATTGGAACAAGTCAAAACGGAAGCTTATATCGAACTACGAACGGCGGATCGAGCTATTCGGGTATAACTGAACCAGCAACAGGAAATTGGGTCACACCGTTGGTGATGGAATCCAATTCTAATAATTTATATGTTGGATGGAATGGTGTCTATAAATCAACGAATTTGGGTACTTCCTGGACTAAATTATCTGGTACTACAATTACAGCTAATTTAAATGTATTGGCTATATCTCCTTCTAACCCTAATTATATATTTGGTTCAGTTGGATCTACTGTTTATGTAACAAAAGATGGTGGAACTACGTGGAGTACCTACACAGCACCAGGATCTGTAACATCGTTCGCTGTTCATCCAACCAATCCCGAAAAAGTTTGGATCTCTACTTCCAGTACAACAAACAGAGTTTTGGTTTCAACCAATGCTTGCTCGACGTATACCAATATATCTTCTAATCTTCCGGCATTAGCAGCAAGATCAGTTGTTGTAGACAATGCATCTGATGAAGGTCTTTATGTGGGGATGAATGTAGGAGTGTATTACACCAATAAGAACTTAACATCCTGGATCAACCTTACCGATAATCTACCTCAGGTAGCTATTAATGAAGTTGAACTGCAAATCAGCGGTGGTAAACTCCGTGCAGGTACCTATGGCAGAGGTCTGTGGGAAAGAGCTTTGTATTCTACTTGCGGGATACCTTCTGGACTCACAACTACAAGTGTAACCACATCAACAGCACGATTGAATTGGGTTGGCAGCGCTGATGCAATTTCCTACTCGGTTGAATATAAACTTGCTTCTACTGCTACCTGGACTATCCTGCCAACACAAACTTCAACTGTTGTTGATTTATCAGGATTGAATGCAGGTTCCAATTACGATTGGCGCGTTGCTGTGAATTGCAATGCCGGACCAGGCGCATATGTGCAGTCAGCTTTTTCAACTGCTATCGTTTGTAATGCACCAACCGGATTGAATTCAGGAACTCCCACATCCAATTCTACTACATTAAGTTGGAGTGCGGTAACCGGTGCTACATCTTACGATATTGATATATTACCCAATGGGGGAAGCTGGACTTCTAAAGCAACCGGACTGACAACAACTTCCTATAATCTAACAGGGTTGACTGCAAATACAGGATATACCTGGAGAGTTCGAGCCAATTGCGGAACGTTGAGTGGATACAGTGGATATGCTCAGGCAACATTCACTACCACAATCCAGGCTTGTACCGATGCCTACGAATCCAACAATACCCTGAGTACGGCTAGAACCATTGCAGTAAGAACCAATATCTCTGCATTGATTTCAACTAATACAGATTTGGATCATTTTAAAATATCCATGGGGACAAATACCAAGATCCGAGTTACATTATCAAATATGCCTGCTGCTTATAATGTACAAATTATGAATAGCAAAGGAACTGTTCTTCAGTCTGGGACCAGCGGTACATCAGTTGCTGGCGGAACTAAGATTGTTTATTTCAACGGAACCCAAACTAAACAAACATATTATATCCGTGTATCCGGCGTATCCGGTGCATTTAATGCAACTACCTGTTACACTCTTTTTGTAGAAAATGGAACTACAAATTACACAGTGCCTGCTGCACCTGAATTTTCTTCATCTTTTGTTCCTTCATCTAATTCAGATGAATTGAATAGCTTCAAGGTTTATCCAGTTCCAGCTAAGAAGATGATCAATGTAGTTTATCCATCTAATCAAAACCAGAAAGTAACTGTTCGATTTGTAGATGCGATTGGAAGAGTTGTCAAGGTATCCCAAACAGAAGCAATCCAAGGTGTTAATACCTGGCGCTTTTCGTTGGATGGCCTGAACAGATCACTCTACTATATGGTGATCACTGATTCAGAGAATAGATCCGTTAAAAAGGCTATTCTCGTCGACTAGAGATTAATTGTTTTAAAAAACAAAAGAAATAATTTAGGCAGATATGTTCTGAGACCCCCCATAAAATCACGATTTCTTAATATGATTGTTCAAGGGGGGAGACCAATTTATCCCATTTTGTTCTACTTTTGCGCCGTCAACACAAAACAACAATTATGAGAAAACATTTTTCCCTGCTCATGACCCTTGTGATGCTTGCTACAGCTGGCTTTTCACAGGTTACCAGCAGTAGCATCACCGGTACCGTAAAAGGCGATGGCAATGCAGCTTTGGCAAGTGCCA
>JBKCOY010000158.1:0-11490 GCA_046309555.1 Chitinophagia bacterium
GCTGACCGACTGATCAACAAGTACGGACAAGCTGATGGTGATGTGAATGCAGTTGATTTCAGCGCAACAGGCGAAGTGATTGATGCACCCAACAGCGTGCCTGCCCCACACCCAAATCTTCGTTCAAAGAAATAAGTCTAAAAAAGATTTCAATAGAAGGGCCTCCTCAATGGAGGCTCTTTTTTTTAGGAGAAGTTTAACCCTATTTCAACAACTAAGTTTTTACCTTAGGGTTCAGATCAATTTGCTTAACTTTGCAACCCCATGAACCAGAAAATCGGATTCATATTATTCATCCTCTTTGTAACAACTGCTGGTTGTTCCAAATTTGGTAAAGTATTGAAAAGCAAGGACTTTGAGTATAAGCTGAAGATGGCCAATCAATACTTTGATCAAAAACAATACAGACAGTCGCAGGTATTGTATGAAGAGCTTTTCCCAATTTTCAAAGGAACCCCTCAGCATGAAGACCTTTATTATAAGTTTGCCTATTCGCATTATCATTTAAAAGACTTTACCACTGCAGAGGGCCTGTTCAAAGGTTATCTTGAAATATTTGCAAACAGCCCCCGAGCCGAGGAGGTAGAATATATGCAGGCATACTGCTTTTTCCGGCAATCCCCCAAGCCGGAACTTGAACAATCAAATACCCTGAAAGCCATAGGGATGTTTCAAATATTCGTCAATACCCATCCTGAATCAGCCAGGGTGAAAGAGGCCGAGCAGATCATTGCCAAATGTCAGGCAAAACTTGAAGTGAAAGAACAATTGTCCGCACAGCTTTACTTTAACGTGGGACAGTTCAGGGCTGCAGCACTGGCATTTACCACCCTGATGAACAATTATCCTGATTCCCCCAAGGGTGATGAATATAAACTCATGTCCATCAGGTCATATTATCGTTATGCAGCCATGAGTATTCCTGAGAAACAAGAAGAGCGGTACAATAAGGTCATCTCAGAAGTAGAGGACTTTCAAGACCGCTTCCCGGAAAGTAAATTGATGAAAGAAGCCGAACGTTTCTTAACTTTGACAAAGAATAACCTTAAATCATTGAATAATGAGCAGACTTCGCAGACAAGCGGGAAATAATATCGCCAATGTTGCTGAAACAAAGGATCTGAATGAGATCAAAAGCAAAACCGGTAATGTTTATGAATCCATCTCAATCATAGCCAAAAGGGCTTCACAGATCAATATTGCCCTGAAAGAGGAATTGCATAATAAATTGGAGGAATTCGCCAGCCACACCGATAGTCTTGAAGAAATTCATGAGAACAAGGAGCAGATCGAAATTTCAAAGGCTTATGAAAAAATGCCGAATCCTGCCTTGCTGGCAACCCAGGAGTTCATGGAAGACAAGATTTATTTCAGGAAAAACGAAGAAGACCTTTTTAGATAACAACTTATTATACTTGTTCAAAGGCGATGCTCAGCATCGCCTTTTTTCATTATCACTCAGTTTACTTCCTTCGCAATATTGCCTAACTTAGTATATATGTTCAAGAGATTATACTTTGTTTTGATCTTCTTTGTATTTCTTTCTGCAAAGGGACAGGAATTGAATGCAAAAGTCAATGTTGTTTATGCCCAAATCGGCACGCAAGTTGATAAAAAAGTATTTCAGACCCTGCAAACCTCTTTGGTAAATTTTCTCAACAAGAGAAAATGGACAAACGATGTATTTGAAGTTAACGAAAGGGTTGAATGCAGCTTTCTCTTGAATCTGCAATCCATAGTAGAACCCAATGTTTACAAGGGAAGCCTTACCATTCAGGCAGCAAGACCTATTCATGGAACCAATTACCTCTCTCCACTTATCAATTTTATTGATAATGAGATAACCTTTCGCTATGTTGAATTTCAGCCCATAGAATTCAATGAAAACAGGGTCTCCGGTACAGAACCACTCGCAGCCAATCTTTCGGCACTATTTGCCTATTATGTGAACATCATTCTGGGAATGGACTTTGACTCTTTTTCTCCTCGAGGCGGAGATCCTTATTTTCAAAAAGCGTCACTGATTGCCAATACCTCTCCTGAGGGAAGAAATATCTCAGGATGGAAACCTTTTGATGGACAACGGAACCGTTACTGGTTATCGGAAAATCTGCAAAACAGTCGATACGCCTTGCTCCATGATGCCATCTATACGTATTACCGACAAGGTATGGACAATATGATACCCCGCGAGCAAGATGCAAGAGAACAAGTCTTGAACTCCCTCTCCATGCTCAATACCATCAGTGCAGAAACGCCAAATCTGATGTTCATGCCTTTCTTTTTTCAAGGTAAAACAGATGAGATCATACGGATTTTCAAAAAAGGAAATATTCAGGACAAAGCCAGGGTAATTGACCTATGTTCAAGAATTGACATATCAAATGCTTCCAGATACAGAGAGGAATTGAAATGAAAATCGTCATTTATTTGCTTGCAATTTTGTCAATCGGTTATTCTTCATGCATGGGGGATAAATATGGTTCATCTAGCATTCTCGAACAAGACAAGATGGCCGACTTGCTCAACGAGATGGCTCTTGCTGAAGGGTTTGCTGAATCCTATTTGTTCAGGGATACACTTCAGTCAAAAGACACCTTGGTGCAAAGAGAACTGGATAAAGTACTTAGACTTCACAAGATCAGTGTTGAACAGTTTTCCAAAAGTTTTCACTATTACAAAACCCATCCTGAAGAATTCAAGATTCTGGTGGATACTGCCAATGCCAGAGCCTCACGCAATCGTGAACAGAGCTATGGCCGAAGAAAAGTCAAACCATCATAACCATGTTCCTGACCAAGCATGATTTGAAGTTATCCTATGGTGTCGATCTGGAGATCGGAGCTTGTTATGTTGACAGGAAAGTGCCTGAGGGAAATCTATACTGGAAAGACAGAACCATTTATGTTCCGGGAGCTCCTGGATATATTTTCATGCCCATTTTTGCAGATCTGCTGTTCAGAGTAGGAGTAAACAAAGAAGCACTGCTGGCTGAGACACAACTGCTAACGGCTGAACGCATTTTGCATAGCGCTGCTCTTCTGGAACACAAAAAGATAACCTGGGAGCAACATGTTGAGCAGGCTCTGTCAAATGAATCACACCCTGCTGCTCAAGCTCTTTTTGCAGATCTCAGTCAATATTTATCGCAAGGCCCCAAGCCCAAATCAATAGTAACAGGACTCGGTACCAAGTTCCCCTCACTGAATAGAGCAGATACCTATCTTATCTCACTGACCAGTTTGGACGTTGACTCTTTTGATATCAAGCTGTGCCTTGACGCATGGTACTCACTGATGACCTATTTTTTGATCATGGATGATCTAGCTGATATCAAGGATGATTTGAAGAATAATGAAGAGAATGCATTTATAGATGCAGGACTTGATCAGAAAGGCATGTCATGCATCATGGAAATGATCAAGGACAGTATTCACGTCATGAACAAGATCAATCCTGTGATGGCCAACAGGATTGATCATAAGAAAAGCCTGATCGATCTGGAAGCTATTCTCAAATCGATCAGGTGATCTTGGTTGTCGGGATCATTGGATCTTAAAAAGGCAGGTCATCCGTTGCTTCAGCAACCGCCTCCAATTCCTCTCCATAAGATGTTTCGTTCGTTTTTGAAGATCCCAACAGCTGAATGCCAAAGACCCTCAGGGATAGCGCCGATCCGGGAGTGCCATCATTTTTCGTGAAAGTTCTCACATCAGGTACACCCTCCACATGAACCAGTTGCCCCTTTCGCAAATAAGGTGCAATTGCAGCTTTTTCAGTCCAGTAAGCACAATCCACCCAGGTTGTTTTGTCCCTTTGGCTTCCGGAATTGTCCTTGAATCTTTCACTGTGGGCTACATTGAAGTTGATCACAGTTTTCCCGTTCACGACATTGGTTTGGCAATCTTTGCCCAAATGTCCGATCATGTTAAGTTTTAGCATAAAATTTGTTTTGAACAAATCTCATTCATAAGCCAACTATGGCCAAGTGTGCATCAACCGTTTTTCTTGTTTTTTCATCATGAAATACTGAGGTTTTTCCTTTTTTATTTTGCATCCAACTCTCTATGTAAACATGTATTGAGATATTTTTGCAACATGCAAACCCTCTTGAGTTACAAACAATTATTGATTTTGTCAGAGCAGGTTTTTCTTGCAATGGGTTCCTCCCAGGCCGATGCAAGAACAGCGGCAGAAGTTCTCGTTTCCGCAGACCTGAGGGGGATTGATTCACATGGTGTGGCGAGACTCTCCGGATACGTCAGGCTCTGGGAAGTAAATCGAGTAAACGCAAATCCCAACATTGAAATCGTTCATCAAACCCCTTCCACAGCAGTTGTGGATGGAGATAGTGGACTAGGCCTTGTGGTGGGTCCGCATGCCATGAACATCGCCATACAAAAGGCAGAATCGGTGGGTACTGGTTGGGTTAGTGTCAGGAATAGCAACCACTTTGGTATTGCCGCCTACCATGCCATGATGGCCTTGCCAAAGGATATGATCGGAATAGTGATGACCAATGCAAGCGCTTTGGTTGCGCCAACTTTCTCCAAAGAAAGAATGCTGGGAACCAATCCCATTTGCGTTGCCGTCCCGGCCGGCAATCAGCCTCCCTTCGTGGGGGATATGGCCACAACCACCGCGGCCAATGGCAAACTGGAGATCCTGCAACGCAAAAACCTTGAAGCACCAATTGGTTGGATTCAAGATAAAGCCGGAAATTCCATTACCGATCCGCATGCCTTGAAAATCGGAGGCGCCCTGTTACCGTTGGGCGGAGATCGCGACCACGGAAGTCACAAAGGATATGTGCTGGGTTCTATAGTGGATATTTTCTCTGCTGTGCTGAGTGGTGCCAATTTCGGACCCTGGGTGCCGCCTTTTCCTGCCTATGTACCCATGCCGGAGAACCAGCCGGGTAAGGGAATAGGTCATTTTTTTGGGGCGATGAGAATCGATGCGTTCAGGACAGCTGAAGATTTCAAAAGAGATATGGACCTCTGGATTAGCCGTTTTCGCGAGGCAGAACCAATCCACAAAGAGCAACCGGTATTGATACCAGGAGACCCGGAAAGATTGATGGAAATGGAAAGAAAAGAAAAGGGAATTCCCGTTTTGGATGTAGTCAGGGAAGACCTGAAGTCTGTTGCTGATAAATTCAATATCAAATTCTAACTTTGCATTCCTAAATTCTACAGCATGAAGATCATGAAGTTTGGCGGTACCTCAGTGGGAAAGCCGGAAAGGATGTTTCAGGTAAGAGATCTGATCACAAGAGATGAGGAACCTAAAATTGTGGTCCTGAGTGCCTTGAGTGGAACCACAAATGCATTGGTAGCCATCGGTGATGCTATGGCTGCAGGTGACAAGGGTAAAGCCGAACAACTGATTGAAACGCTTCATGCTCATTATAATAGCTTTATACCGGATTTGCTGGTGAAATCAGAAACCAGGGAAAAGGCAACCAGTGTTATCAATGAACATTTTGAATTTCTAAACATCATCCTCAAGGTTTCTTTCAGTGACGCATTGAGCAAGGATATCCTGGCACAGGGTGAGCTGATGAGTACCAAACTGTTCTCGATCTATCTTGAAGAGGTAGGAGAGGATCATGTACTCCTGCCCGCACTTGATTTCATGTCTATTGATGCCAATGATGAACCTCAGGTATTGCAAATCAGGACAAAACTTCAAAAGACTTTGAGTCTTCATGCCGATAAGAAACTTTTTATCACGCAGGGTTATATCTGCCGAAATGCAAAAGGCGAAGTAGACAACCTGAAACGTGGAGGAAGCGATTACACCGCTTCCCTGATCTCAGCTGCCATTGAGGCCAGTGTATGTGAGATATGGACAGACATTGATGGAATGCACAACAATGATCCGAGAATTGTGGGCACTACCCGTCCAGTAGAACATCTCAGTTTTGATGAAGCTGCTGAGTTGGCATATTTTGGTGCCAAGATCCTGCATCCTGCTTCCATATGGCCTGCCCAGCATTTCAATATACCGGTGAAATTGTTGAATACCATGCAGCCGGAAGCAAAGGGAACGATCATCCTCAAAGAAGCCGATAGTGAAGGGGTAAAAGCAGTTGCCGCAAAGGATGGTATTGTGATGATCAAGATCAAAAGCAGCAGGATGCTGCTGGCATACGGTTTCCTGAGAAAAATATTTGAGGTTTTTGAAAAATACAAAACCTCGATTGATATGATCACCACCTCAGAGGTGGCGGTTTCTGTAACAGTTGACAATACAACTCATTTGGATAAGATCACCATGGAGCTACAGCCATTGGGAGAACTGGAGGTTGTGGAAGGACAGTCCATCGTTTCTGTTGTGGGTAATAAACTTACACAGAGAGGTAACTTGCTGGAACAACTCTTCAGTGCGCTCTCCGGAATCCAGATCAATATGGTCAGCTACGGAGGAAGCCTTCATAATGTGTCAATACTAATTCCTACGGACAAGAAGAATGATACGCTCAAAGCCCTCAACAAAGGACTTTTCGGACTTGCATAAAAACGCTCAATGATCAGATGATCAGCATGGCATCACCATAGCTGAAAAACCTGTATTTGTCCTTGATTGCCTTTTTATAAGCTTCCATCGTCAATTCATAGCCAGCAAATGCACAAGCCATGATCAACAGGGAAGTCTTGGGCAGATGGAAATTTGTGATCAGTGAATCGCAGATAGCAAATTCATGTGGAGGGTGTATGAATATGTTTGTCCATCCTTCTGATGGCTTGAGAAGCTTATCTGCTGTAAAGGTGCTCTCCAATCCTCTCAATGTAGTGGTACCAACGGAGCAGATTCTGTGCCCTTCAGATTTAGCCTTGTTCACAATCCTGCAGGCAGTTTCGTCAACTTTATAATATTCAGCTTCCATTTTGTGCTTGCTCAGATCTTCCACTTCAATGGTACGGAAGGTGCCCAGACCCGTATGCAGCGTGATCTCTGCAAAACGTATCCCCTCGATCTCAAGCCTTTTGATCAATTCAACGGAAAAGTGCAAACCCGCCGTTGGCGCAGCTACCGCTCCTTCATGCTTGGCATAAACGGTCTGGTAACGCTCACGATCCATTTCATCAGGCTTGCGCTTGATATACTTGGGCAATGGGGTTTCACCAAGAGAATTTAGGATTTGCTTAAATTCTTCTTCAGGTCCATCAAAAAGAAATCGGATGGTCCTGCCACGGGAAGTGGTATTGTCAATTACTTCTGCGATCAGTTCATCAGCATCACCAAAATACAATTTGTTGCCTACGCGTATCTTTCTTGCGGGATCAACGATGACGTCCCAAAGCCTGTTCTGCTTGTTCAATTCCCTGAGCAAAAACACTTCGATCTTGGCGCCGGTTTTTTCCTTTCTGCCATACATCCTTGCAGGAAAAACTTTTGTGTTGTTAACAACGAACACATCCTTCTCCTCAAAATAATCCTGTATGTCTCTGAATGTTTTGTTCTCGATCAAACCGGTGTCCTTGTGAACAACCATGAGGCGAGCATCCTCTCTTCTTTTTGTAGGTGTCTGGGCAATGAGATTGAGTGGAAAGTCGAACCTGAATTGGGATAATTTCATGCTATGATATTTATTGCCTGAAACAAATCCAGATACCCACAGCATGGGGGAACTCCTTTCAAACCTGATCTTACGGCATCAGATTTGTTTTGGCATTTAGGCTGCAAAATTACTAAAAATTTTTCTTTTGGCAGTTTTTGATCTTTTTGACCTTAAAACTTAAGATGCCGCACCGTTTGCCCGTTGTTGATGAGCTGTTTTAAGGATTCGATACCTATTTTCAGATGGGTTTCGACAAAACTGGAGGTCACTTTTACATCGCTTTCTTCAGTTTTGACCCCTTCGGGGATCATGGGCTGATCGCTGACCAATAACAAGGCTCCTGTTGGGATCTTGTTGTAAAAGCCAACGGTAAAGATGGTGGCAGTCTCCATATCAATGGCATAAGCCCTGATCTTCGTCAGGTATTCCTTGAATTCAAGATCGTGCTCCCACACCCTTCTATTGGTAGTATAAACAGTACCAGTCCAGTAATCCAGTTCATGCTCCCTGATGGTAGTTGATATGGCTTTTTGGAGAGCGAAGGCTGGAAGAGCAGGAACCTCTGCGGGGAAGTAGTCGTTGGAGGTGCCCTCGCCCCTGATGGCGGCTATGGGCAGAATTAGATCTCCAAGTTTGTTTCGTTTTTTCAGTCCACCACATTTACCAAGGAAGAGCACTGATTTAGGTTCAATGGCTGTCAAAAGGTCCATGACAGTTGCTGCGGTAGGACTTCCCATGCCGAAATTGATGATGGTAATTCCCTCAGCTGTAGCGCTTTGCATTGGCTTTCCCTGTCCGTTGATTGCTACCTGATTCCATTGCGCAAAAAGTTCAACGTATTTGCTGAAATTGGTTAGCAGGATATACTCACCAAAATCCGCAAGATTCATTCCGGTATAGCGAGGTAACCAGTTTCTGACAATTTCTTCTTTGGTATGCATGTGGTATATTCTAAACGAAAATACTGATTACTTTGCATGCATGCTCCAGATAAAATTTCCTGAGCCTGATTTTAAAATCAGGCAATCTGATGATCAGGCTCAGATATTTGATCCTATCAGGCAGAAATGGATCATGCTGCAGGATGAAGAATGGGTGAGGCAGAATATGATTGCCTGGCTGGTAAAAGTGCAGGGAGTTACTCAGTCATTCATTTCTGTTGAAAAAACACTTCCCCTCGGCAATACTGCTTTACGTTTTGATCTTCTCATATATGATCAATCCCATCAACCATGGATGATCATTGAATGTAAATCACCGGAGATAAAACTTGACGAAAAAGTTTTGATGCAGGCGCTTTCGTATAACTCAATTGTTCCCGTTCCATTCATCTTGATTACCAACGGAAATGAAACCCATTTAGCAAACAAAAAAGCAGAACCGCCAGTATGGTGTTCTGCTTTTCCGAAATTCGGCGAATGAATATTTATGGGAATATACCCAGCTCCAAATAGCTGTTACCAACCTTATTGATGGCTACAACAAAAGCTGCCGTTCTCATGTCAGGTATATCCGGATGCAGCTTCCAGCACTCAAGGATTTCATTAGTGGCTTTGATCATGGTATCTTCCAGTCCGCTTCTAACAAGATCTATCTCATCCGGCCCATGCACCAGTAGTTTACGCTGATCGTCAGAAACCTTATTGCCAGTCATGATTTCGATCTGTGATACGATATTGGCATTTTGGTTCTCCATGAACCTTCTTTCCAGTCGGCCATAGGAAACGTGACTAAGGTTTTTCAACCATTCAAAATAAGATACGGTAACGCCACCTGCATTCAGGTACATATCCGGTACAACCAAAACTCCTTTTTTACCCAAAATTTCATCTGCTTCCGGTGTGAGTGGACCATTGGCGGCTTCGCCAACGATCTTTGCTTTCACCTTGTCTGCATTGTTTCCATTGATAACATTTTCCAGCGCAGCGGGAATTAGAATATCGCAGTCAGCTTCAAGAGCGTCTGTATTTTTTGTAAAATTGGTTGACCCTGGAAAGTTTAATATCGAGCCAGTCTTCTTTCTGTGTTGGAACACAGCTTCTACATCCAGTCCGTTTTCACAATAGATAGATCCTTCGTATTCGGCCAGTCCCACAATGATGGCGCCACCTTCCTGGAAGAATTTTGCAGAGTGATATCCAACATTCCCCAATCCCTGCACAATAATTTTTTTGCCTTTGATTCCTGTGTTAAGACCAAGGCGATCCATTACTTCCTTGTTGTTACAAACCTCACGTATGCCGTAAAAGACGCCAAGTCCTGTCGCTTCTTTTCTTCCTTTCACACCGCCTTGTGTTACCGGCTTGCCTGTTACACAACCCAACGCTTCAACTTCACCGGGATGCATGGCGAGATAGGTGTCAAGGATCCACGACATTTCTCTTTCTCCTGTTCCATAATCAGGAGCGGGAACATCTTCACCGGGACCGATGAATTTCTTTTTGATCAATTCGCTGGTATATCTCCTGGTGATGCGCTCCAGGTCATAAGCGCTGTATTTTTTTGGATCGATGGAGATTCCGCCTTTGGCGCCACCAAAGGGAACATTTACAATTGCACACTTGTAGGTCATCAATGCTGATAGTGCCATCACTTCATCCAGGTTTACCATCTCACTGAACCTGATGCCACCCTTACAGGGAAGCTTATGATGGGAGTGCTGTACACGATAGGCTTTGATTACTTCTACTTTTTCGCCGATCTTAACAGGGAAATGCATTCTCAATACGCTGTTACATTGTTTGATCTGCTCTAATATTCCCTGATCAAACTTCGTGAAGCTGGCAGCTTTATCAAAACTTTTGCAAACAGCATCAAAAAAACTATACTCTGGATTCATGGCAATGTTTTTCGTTGATTAAATAACAGGAGAATGAATGGTGTGTTCAGTCTTCTTTTTCGAGTTTGGATATTTTTCGGTCGAGGCTGATCAGATAAAGGATAAGGCCTATGAGAATGGTCAACATAACTGCAACCACCACATAGATCTTCCCATTGCTTCTCATCAAGGTGGCAAGACTTTCATCGTTACCGGTTTCAGCCAGTGCAAGCATCGGTAAACAAAGGAGTGTATGAATAAAAATGACCCAACTTTTTTTCATGAGTTTTCAAATTTTTTGTCGAGCAACAAGCTATACCTGATCTTAATATTGGCGATCCAGAATCCAAGCAAAGTCCATCCCAGCACAGCCGGATAAAAAACCATTCTCATTCGCGCATCAATATCATTGAAATTAAGAGCCGGATTTCCCTCCTGACCTGGATGAAGACTAGGTCTTAGTCGAGGTATGATCCATATGGATGGGAAGAGCATTGCAAAGGCAAAAATATTGTACACTGCAGAAACCCTTGCGCGTTGATCCATGTCGGCAATCGACCCTCTTAGTATGAAATACGCGGCATAAATTAATAGAGCAATGGCTGCTCCAATCAATTTGGGTTCTCTCATGATTGACCCAAAAGAAGCGTAGGCAGGATAATTTGGATCAGCCCATGTATAGGTAGCCCAAATGGCTCCGGTTGAATATCCCAATATTCCCAAAAAGGATCCAACGGCTGCATAAGTTCGGGATTTCGTATCATGGAGTAAATTTCCATTGCGTAAATACTTGATTGCGTGGATGACTGAGGTAGTGAACAGGATCATCATGGCAAACCACATGCATACATGGTAATAAAGGTTTCTGATGGTCTCTCCCAATTGTGTGAGTTCAGGAACAGGAAGCAAAAGGCCTCCGATTACAGCATAAGCAAGCAAGACGATTGCAGTTATTTTCCACCAGGTAAGTCGCATGGCTTGGATGTATTGAAAAGCTTTGAAGGAACGCTGGGTTCTGTTCAACGGGCATACAACCCGTAGCTTTGATTGGCAAAATTAGGACCTTCGGCTAATCTTTCCATAAAAATGGGTATAAAATAACAGC
>JBKCOY010000159.1:0-7067 GCA_046309555.1 Chitinophagia bacterium
ACATCGCTTTATAAAAAAGAAAGGCCTGGCTTTGCTTATCTGTACAGAGCGCTTTCTGCAGCGGCGGTTCTTTTGTTCGGACTCGGACTTTACTGGATCATGTTGGGTGAAGCTGCTCAAGACGATGTAGTGGCTGGTCCGTTAATGGTTCAACCCCAGGATCGCAGGGTTGAAGAGAAAACTTCACCTGTTGGTAAGAGCACTGTAGAAACCAAGCAGAAAAGAACTAATTATTCACCCATATCTTCCAGATCGATATCAGTGGCAGCAGTTCAGCAGGATATTGTGCAGGAAAAAGAAAAGGAGTTGTATACAGAATCTATGGCTCAGATCCAGGAATCATTGCCCGTGCAGGAAGAAAGGAAACCGGTTCCCAATTTGAGTGAAGAAGTACTGAAAGCGGCAGCAATGCGAATGGAACCGCCACAGGTAGCAGCTCCCGTTGCCAGCCCACTCAATGCGTCTGTGCTGATCAATGATGCCGATAAGTCAAATGATAAAAAACAATTGCGCTCACTGGTGCGTACCTTATCCAGAAGAATCCTCCATGATGGGGAGGAGGATGGCAATGCCAAGTTTATACAGGTAGCCAGTTTTCATATTCACGTCAAGAATTGATTCATAAATAAAATAGCAGCAATGAAACATGTAGCAATCGCAATGTTGTTGGGTTCTTTTTCCCTAAAAGGATTGGCACAACAGACAGACAGTATCATCATTAAAAAAATTGATACGATCAAAGTTGGGGGTATGACCATCATCAAAAGTATGGGGGACAACAGAAAAGAGATCTTTATTGCCGATACGAGTATCCGGAAATCCGATACAATCAAATTTGGAACCATTACCATCATTGGCAAGGATATCGGCAAGAAGGTTGATGAGTTGACAAAAAAGGTGGAGGATATTGACCTCAGTAAGCTGGGAGAGCTAAAAGATAGACTATTAAAAAAGAAACCAAAAAAGGTTTCTACGAATTGGTTTGTGTTTGATATAGGCTATGCCGGCTATACCGATAAAACTGATTATTCTTCATTTGATGCAAGGGCGTTTATGGCTTCACCTTTGAACGAGCCACCTACGAGTAATGATTTTGCATTGCGAACTTCACGTGTTTCTAATTTTAATTTATGGTTTTTCATACAGCGTTTGAGTCTGATTAAAAGTACAGTCAACTTGAAATATGGGTTTGGAATTGAGAGCAATAATTATTTTTTCAAAACGGGTATTACATATGTAGATGATGGTATGCCAACTGCAGCAATCATTTCACCTGTATATACCAAGAGAAAGGATCCCGGGTCGGTTTCTAAAAATAAATTGGTAGCTAATTATTTCACAGTTCCAATGATGATCAACATCAATACAAATCCAATGAAAGCTAAAAGTGCATTTCAAGTTTCATTCGGTGTCAGCGGGGGGTATTTATTTGGGGCATGGCAAAAGCAACGAACTACCAATGGAAAGGATAAGACCAAGTCTGAATTCAATTTAGAACCCTTTAAATTATCATACATTGGAGAATTGGGGTTAGGCAAAGTAAAATTGTATGGTTCTGTTGCCAGTGGTAAAATGCATCAGTATGGGGTTAACCAAGTTCCTTATACCGTAGGGGTGAGATTCTCGAATTGAGGTTGAAGAAATAGTTGAGGGGGTTGAAGCGGTTGAAGTAGTTGAAGAATATTACTTCAACCCCCTCAACCTCTCTCAACATTACTATATCTTCCCTTTCTTAATTTCCTCCACAACCCCTGGATCCAGGAGTGTTGTTGTATCACCTATGTTTTCCAGTTCACCTTCGGCGATCTTGCGCAAAATCCTGCGCATGATTTTGCCGCTGCGGGTCTTGGGTAATCCCGGTACCAACTGGATCTTGTCGGGTTTGGCAATGGGACCGATGATACGGCTGACGGTTGCAGTGATGTCTTTGCGCACCATCTCCTCATCACCATGCGTACCGCTGTAAATGACATAGGCATAAATGCCTTGTCCCTTTACATCATGCGGATAACCCACCACCGCACTTTCCACTACTCCGGCATGCATGTTGATGGCGTTCTCCACTTCAGCGGTACCGATGCGGTGTCCGCTCACATTGAGCACATCGTCAACGCGACCAGTGATGCGGTAGAAACCATTCTCATCTCGGTAAGCCCCATCACCTGTGAAATATAAATTCTCATACGTTGCGAAATAATTGGTCCTGCACCTTTCGTGATCACCATAAGTGGTGCGCAGGGTGGAAGGCCAGGGTGCGCGGATGCAGAGATTGCCCGTGACATTGTTCTCCAAAATCTCATTGCCTTTCTCATCCACCAACATGGGTTGTACGCCCGGCATCGGCAGTGTGGCATAGCTGGCCTTGGCTGGTGTGATGCCCGCCAAGTTGCTGATCAAAACGCCACCGGTTTCGGTCTGCCACCATGTATCAACGATCGGACATTTTTTCTTGCCGATGTTTTCATCGTACCAGTTCCATGCTTCTTCGTTGATGGGTTCTCCAACAGTACCAAGCACACGCAATGAGCTCAGGTTCTTGTTTTGAACAGGACCCAGTCCAAACGCCATCAAGCTGCGGATCGCTGTAGGAGCGGTATAGAGAATGTTGACTTTGTATTTGTCGATGATGTCCCAGAATCTTCCTGCATCAGGGAAGGTCGGAATGCCTTCAAACATCAGTGTTGTGGCACCAGCACTGAGCGGTCCGTATACGATGTAGGAGTGACCGGTGATCCAGCCGATATCGGCAGTACAGAAATGGATCTCCTGAGGTTTGTATTGAAAAACGTTGACAAAAGTATAGTTGGTATAGACCATGTATCCACCGCAGGTATGCACCACGCCTTTGGGTTTGCCTGTGGAACCGGAAGTGTAGAGAATGAAGAGTGGATCTTCTGCATCCATCACTTCAGCCGGACAATCTGGATTACCGGCTGTTTCAACTTTTCGCACTTCATCTTCCCACCATACATCACGACCCTTGATCATGCTCACGGCTGAGCGGGTATGGGTGTACACGATGACGCGTTGCACAAATGGACAAGCCACGAGGGCATCATCGATGACGGATTTGAGTGGAATTTCTTTTGCTCCTCTGAAGGCGCCATCACAAGTGATGATGAATGCTGCATGGGCATCCTGCAAACGATCTGATATGCTTTGCGCACTGAAGCCGCCGAAGATAACAGAGTGAATGGCACCCACGCGTGCACAGGCCAATACGGCGATGGCCAGTTCAGGGATCATACCCATATAAATACAGACACGATCACCTTTTTTGATACCATTGTTTTTGAGCACATTGCTGAACTGTACCACTTTGTTGTGGAGTTGCGCATAGGTGAGCATGCGATGACTTTCATGCGGGTCATTCGGTTCCCAGATGATAGCTGGTTGATGGGCTTTGTCTGTAAGATGCCTGTCGATACAATTCTCTGTGATGTTCAGTTGTGCACCTTGAAACCATTTCACAGAAGGCTCTTTGAAGTTCCATTCCAGTACTTTGTCCCAAGGCTTCTTCCATTGAAAATGACTGGCAACATCGCCCCAGAATCCTTCTGGGTCTTCCACACTTTTTGTCCAGGCCGCCTGATAGGCATCCATGGAATTGATCTGATAAGGATAGCTCATATGGCTTGATTAATAGGAGCGGTAAGTTAAAAAAATATCGGTTTGTGGACCATTATTTTTATCTTGAACATTCAAACCAACCCAAACGCCTGCATGCAATCAACAGCTGAAAAGAAACAGATCCGGAAGGTCATCTTTGCCTCATCGGTAGGGACCCTGATCGAGTGGTACGACTTTTACATTTTTGGTAGTTTGGCTCCCATCATCGCAGCCCAATTCTTTCCCAAGACCAATCCCACAGCCGCTTTGCTGTCTACATTGGCAACTTTTGCCGCAGGCTTCATCGTGAGGCCTTTTGGTGCATTGGTCTTTGGCCGATTGGGAGATAAGGTTGGAAGAAAATATACTTTTTTGCTTACCCTCATCCTCATGGGAGGATCTACGTTTGCGATCGGACTTGTGCCGGGATATGAGCAGATCGGATTTGCAGCGCCCATTATTGTGTTATTGTTGCGACTGATACAGGGCCTTGCCCTTGGTGGTGAGTATGGCGGCGCTGCTACTTATGTAGCGGAGCATTCTCCAAAAGAGCGAAGAGGATTTTATACGAGCTGGATACAAACCACTGCCACACTGGGTTTGCTGCTGTCATTGGGCATCATCCTCATCACCCGCAAGAGTTTAGATGCCGATGCAACCGAATCGATCAAAGCCTTCGAATCCTGGGGATGGAGAATTCCTTTCTGGTTCTCGGTGGTGCTGGTAGGCATGAGCATTTATATCCGACTCAAAATGCATGAGTCGCCTCTTTTCAGCAAACTCAAGGCCGAAGGAAAAACATCCATCAATCCCATCAAGGAAAGCCTGATGCACAAGGGCAATCTCAAGATGGTCTTGCTGGCATTGTTTGGGGCAACAATGGGACAAGGCGTTGTATGGTACACGGGGCAATTCTATGCACAAACCTTTTTGGAGAATGTTTGCAAGATTGATTTTGAACAATCGCGCACCATCCTCATCTGGGCCATCATCTTTGCGACACCATTGTTCATTGTATTCGGGCAGTTGAGTGATAAGATCGGAAGGAAATGGATCATCATGACGGGCTTGCTGCTCGCAGTGGTTTCTTATCGTCCCATCTATCAGCAGATGCTGAACATCACTTCTACGGAAAAACTTGTCACAGATGCATCGGCTGTCAGCATACAGCGCATGATCCAACCGGTGAAGGGGAAAGATTATGCTATGCAGACCACCACTACTTCGCAACCTTATTCAAATGGGATCATCGAAAAAACGGTTCACGCTGATACTTTGTATTCGAGTGGTACTGAAATGCCTGTGAAAGCTGATAAGGTTTCCAAGGTCTTGCCCGTTAATGCTTATTGGGCTATTGTGGCATTGATCTTTATTCAGATTGTGTTGGTGACCATGGTGTACGGACCGATTGCGGCTTTCCTTGTCGAGATCTTCCCTACCAAGATCCGCTACACATCGATGAGTTTGCCTTATCATTTGGGTAATGGCGTATTTGGCGGCTTAACCCCTTTCATTGCTGTATTGCTCGGCACCATGTATACAGGCGATAAGCTGGTAGGGCTCTGGTATCCGATTGGGGTCAGCGTGGTTTGTCTGGTTATTGGAGTTATCTATTTATCAAACAGGATCGATCCTGATGTAAACGATTAATCATGAATGCTGTAAAAAAATACATGGGCCTTGTTTGGATGGCCCTCGCGATTGGTTCTTATTATGTTTTGTTAAAAACAGCAATTGAGCAGATCAATAAGAACGGTCAGGTGGATACGATCATCCAATGGGGTATATTTGTGATCATCTTTCTTCCCATCGCAATTGGACTTTTTTTGTTTGGATGGCTGGCCTTCAAAGGAGCTTATGAGCATCTGCCTGAGTCGAGTGTGGAAGTGGAGGATTAAGAAACTATGTCGATCAAAGTAGAAAATATCCTGAAACAATATGGAGCGCAGAAGGCGGTAGACCACATCAGTTTTGAAGTGGGCAAGGGTCAGATCGTTGGATTTTTAGGTCCGAATGGTGCTGGCAAATCCACCACCATGAAGATGATCACCGGCTATCTTCGTCCCGATGCAGGCACCATCGAAGTTTGCGGTATTCCTGTGGAGGGCGAGGCATTGGCTACCAAGCAAAAGATCGGCTATCTTCCTGAACTCAATCCTCTTTACACAGATATGTATGTGCGGGAGTATCTGGAGATGATGGCGGGATTGCATGGCTTGAAGCAGCCGAAGGAAAGAATTGAAGAAGTGATCAGGCTGACCGGACTTTTACCGGAATCACACAAGGAGATCGGACAGTTATCAAAGGGTTATAAGCAGCGTGTTGGGCTGGCAGCGGCCTTGCTGCACGATCCGGAGGTTTTGATCCTGGATGAACCGACAACGGGACTCGATCCGAATCAGATCATTGAGATAAGAGAGGTAATCAAAGTATTGGGTAAGACCAAGACCATATTATTCTCTACACATATTCTACAGGAAGTTGAGGCCCTCTGTGAGCGGGTCATCGTCATCAGCAAAGGGAAGATCGTGGCTGATGACAGGCTGGAGGATTTGTTGTCTCCGGCTTTGTCAGAAGACCCGAATGTTGTTTCTTTGCAACCGCAAGCCCGTCGCCTTGAAGACATTTTCAGGGAATTGACCGGAAACTGATCGTTTGCCATCCAACCCAGCAACCATCACATTTAAAATTTTGAACATGAGTATCATTGCCAACATCCATGCCAGACAGATCCTTGACAGTCGCGGTAACCCCACTGTTGAAGTAGACGTAATTACCGAAAGCGGTTTTGTAGGCCGTGCTGCCGTTCCATCCGGTGCGTCCACCGGAAAGCACGAAGCTGTTGAGCTTCGCGATGGCGATAAATCCGTTTATGTGGGCAGGGGTGTTTTGAAGGCAGTTGACAATGTCAACAATATCATTGCTTCCAAACTGATGGGTATCCCTGCTACCGAGCAGGCCCTGATCGACAAGATGCTGGTCGAGATCGACGGTACGCCCAACAAAGCTAAGCTTGGAGCGAATGCAACACTTGCTGTTTCCATGGCCGTGGCCAAGGCTGCAGCACAGGCAAGTAATTTGAATTTGTATCGCTACCTCGGTGGTGTGAATGCCGTTACCCTTCCAGTTCCTTTGATGAACATTTTGAATGGTGGTGCGCATGCGGATAACAAAATCGATTTTCAGGAATTCATGATCGTGCCTACTGGCGCTTCTTCTTTCAGTGAAGGTTTGCGTTGGGGTGTTGAGGTGTTCCATCAGCTCAAGAGCGTATTGAAGAAGAAGGGATACAGCACCAATGTAGGTGATGAAGGTGGATTTGCTCCCGATATCCAGAGCAACGAAGAGGCCATTGAAACAGTGCTTCAGGCGATTGAAGCGGCAGGTTACAAGACGGGCTCTCAGATCAACATTGCCATGGACGCAGCCACCAGTGAGATGTACAATGAAGAAGACAA
>JBKCOY010000160.1:0-3999 GCA_046309555.1 Chitinophagia bacterium
CGACCATTGGCATGATCGATCACATGTTCTTCACCTCCCTTTGCATCCATCCAGCAGAGCAGATCTTCTGCATCATCATAACCAGGATCAAAAGCATCTCTGAATTTCTGATTAGGAGCATGAACATAAACAATGCGATCACCTTTCAAAGTATAGCGAGGTGATTGATAGAGTCCTGCTACTTTGGTAAGCGTCTTCAATCCGCTACCATCGGCGGCAATGGAATGGATATGACCACCGCCAATATTCCAGGAATTGAAAAGAATGGTCTTGCCATCCGGACTCCATGAGGGTTGGGCTTCGGTGAATTCGTTTTGGGTCAGACGCTTTGGAGAACCGTTGGGATAATCCATCACATACAAACGGTTCAACACCGTGAAAGCCAGTTTGCTGCCATCCGGTGAAGGAACAGCATCGCGGATCTGGGTAGCCAGGGCAGCTGAAGTATCTTTAATGGGATATTTGAAAAGTACTTCAGGGGCCATCTCCAGTTTGCCATCGACTTCATAAGGAATCTCTTCGTGTTTACCATTGCTGATGTCGATTTTGTTGATCTTGCCCCCAAAAGAAGCAAGAAGATATTTGCTATCGGGCGTGAAACTCATGGCAGGTAATACACCCGAAACAGCGATCGATTCCTGGTCGTCACGCTGAACGGGATACGCAAGCCATTTTTCATCGCCTGACTTGAGATCCCTGATCACGAGTCCCGTTTTATCTTCAAAGCGAGTGCCGTAGACCAGCCACTTACCGTCGTCACTCAATACCGGCGTGAAGGCGGATCCATAGCGTGAAGTGAGTTTGTTCATGCGCGCATTCTTCATATCATACACTCCGATCTGGTATTGGGGCAGCTGGGCATTGTAATTCCAGGAACCGGTGCGGAAGGAATAATAGATGTGCTTGCCATCCGGACTCACAGCAGGATCAATGGTTTTAAGTGTGGCAGGCTCTTCGATCAACTGTGTTCCACCACCACCATTGATATGGATCATGTAGAGTTTGTTAACACGACGGCCCTTTGCATAGACAATGTATTTGCCATCCGGCGTCCAGTCTGCCGAAGGAAAATTCTGATTGGTCTCTTTGGTGAGCTGCACCGTATCTTTTTTCTCTGTGTCGATGTACCAGATATTTTCTGCCCCGCTTTTATCAGACACGAAGAGGATCTTCTTGCCATCCGGACTATATCTCGGATGCTGGTCAAATGCAAGTCCACGCGTTATCTGTGTAGCCTTTCCACCTGTGGAAGGAATCGTATAGAGATCCCCCATCATATCGAAGATGATGGTCTTGCCATCGGGACTGATATCAACGGATGTCCAGGTTCCTTCATTGGTCTTCAATTCGAACATCCTGTTCGCCTTCAAGGGAAGGTTTTTGTAACTCGTGAAGGTTGTGTCTTTTTGAGCAAAACTGTTTTGACAGACGATACTTGCCATCAAGACAACGATGAATAAAACTGATCTTTGCATTTCTTAAAGTTTATGATTCCGAAAATATACAATTTAACGAAGGCAAGATTGAATTGTTGACGGCTGGCAGAAAAGGGGAAAAGAAAAAATAGGTAAATTACCCGCATGAAGCATATCATTATTCTGTTGGCAATAGGCATATCGACATCCTGCAACCTGGCATGGTCACAAAAAAAGAACAGTTTCAATCCAGCCGATCTGAAGATTGACTGGCAACTGGTTACCAATAATTACAAGGGGCAGGATAAATACCTGTTTTCCCTGACACTGACCAATACTGGTAAAAAAGCGATGCTACCCAGCAGTGGCTGGACGATCTGGTACAATGCCAACCGGGAAATTGCCGACAGCAACCTGACTGGAGGAATGCGATCTTTTAGATGGCATGGCGATCTTTTCTATTTAAAACCTACAGCTGAATTTAAAGAATTAAAACCGGGTGCAAGCATCACCGTGGAAGGCGTGGGTGATGCCTGGGCATTCAATATTTCCGATGCACCATCAGGATATTATTGGGTATGGGACAATGACCCTAAAAATACTCATGCTATCGTGAAGACATCTGCCAAACCGCCGGCAGACATCAACAAGTTCAAACGTTCGCCTGAGCAGGTGAATGATCAGATTACGCCCGAGATGGTATTTGACCAAAATAAAAACATCAGAGATATCCCGTCTGCTGCAGTACCAAAAATTTTGCCGACTCCTGTTTCTTACCAATCCATGGAAGGGCAGTTTCTGCTGAATGAACAGACTGCTATACAAGCTGATCAACGGTTTGAAAAAGAAAGTAACTATCTGATCGATGAACTGAAAATGTTCTTGGGAAAGGGATTGAGCAAGGGGAATGCTAACAAAAACGTTATACAACTCATCTATGACAATTCACTTCCTTCCGAAGGCTATGAGCTGAAGGTAAGCAACACATCCATCAGCATTAGCGCCTCCAATGGACCAGGAATATTTTATGGCATTCAATCCCTCAAGGCTTTGCTACCATTGGATGCCTGGAAGAATACACAATCTTCGCTGGTTATATCAAATGCTGTTGTGAAAGACAACCCAAGATTTGGTTACCGCGGATTGCACATTGATGTGGCCAGAAATTTCCAAACCAAAGAGCAAGTGATGAAGGTGCTGAACTGGATGGCGATGTATAAACTTAACAAGCTCCATTTTCACTTCAGCGAAGATGATGCCTGGCGTGTAGAGATCCCAGCGTTGCCGGAGCTGACAACGGTGGGTGTGCAACGCGGACATACATTGGACAGCAAAGAGAATATGCCCAGTGCCTATGGCTCAGGCGGCAACATCAACAATCCGCAAAGCAGCTTTTATACCCGAGCGGATTATATCGAGATCCTTCGCTTTGCCAAAGACAGACACATCGAGGTGATCCCCGAGATTGAAACACCGGGTCATGCCCGCGCCGCGATCAAGGCCATGGATGCGAGATACAGAAGATTGATGCAGGAAGGAAAGGATGCGGAAGCCAAAAAATATCTATTGTCTGATCCGGAAGATCAGTCGGTTTATTTATCCGCACAAAATTTCCGAGACAATGTGATGTGTGTTGCACAACCAGGCGTTTACAATTTTATCGCAACAGCAGTAGATGCATTCATAGACATGCACAAGGAAGCTGGGATGCCATTGAAGACGATTCATGTTGGAGGCGATGAAGTGCCACAGGGCGTTTGGGAGAAATCCCCCATTGCACAACAATTGCTGGCAACACTTCCGAAGGATAAATTCAAACAGACCAGCGATCTCTGGATCTATTACTGGGAAAAAGTACATGCAATCCTGAAGGAAAGGGGCCTCTATGTCTCCGGCTGGGAAGAGATCGGCATGCGTGAATCCAAAGTGAATGGCAATCGCATAATGATGGTCAATCCGGAATTTGCCAACAACAACTTCCATACCTATGTCTGGAATACCGTGGTGGGCTGGGGTGCAGAAGATCTTCCTTACCGATTGGCCAATGGCGGATACAAAGTAATCCTATGTCCGGTATCCAATCTTTACTTCGATCTCGCTTATCAAAAACAATTTGACGAAGTGGGGTATTACTGGGGGGGATTTGTAGACATCGACAAAGCCTTTTATTTTATCCCTTATGATTATCTGAAGAATACAGCTGTAGATCGATTTGGCGTACCCGTCGATCCGAAAGTCCTGCAGGGCAAGGATAAGCTGACAGATTATGGAAAAGGCAATATCGTAGGCATCCAGGGAGAACTTTGGAGCGAAAATATCCGCAGTGCCGCAGATTTGGAATACCTGGCATTCCCCAAGATGCTGGGATTGGCAGAGAGGGCCTGGGCAGTTGATCCAGAGTGGGCGACGACGACAGATGAGAACCGATCCAAAACCTTGTACAGCGATGCCTGGTCGGTGTTTGTAAATACTGTCGGAAAACAGGAACTATTCAAGCTCAACTATTATCAGGGAGGAGTAAACTTCCGCGTACCAACGGTTGGAGCAAAAAGGATTGATGGTAAAGTTTTGGCCAATATTCAGT
>JBKCOY010000161.1:0-3275 GCA_046309555.1 Chitinophagia bacterium
GATATCAACAAAGCTTTCAGACCAACGACTATCTTTCCATTCCTTTTTACCAATCAAGCCATCAATGACGGGAGGAAAGTTTACTTTGATAACTTCATATATACGTGGAATCAAAGGAGTCTCTTGAGCAATAATATTTGATCTAAAGATTAACAAGTAGAGAAATATCAACCAAAATCGGGAATGCATCATTTGGATATAAAGTAATTATTAGAATAAACTACTATCACTTTTTGAGACAAGTAATCAAATTGGGATAAGTCAAACAGATTATTGTCATTTAAATTACTCATTTTATATGAATTAAAAGATTATAGAACAAGCACAATTTTGCTGTCTTGCGAAATTTTAAATATGAGTGAACAAATGATGATTGAAGCGTGTTACCTTCAAAATAATAAACATGCTCACCTCAAAAAAACTCTACTACACACTGCTCATTACGACCTCTATTTTAGCATCTGTGAGTTGTAAAAAGGAAAAAGATGTAACACCTAACATCGCAAATCTGGTTTCTACTACCACTGAATTCAGCACCTTGAGTGCAGCAGTTACAAAAGCTGGTTTAGCCACCACCTTGAGTGGAGCCGGCCCATTTACAGTATTTGCTCCCAATAATGATGCATTTACAGCTGCCGGAATCTCCACTTCAGCATTATCAAGCCTTACAGCTGCTGATGCAAGCAAAATCCTTCTATATCACACCATTCCCAGTAAGATTGTATCAACGGCTGTTCCTGCTGGCCCCAATGCCAAAGTGGTAACCGCAAGTGGTGATTCAGTTTTTGTAACACGTAATACGAATGGTGTTTTCATCAATGGTTTGAAAGTGGCGCAAGCAGACATTTCAGTATCCAATGGGATTGTGCATAAATTAACCAGTGGGGTATTGATTCCTCCGGCCGGTAACATTGTCAATACAGCGGTTGCTGGAAAACTGGATTCTCTGGTGAAAGCAGTTACGTTTGCCGCAACTGCACCCGGTGGCGATCCTTCTTTACCAGGTACACTCTCAACTGGAATATTAACAGTATTTGCTCCTACCAATGCAGCTTTCACCACATTACTAACTGCCTTAAACCTTAAGGACATCAGGCAGATCCCTGTAGCAACGCTTCTTGCTGTTCTTCGGTATCATGTTGTAGCTGGAAGAAAATTCTCATCTGATCTTTCCAACGGAACACTTTCAATGTTGGCTGGTGGTACATCCACCATCAATCTATCAAATGGAGCAACAGGTGGGCCCACCATCACTGGAGGAGGTAATGGAGGAAATAAATCAAATATTCTAGCGGCTAATGTTGTGTGTACAAATGGAGTTGTTCATGTGATTGACAGGGTGTTACTGCCGCAATAATCAATTCAATTAATATCTGTAAAAGAGCCTTAATCAAGGCTCTTTTTTTATTTCTATCCAAATCGGCACAGAAGTACTCCAAAGTAGAATCCAAGGAGCATAGGGCGCTGTTGACTTTTCTTCCTTGTTGTTATGTTCTTTTAGTCTTCTTTCTAAATTGTCTGTTTGTCCCTTGTAGAACTTATTAGTTATTGTCGATTGAAGGATATACACGTAATACATAAAAACAAAAAAGGTCACTTTTCAGTGACCTTTGTGGGAGTTGACGGGATCGAACCGCCGACCCTCTGCTTGTAAGGCAGATGCTCTAAACCAGCTGAGCTAAACTCCCAATCGGGATGCAAATATAGGGCGAAAAATGAAAATATTTTGGGATGAATGAAATTATTTTCAACCCCCTGCAAGTCTCAATCCGGAAACAAGTTCAAGGGCATGATGAACTCAAAACGGTTCGGATTGGGCTTCTGCACAAAAAGATCCGTATCCAACAATCTGCTGTACCGAACGCCAAATGAAACATTCTGCTGGTTCCACCATTTTGTATCAAAATAAACTTCCAGCCCGGCACTCCTGAGGTTGATCTTCCGGCCCGTCCGCAAACTCTTCAGCGTCATGTCATCATAAAAAGCATTACCCCTCACCCTGAGAAAATAAACGATATTCCCAACACCTAAATCGGGATACAGTATCGGGAAATGATAATTCATCGAATACCTCCACATCCTCGGATAATTAAACGTCTGATATCCCCTTGCCATGGGCATTGCATTGGAATAATTATACTGCCCTAGCGTATCGCGCTGCTGATAATGATAGGCCAAGGCAAGGGAGTGATTGCGACCGACACCGGGGAGATACAGTTGAGCAGTATACAAGAATTGCTTCGCATCAGTTTTACCCAAAGACGTACGATTGTTAAAACGTGTTAAAAATGCAAATCGTGGATAGATCTGCTGAACCGCTTGCTGTGTCTGCATCGACCAGGAAACCTGCTGCTGCAAATAGGATACAAAACGATCAGTCGGACTCACACTGTTCTTGTTCTGATAGTTAAGGGAAACACCATTCAAACGCAAGGAGAGATCAAGATTCCTGTACCATTTGCCGAAAGTGAAATTCAAGGGCAATCGCAAACCCGTATAACCATTCCACTCATTCCATTGTATCGACCTGCTGCTGTCGCGATAACTCCTGTCCATGGTATAACTGGCACCTCCCGTGATCCAGGGATACATCACACCCACTGCAAAATCAGCACCCACCCGATGGGAACCTTCGTTTTCATTATAGGTATAGCTATATTGGGATTGGACTGTATTCAAGATATTTTCACCGTACAGCGTAAAACTCCACTCAGGCTGCTCGTAGAAGGGGCGCCAGCTATGGATATTGATAGGGTGATGAAGCTGGGATATGGCCTGCCTGCCGAAGGCAGGGAGCTGGGAGTTGGCCTGCCTGCCGAAGGCAGGGAACTGGGAGCTGGGAATTGGAAACTCGGAGATGGGAGATGGAAGTTGGGAATTGGATGCCAGCTCTTTTACAAAAATCTGATTGCCGTCGGCAGTGGGACTTCCATAGACCAGCTTGTTACCATCAACATGAAGATCTCCGCCATAAGAACCGGTGAGGTTGCGCGACAAAACCCGTTGGGTGCCATTTAGGAGATCCAACTGCCTGATCTCATTGGCATTGCCCTGGCTGATGGTAAAAATCAACTGATCTTGCTTCATTCTCAAAAAAGACATGGGTGCATTTACAAAGGGCATGAGCGCCGTTTCCGTTCCGCTGAACAGGTCCAACGACAAAATAGAAGATGCCCCATCCGGTTTTCTTGCAATGACATAAACTTTCTTGTCATCAAGTGAAAAAACCGGGTAGCTATAAAAGTTGTCTTTGCCTGAGCTGAAATTTTTATGCA
>JBKCOY010000162.1:0-16546 GCA_046309555.1 Chitinophagia bacterium
TGTAAAAGTGATACGCTGATAAAATCACTCAGGATCAATCCAAAACCCAAGTTGAATTTTGGCATACCAATTATATGTCTTCCAGATGGAAATGCAACTTTTTTGGATTCAACGATAATAGCAGACGGAACTGGTGCATTGTTAACATATGAATGGAATTTTGGAGACCCCAATGCAACCCCAGCAAACCCAAATCTTTCCTCTTTAAAAAATCCAGGGCACAAGTATACCGATGTTGGCCCCTACAATTCAAAACTTATTGTAACATCCAATAACGGTTGTGTGGATTCATTAACAAAAGTTGTCAACACAATTTATGCACAGCCTAAGGTGAACTTTAATGCTACTGAAGTATGTTTAAGGGAAGCTACCCAATTTTCTGATTTGACAAACCCACAGGGAAGAACAATGCAAAAGTGGCGTTGGACTTTTTCAAATGGCAAATCAGACACAGTTAAAAATCCGGTCTTAACTGTTGTTACTCCCGGAACATACAATGCAACACTCTTTGGGTATACGGCAGATGGCTGTGTGAGTGATACAGTTACGAAATCTTTTGTTATCAATCCTTTGCCAACCCCACAATTCAGAATGGTAAATCCGGCATGTGAAACTGAATCGGTAACCTTTATACAGGAGGCAATTGCAAATGTTGGCAGTGTAAAACGCTGGAATTGGAAACTAGGAATAGGTTCTGCAAATCAGGATTTTACTGATGCCAATGCGGTTGTTTCCAAAATATTTCCTGCATGGGGTGATCAGTCTATAAGTTTAATGGTTGAAAACACAAAAGGTTGTAAAAGTGATACATTGATCAAGACTGTAAGGATCAATCCAAAACCGAAAATAGGATTTACTTTACCTGAAGTATGCCTTAATGATGCATTTGCAGAATTTCAAAGTACATCAACCATCGCTGATAACACTCAATCAATGGATTTTGTATGGGACTTTGGAGACCCCAATGCAACCTCATTAAATCCCAATTCTGGTACAGGGGCCTTGGTTCTTCATAAATATTCAGCTGCCAGAGATTATACAGTGAATTTAAAAGCCACCTCCTCTGTAGGCTGCGTTTCTAATCTTGATCAGTCGTTTACCGTTAACGGAGCAACGCCCAAAGCTGATTTTACAGTCTTGAAACCTGATTCATTGTGTAGTAATACCAATGTAGGCATACAAAATCTATCTTCTGTTGATTTTGGCACAGTTTCAAAATTGGAAATTTATTGGGACTATGTGAATGCCCCTACTGTTTTTATTACTGATGAGAATCCTACACCTAATAAAGTCTATAACAATTTATATGCTGATTTCCTCAATCAGCCTAACAAAACATTTACCATACGAGTTCGTGCATATTCTGGAGGAACCTGTGTAGACGATGAATTAAAAACAATCACGTTGAATGGTAGTCCAAAGGTTAACCTTCAACCCTTACAGGGAATTTGTTTGGAAGCCCAGCCTCGTCGTTTGAATGAGGCATCTTATATCGATGTTACCGGAATTCCTGCTGGGATAGAAAAATTTACCGGGACGGGTGTTAGTTTGAATGGTCAGTTTGATCCAGGGGTTGCCGGAGCTGCAACGCATCTGATCACCTATAGGTTTACTTCTTCAAAAGGATGTTTTTCAGAAACCAGTGGTAATATCGTTGTTTGGCCCAGACCTACTGCAGATTTTACCTTTAGTAATTTGAATTGTGAGAAAAATGCAATCATATTTACTAATAAATCAACTGCCAATGCAGGTAGTATAGCAACATGGAATTGGAATTTTGGCGATGGAACAAATGTTCGATCAGTAACCAATGGAAATCAGCAGTCTTATACTTTCGCTCTGTTTAATACTTACAATGTCAGTTTAGACGTTGTAACAAACAATGGATGTACCAGTGTACCAAAGGTGCTGCCTGTAAAAGTCAATCCTCTACCGATTGTCTATTTTGATCTCCCGAAAGTTTGTTTACCGGAAGGGAAGGGTGTATTCGTCAATAAAACCGATATACCTGAAGGTAATAAAGATCTGATCACTTATTTATGGAATTATGGTGATCCTGCAGATCCAACGCCTACAGTTGTAAAAGATGGTATACATTATTTCAGGGCTCTAGGGGCCTACACCATTAAACTCGTTGCAACCAGCAGTAATGGTTGTATTGATTCTCTGTCAAGACAGCTTACGGATGTGTTTCCACAACCTAAGGCAGGTTTTAACAGTCTGGATTCCGTTTGTCTCGGTAAGGATATTCAATACCTTGATACCAGCAGAGGTTTTGTAAGACCCATTGTTGCGTGGAACTGGGATTTTGGTAATGGGGCAACAGACAATTCAAAGAATCCAGTATATCAACACAGAGCAACTGGAACTTTCCCTGTTAGTTTATGGGTTAAATCATCAGAAGGATGTATTTCAGATACTGCCATAAAAAATATCACCATTCATCCTTATCCTAAAATATCAGCCGGTCCTGATTTGTTTGTTCTGGATGATGGGCAAAAACAAATTCTTGCTACTGCGTCTGGTTCCTCACTGGTTTACAATTGGTCACCATCTACCTATTTGTTAGCAACCAATATTTTGCAACCTATTGTTTCCAAGCCTCAGGAGGATATCATATATACTTTGAGTGTTACGGGAAGGGGAGCATGCACAAGTACTGATGATGTATTAGTAACGGTGCTCAAATTACCAAAACCGCCCAATACTTTCACACCCAATGGTGATGGCATAAACGATACTTGGGAAATTAAGTATCTTGATCAGTATCCTGGCTGTATTTTGGAAGTATATACTACTCGAGGGCAAATGGTTTACCGTTCTGTGGGTTATGTTAACAACTGGGATGGAACGAATAACGGAAAAGCCTTGCCCTTTGGAACATATTATTATGTGATCGATCCTAAATCGGGAAGAGGTAAAATCGCAGGATATGTAACCATTATAAAATAAGCATGAAGAAACTTTTTATAAGCATGATAATGTTTACAGCGTGGCAGGCCTTTGGCCAGCAACGCCCCCATTATACTCAATACATCATGAATAACTATATCGTCAATCCTGCAATTGGTGGTATTGAAAACTATGTTGATGTAAAATTGAGCATGAGGAATCAGTGGGTTGGAATTGAAGGTGCACCAAAAACATTTTATGCAACTGTACATGGAGCTTTGGGAAAAAAGGATTATAGAGAGAGTGTAAACTCTTTTGACATGAAGGGGCAGAATCCAAGAGGAAGAGAATATTGGTCAAATTATACTGCAGCTGAGCCCCATCATGGCTTGGGACTTACGGCCATTAATTATTCCACAGGTTACATTAACAGATCAACTGCTTATGCGACCTATTCTTACCATCAGGGGCTTACAGGAACTACTAGTTTGTCGGCTGGTTTTGGTCTTGGATTTTCATCATTCAACATCAACAGAAGCAAAATCACCCTTGCCACACCCTTTGATCCTGCAATTGGTACAGTCACCAGTAATCTTACCAAAATAAAACCGGAATTGAATGCTGGGTTGTGGTTATATTCTTCTAAATATTTCTTAGGACTTTCAGCACAACAGATCATTCCAGTCAGGATCAACCTGGTTGATAGTGCTGCGTACAAATCCACTTTGGTTCCCCATTTGTTTCTGACAGCTGGGTATCGTTTCTTCCTAACCGAAGATATTTCTGCTTTACCTTCTGCCATGATCAGATATGTTGCAGGAACACCAACCTCAGTAGATATTAATTTCAAGGCCCAGTACCGGGATCTGATCTGGTTGGGTGGAAATTACAGGAATGGGGATGGATTTTCTGGGATGGTAGGTCTTAACATAGCCCAGACCCTCAATATCAGTTATGCTTACGATTTGAACAGGGGCAAATATCTGTTGAGTACAATGAATAGGGGAACCCATGAAATCGTACTTGGCTTTACACTGAACAACGTTTATGGAGACCTTTGTCCAAGGAATATTTGGTAAAAAACCATCAGATCTTCTTAATTTTATAAAAAAATAGAAAAATGTTAAAAAAGAGTCTTGTAACGTTATTTGTTTCAGCTTTGATTTTGACATCCTGTGGCAAAAAATCGGGAGGTGGAACTACGCCAACCCCACCGCCACCACCGCCGCCACCACCTGTAGAAGTTGAGGAAAACATAACCTTCTCTCTGGACCCTGATCCTGGAACTACTACTTTAACTGCTCTTTCCGGAACTTTTTCATTTAAAGTAACACTCAATTCAAAAATGCCAAGTTCAGGCATCAGTATTGATGTAACTACCAAAAAGGATAGTGATGGCTCTGTGCTGGACAGTAAAAACGTAAAATCAACAGTAGCAGCAAACGACTTATCCACTGGTACATTTGCAGCCGGAGTTTTGTATAACATTACTGTAGCAGTTACGTCTCAAAAAACAGCAACGAATACGGCCAGTAAAACTTTTAAAATTGCTAGAAAATAATATCAGGCTTACAAAAAAACCCTTCCAATTGGAAGGGTTTTTTTATTTCCGGGAGTATATGATTAGTTTATTTTGACACTCTCTTTTAGATTGATCTTGATATCCATTTTTTCACCTTTCAGGTATTGAGTGTACTTAGTAGCATCTACTTCTTTTCCATTTATGGTAAGCTTGCCAGCTTCGTAATGAATTTCAACTGATCCCTCTGGTAAATGCCCATCAGCCTTTAATGCACCAATCAATCCTTGATCTGGTCCTTCAGTGATAACTGTTTGAGAGGATGTTGAATCATTACTGATAATGGAAACCTCAATATTCTTTTCAATGCGGGTTTCCTGTACACTAACATCAGACTTATGCAGCTGAGCAAGGGTAGGGGCAACCACCAGAGAAACGATTGACATCAACTTGATCAGGATATTCATGGATGGTCCTGAAGTATCTTTGAAAGGATCACCTACAGTATCACCTGTAACAGAAGCTTTGTGTGGCTCAGATTTCTTATAAAACATTTCACCATTGATCTCTACACCTTTCTCAAAACTCTTTTTGGCATTGTCCCATGCACCACCGGCATTGTTCTGGAACATTCCCATCAATACACCACTAACAGTTGCACCAGCAAGGAATCCTCCCAAGGCCTCTGGACCCATGATGAATCCTATTACCAGAGGAGAAAGAATAGCAATTGCTCCTGGCAACATCATTTTCTTAATTGAGGCTTCAGTAGAGATGGCAACACATTTATCATATTCGGGCTTACCGGTACCTTCCATGATACCGGGAATAGAACGGAACTGACGGCGAACTTCTTCTACCATTGACATTGCTGCCTGGCCTACTGCCTTGATAGCCAAAGAGGAGAAAATGAAAGGGATCATCGCTCCAACAAAAAGTGAGGCAAGTACATCCGCCTTATAGATATCAATTCCATCCATTTTATAACCATTGTGGTTGACAACACCCACATAGGCTGCAAAGAGTGCCAGTGCAGTCAAGGCTGCAGAAGCGATGGCAAATCCTTTACCAGTTGCTGCTGTGGTATTACCAACAGCGTCCAGTACGTCTGTTTTCTCACGTACATCTTTGGGTAATTCGCTCATTTCTGCAATACCACCTGCGTTATCCGCAATAGGTCCAAATGCATCAATTGCCAATTGCATGGCTGTTGTTGCCATCATACCGGCTGCCGCTATGGCTACACCGTAAAGCCCAGCACATTCATAGGAACCCCAAATGCCCCCTGCCAAAACCAGGATGGGAAGCATGGTAGATTCCATACCTACCGCCAGACCACCAATTACATTGGTAGCATGTCCGGTTGAAGATTGTCTGATAATAGAGAGCACAGGGCGCTTGCCCATTGCAGTGAAATATTCTGTGATAATGCTCATCAAGGTACCAACCACAAGTCCTACGATAATGGCACCCATTACACCATTGTTGGTAAAGGTTTCACCACGCAGGCTCATTTCTGCTGGCAAAATATAATATACGAGACCGGCACAAGCAAGGGCTGTGAGTATGATCGATCCCCAGTTACCCATGTTCAACGCTTTCTGAACGTTGTCTGTATTGATGCCTGCGGAATCACTTACCCTGACGAACCATGTGCCTATAATAGAGAACAGAATGCCTACACCAGCAATCAGCATAGGAAGCAGGATAGGGGCAAATCCACCGAAATTGTCTACCGATGTAGTTTCTTGTCCCAATACCATGGTAGCCAGAACAGTAGCCACATAAGAGCCGAAGAGATCAGCACCCATACCGGCAACATCACCCACATTATCACCTACGTTATCAGCGATGGTTGCGGGGTTTCTTGGATCATCTTCAGGAATTCCAGCCTCAACTTTACCAACAAGGTCTGCACCCACATCGGCTGCCTTTGTATAGATACCACCACCTACACGGGCAAATAAGGCAATAGATTCAGCACCCAGGGAGAAGCCGGTAAGTACTTCAATGGTTTTCACCATTTCATCACTGTTGGCTGCGCTGCCAGGAGCGAAAACTTCTTTTAAAATGATGTATAAAGCACCCAAGCCAAGCACTGCAAGTCCAGCTACACCCAGTCCCATTACAGCACCTCCTGTAAAAGAGACATTCAGGGCTTTTGATAAACTAGTTCTGGCAGCGTTTGCTGTTCTTACATTCGCCTTTGTGGCCACCTTCATGCCGATATACCCAGCAAGGGCACTGCTGAAAGCACCAAAAATGAAAGCAATCGCTATACTCCAGTGCGAGTTAGGGTTGCTTTGAGACATGAACGCAAGTAGCAACGCTACTACTACTACAAAATATCCTAAAATCCTCCATTCGGCTTTTAGGAAAGCCATGGCTCCTTCAGCAATATAATTGCTGATCTCTTTCATCCTCTCTGAACCTGCGTCTTGTTTTGAAACCCAATTGAATTTAACGATGGTATAGATCAATCCGATCAGACCCATCACCGGAACGAGATAAAATAGATTTTGCATAAAGTGTAGAAATTCGTTTTATACGATAGGTTACCCAAGTTCTCAACTTTGGGGGTGCAAAAATAAGCAAAACATGCAAATAATCAAGGATTTGCGCGACTATTACGGAGGCTTTTGAATGCGGCTGAAATATAGGAAATCTGATCCGTGGACGTCATTGCATCTTCCCCTAAGTCAAGTGAAGCCAGGTCGCCAGAGAGCCCATGTAGATACATCCCCAAAATTCCCGCATCCGTTGGACTATACCCCTGCGCCAACAGACTGCCAATAATACCTGTAAGTACATCCCCGCTTCCTCCTTTTGCCATGCCGGGATTACCGGTTCCATTATAAAAAATATCGCCTTCGGCATTCACCAAAACTGAAATGTGCCCCTTAATTAATATATTGATATTCAAATTTTTACAAAATTGTATTGAAGTAGTGATTCGATCTTTGTCGTTTTTTGAGTTTCCAAATATCCTCTGCCATTCCATGAGGTGAGGGGTTAAAATTGCATCCTTGGGCAGTTTAACAAGTAGATTTTTGTCTTTGCTCAATAGATTTAGGGCATCTGCATCCAGAACCATGGGGAGGCCGAAGCTTATTGTTTTTTTTAGGATGGCTTCGGATTGGTTGGAGGTGCCCAAACCCGGACCAATGGCAACTGCTGAGAAATGACCAAGGTCAATATCATCCTCTTGAACTTTTACCATTACTTCAGGCAAGAAAAGGTGTATGGGCAAAATGGCATTTTCAGGAACGCAAACGGTCAGTTTCCCAAGTCCTGATCTACTGGCTGCAGCGGCGGAGAGCATGGAAGCGCCTATCATGCCTGGAGAGCCGGCGATCAAGGCAAGATGTCCCCGATTGCCTTTGTGGATGAAAGGATCGTATTCCTTCAAGCGAACTCTTGCATTGCTTTCTGAGATTCTACTGATCTCAGCTCTGTCCAACGACCTAAGATCTTCGGGTATTTCAATCATCGTCTTCCATTTGTAACCCATACCCGGAGAAAGCGCCTGCGATCTTTTTGGCTTTGTAAATACCCCTGTTAAACTTATTACCCAAAACAATAATTGCCGTTGAGTCGGAGGGCAGTCGGCTGAATACTGTATTGTTACCATGCCACCAACCATTATGGTAGATGATCTTTTTGCCGGAAGGCATTTCAACCAATCTCCACCCCAAACCATAGTTTCTAAGTCCCCTTCTTTCGTAACTGTAGCCTTTAAAAGCCTCTTCCAGGCTTTGTGATGCAAAAAACTTCCCGGGAATCAGCGCATTATCCCATCTCATCATATCTCTTGGGGTACTATAAATATTTTTATCTCCATATATCCCATCCAGAAACATCATGGGTTCCTTTCTGTTGTTGAATTTATAGGATTGCAATACCTTTTCCCGCATACTAATATCAAAGACAAAAGTATGCTTCATGCCAAGGGGTTTGAAGAATTCGGTATCCAGAAATTCCGCAAAACTGTTTTGGCTCACTTTTTCTACTATCAGTGCCAATAACGCATAATTGGTATTGCAATAATCAAAATAGGCATTTGGCCTTCCGGCTTTGAGTTTAGGGGCATGCTGGATCAACATGTTCAGTATATCCTGATTGGTCAAATAAGCATGGGTATCCCAACCCAGTTTTTCAGCAAAATGTACATAATTAGGCAATCCACTTCTGTGCGTCAGCAGATCTCTTATCGTTATTTTAGTGTACGGTAGTCCAGTTAGATAGGCTGATGCACTTTCCTCCAAGCTGAGTAATCCCTTTTCACGAAGCCTCAGGATTGCCATTGCTGTAAACGTTTTGGAAACAGAAGCCAGGTGAAAGGATGTGGATGAGTCAATTGGATCACCTGATAGAACATCCCTTAATCCATTGTATTTTTCAAAAACGATTTTGCCATTCCTGGTAACCAGGATGGCACCATTGAATCGGCTTGTTCTTAGGGTTTGATCATAGAAGACTTCACTTGATCGCTTAAGGGAAAGGTCTTGCTCATTTAACTTTGCCGGTTCGGAAATATTTACTTCTTTACTGACTAGGATAGAGGGGATTTCTATGCGTTTGTATCGGTTATCCAAAACATAGAAAATGATGGAGAACAGGACAAACAAGAGCACAAAAACCTTAAACTTCTGCATCCTGAAGGGATTGAATTGGAATGGGTTGAATGATTTGCTAATTTCGTTAAAATTCTAATAAGATGGCGAGTGCCAAAACAACCAGCTATCCAAAAGATAAGATCAAGATCCTTTTTCTGGAGAACATCAGCGAAACCGCGATCAAAACCTTCCGTGAGGCAGGTTATTCTGACATCAAGAAAGTGTCTGGAGCGCTTTCTGAAGATCAACTGATTCAGGAGATAAAAAATGTCCACCTGATCGGAATTAGATCCAAAACACAGATTACCGAAAAAGTACTGCAACATGCAGAAAAACTGCAGGCAATTGGATGTTTTTGTATCGGTACCAATCAAGTCAACCTCAATGCAGCACGGAAGAGGGGAGTGGTGGTTTTCAATGCACCTTATAGTAATACAAGATCAGTGGCAGAATTGGTGATAGGCGCATCCATCATCTTGATCAGAAAAATACTTGATAAAAACAAAGCTGCTCACGACGGAATATGGAATAAGGATGCGAAGGGCAGTTTTGAATTAAGAGGTAAGAAACTGGGTATCATAGGATATGGAAACATAGGATCTCAAGTGAGCATACTTGCTGAAGCCATGGGTATGAAGGTTTTATATTATGATGTGCTGACCAAATTGCCTCTTGGTAATGCCGAATCCAGAAAATCACTCAAAGATCTCGTATCGGATTCAGATATTGTTACACTTCATATTCCTGAAACCAACCAGACCAAGAATATCATCAACAAAAACCTGTTGAAGCAATTCAAAAAAGACTCTATATTGATCAATTTTGCCAGGGGTGAAGTTGTTGATCTGGATGCTCTTGCAGCATCCTTGAAAGAGGGTCATCTTAGCGGCGCCGCCATAGATGTATTTCCCTGGGAACCGGAAAAAAATGGTGATTCATTCACATCACCTCTTCAACACTTGTCCAATGTTTTACTTACCCCTCATATAGGGGGCTCAACAGAAGAGGCACAGCTCAATATCGGAGAGGATGTAAGTCAGAAACTTTTGCAATTTCTTGAAATGGGTTCAACCTATGGCTCCCATACTGTTCCTGCATTGAGCCTTACACCATTGGAAGGCACGCATCGTATTCTGCATATCCATCACAATGTTCCTGGTGTGCTTTCGGAGATCAACAGCACCCTTTCTGATCTCAAGGTAAATGTATTGGGACAGTATCTGAAGACGAATGAAGCAATTGGATATGTTGTACTTGATGTTGATAAAAAACTTTCTAAAAATGCTGCTGATCTTCTCAGGAGTGTAAAAGGAACGGTTAAAGTAAGATTACTATATTGATTACGATGAAAGAGATCATTTCACAATTTCTATCCCATTCAGATGATCTTGAAATTATTCTTTTTGGCAATGGATTGATTCACTCCACCTACAGGGTTGAAAAAGCAGGTGAACCAGCGTATATCCTTCAGAAAGTGAATACACTGGTCTTTAAAAAGCCAATGGATATTTCAAGTAATCTTGAACGCCTCTCTTCTTTTCTTATTTCGAATGATCGCGAAGTGTTTTTTCCTTTGCCAGTTAAAACTATTGGGGGTGAAGATTATGCATTATACAACGGAGACTATTTTCGCCTAACCCCATATGTAAAGAATTCCCATTCGCTTGATGCTTGTGCTTCTGCAAATGAAGCCTACGAAGCCGCTTTTCAGTTTGGACGATTTACTGCTGCTTTTGAGGGTATGGATGTTCATCAATTGAAACCTTCTATCCCCGGATTTCATGATCTAGCATTTCGATGGGAACAATTCATGCAATCGCTGGAGAACGGCAATTCGGATAGAAAAAAAATCGCTGCCAACCAGATCAGCTTTGTGATGGAGAATAAGCGCATAGTGGACAGGTTTAACTTGATTCTCCAATCCACTCAGTACAAACAGAGGGTAACCCATCACGATACCAAGATCAACAATGTTCTCTTCAATGAATCGGGAAAAAGCATTTGTCCGATAGACCTGGATACCGTAATGCCTGGTTATTTTATCAGCGATCTTGGTGACATGTTCAGAACCTATCTTTCACCTGGTTCTGAAGAAGAAACCAACCTTGATACTGTGTTTGTCCGTCATGAATTTTACCAGGCCATCGTTGAAGGATACATGGAAAAAATGTCGGATATCCTCACAGCAGATGAAAAAGAAATGATTTCCTATGCCGGGGAATTCATGATTTTCATGCAGGCAATCAGATTTCTGGCTGATTTTTTAAACGATGACATTTATTATGGTATACGATACGAGATGAACAATTACGATAGAACGGTGAATCAGCTGCATCTCCTCAAATCATTTCAACGTATTCAGCACTAATTTAATTTACTCTTCGATATACCATTGTGTCAGTTGGGAAAAATGGTAGGGTGTCAGTGATCTGGATTTTAACTTTGCTGTTTACATTTTTAATTGTTGCCAGTTCATCCTGATTGATCTTAGTGCCACTTGCATACAATGAAACCAGGTTTTGATTCCTTATCAATTGTTTTAATCCGTTTACACTTATTGCCGTTCCTGATAAGTTCAGGAATTCAAGATTTTTCAGATTGGTCAATGGTTTGATCCCTGCGTCTGAAATATTATTATTCTCCAGCCAAAGTTTTTCAAGTTGATCAAATGCACTGATTTTTATCATAGACGCATCATTCATGTTGGTTTTACCCAATTTCAATTCGATCAGTTGGGTCTTAATGGATGCCAAAAGTGAAAGTGCAGAATCTACAGATATTTCAAGGTTAAATCCTGAAGCCCGAAGATGACGATCACCTGCTGCGATAGGAGATATGACCCAGCCAGCTGATCTCAGGGAATTCAATATTTTGTCATCTGCAGCAGGTACCTCACTTCTGATTTTGACAGTCGGCGCGCTGGTGGCGAGTCCTTTTTTGAATTGATCCAGATCAGTTTTGATGGAAGAATCAGGAGCAAGGCTCTCCACACTTGCATCAAAAGAGGCACCTGTTTTTACCCACCAGGAAAGAATGTTTTTTTCTGCAGAACTGAGTTGTGTTTTTTCTTTTGGCGGCATATGGTGTTCATCGATATCGTCAAGAAGAATCCTCTTAATGAGCTCACTTTTGTCGGGGTCGCCACTGACAAGAATGGCTCCATTTTTTCCTCCTTTCATGATCCACTCCTGGTCATCGAGTCTCAGCTTACCTTTCTGCTTGTTTTCACCATGACATTCTACACATTTTGTTTGTAATGTATAACCCACTATATCCTTGTAGACGTTTACTTTTGAGATGTCGCTGATCACAGGTTTTGCTAATTCATTTGTCGGATCTGTTTTTTCAGTAACAAAAAGAAAATCATCTCCATGGGTAAGTGATCCCCCCTGGTGTCCAGTGATAATCAGTGCAACGAACATGATCACCAAGGCAATCAGGTTGGGATATTTATATTGGGTTAGCAGCGGACTGAAAAAATAGTATGCAGCATAAACAATTGTCATGCCAATAGCTGTCCATTTGTGTATTTCCACATCATTCTCGGCATTTGATCCTTCGAGTGACAAGATATACCCTGTGACCAAAGAAAGTAGTGCTGTGGCCAGTCCTGCAGCTAGAATGTATCGAATAGATGTTGATACATACTTGTATTTTTCAGTCATTGAAAAGAATGAAAGAAAAAGAACAGTTATAAATATCCCAATAGGGAGATGGACCAATACCGGATGCAGTCTACCTATGGTTGTGATCAGATCCATTCAATTCATTTCAAAGGGTTAACGCTTAGTGTTATCATTTCAATTGGTTGATCATGCAATGATTGGATCAATCTTCTTTCCATAGACATCTGTTAAACGGAATGATCTTCCCTGGAATCCATAGGTCAGTTTTTCATGATCAAATCCAAGTTGATTCAGGATTGTTGCTTGTATATCATAAACAGAAACTTTCCCATCAATGGCATTGTAACCGATAGGGTCAGTTTCGCCATAACTGAAACCTCCTTTGATGCCTCCACCTGCCATCCACATGCTAAAAGCATCAGAGTGATGATCTCTTCCCTTGTAACTGTTTTGTTTTCCGTCACGGTTTTCCTGCATCGGTGTTCTGCCAAATTCACCTCCCCATACAACCAATGTTTCTTCCAACAGACCACGTTGCTTTAGATCCAATAAAAATGCTGAAATGGCCTTGTCCATTTTATAACATTTATTGATGAAGCCGAGATCCAGTGCGGTGCCTGGATCTGTTCCGTGGCTATCCCATCCCCAATCAAACAATTGAACAAATCTGACTCCCTTCTCCACCAGTTTTCTTGCAAGCAATAGATTGTTGGCAAAAGACTCCTCACCAGGCTCAGTGCCATACATATCGTGAATATACTGTGGCTCATCGTTGATGTTCATGACATCTGGGACTGCAATCTGCATCTTGAATGCCATTTCATACTGTGAGATCCTGGAAAGAATCTCAGGATCTTGGTATTCTTTGTATGAGAGTTCATTGACATTGTTGATGGTTTCAATGGAAGCTTTCCTAAGATCACGATCAAAACCATTTGGGTCCTTGAGGAAAAGCACCGGGTCTCCTTCAGATCTGCATTGGACGCCCTGGTATACTGATGGAAGGAAGCCACTTCCCCAGATACTTTTTCCTGCATCAGGATTTCTTCCACCCGAAGTCAGCACCACAAAGCCAGGCAAATTGCTATTGTCAGATCCCAAACCATAAGTCACCCATGATCCCATGCTGGGTCTTCCCAGTCGTGGTGTTCCACAATGCATCAGCAATTGTGCAGGAGCATGATTGAATTGGTCGGTATTAACAGCTTTTAAAATAGTAACATCATCAATCACCTGATTGAAATGGGGCAGATTGTCAGAAAGCCAAAGTCCACTTTGACCATGCTGTTTAAAATTAGCTTGAGGACCCAGCAACTTTGGTACTCCTCTGATGAAAGCAAATTTTTTTCCCTGAATAAATGAATCCGGACAATCCTGTCCATCCAGTTTGGTCAGTTCCGGTTTGAAGTCAAACAGTTCAAGTTGTGAAGGTGCTCCAGCCATGTGTAGGAAGATCACTGATTTTGCCTTTCCGGGAAACTGGGGTGGTCTTGCCAGGAGGGGATTACCAGAAATATCATTTGTACTGCTTTGGGTTGAAAGGAAATCGCAACCATTGATGATTGAACCCAAAGCCATCAGTCCCATACCAGTTTTACATTCCCTCAGGAAATGTCTTCTGGTCTGAAATGACAATGTTTTTTCGCTGGCTTCTTTTACAATTTTTTCCATCAGCATCAGTTTTTGGTAACTACTTCATCAAGGTTGAGTATGGTATTGGTGACCACTGCCATGGCAGCCAGTTCCTTATGTCCTTTTCTGTACAGAGAATCCGAAAGCATTTCTTTTATTCTAACCGTATCATTTCCCAACTTATTGAGACTGGTTTGGTACAAAGAAAGCAGTATGCTGTGTTTGCCTTTATCTATTGGTCGGCCTGCAGCCTTTTCATATCCCTTGATGATGGCATTGGAATAGTCTGAACTCTCTTTTTCAAGCATCAGCTTTGCCATTTTTACCGACAGATCCCAATAAGTGGAATCGTTGAGTAAAGTAAGTGCCTGAAGAGGGGTGTTGGTTCGAATTCTTCTCGTGAGACAAACCTCTCTTGCAGATCCGTCAAAATTGATCATGGAAGGGTAGGGACCTGTACGTTTTATATAGGTATAGATTGCTCTTCGATACTGGTCTTCTCCTTCGCTCATTTTCCACTTGCGTTCATCATAAGGAGATTTCCATATTCCTTCTGGCTGATAGGGCATTACGCTGGGACCATACATTTTTGTGCTCAGTGCACCACAAACAGCCAATGCCTGATCTCTCACTTGCTCAGCAGTCAATCTCACCCTTGGTGCGCGTGCATAGTATTTGTTTAACGGATCTCTCTTCCTGACATCGGGAGTGAGATTCGATGATTGGCGATAGGTCTCACTCATCACCATTCGCTTCAGTGTTTTTTTGATGCTCCAGTTATCGGTATGCATGAATTGATAGGAAAGATAATCCAGCAACGCCTGATGTGAAGGCAATGCACCCTGGGAACCAAGATCTTCAAGGGTTTCAACCAAACCTTGTCCGAACAATTGTTCCCAAAGACGGTTCACCATGGTACGAGAGGTCAAAGGATTTTTTTTGTCGGTCATCCAAAGTGCGAGACCATATCTGTTGCGGAATTTTATCTCCTTATCGTCAACAAATACAGCTGGTAATCCTGGTTGAACCTCTGTTGTCTTTAGAAGCCAGTTGCCTCTTTCAAAAACATAGGTCTTCCGTTTCATATCACCTGGATTGTCCATCATGATCGGCGTGAATTCTGCATCAGGTCTGTTCAGGGTATTAAGAAAAAGATCATGGTATAAGGTATAGTCTTTTTCTTTATTTCCGGGGAAGGATGGTGTGAAGGCAAACCAATCAAATCTCATTCCGTTGTCATCTATAGACTTCAATTTCTTGTTCTCATAATTGAGATAAATATTATGTACACCGCTAATTCCTTCAGGAAGATCAACTTCATATAAGTTCCAGCCACCTTTGCTCTTGTTTACTTTTAAATTGAGATAGGGTTTGGCATTAACAGAATCCAACATGATCGATAACTGACCATCATCTGCGCCAGAAGTATACCTGAATAAAAGCGTTTTCTTATCACTAAGGTCTATCGATCTTAGTCTGGCCCACGAAGTTTTTCGCAGCATGAGGAATTTTGTATCAGCCAGGGCTGCATTGATCATCGAATCTGCCAAAAGACTGTTCACACATTGTTGTCCGGTTTTTAACAATCTTGAATAATACGTAGTCAGTTCATTATTTCCATACAACTTGACCCAATTCATGACAGAATCAAATTGGAGGATACTATTGTTTTTGAATTCACGTAACAAAGGATAATCATCGTAGGTATCCTCATCTCTGGAATTGTTGAAGTATGCCATAAAACGATAATAATCTTCATGGCGAAAGGGGTCATAAGGGTGACTATGGCACTGAACACAGGCAAAACTGGTTCCCATCAAGGTCTCCCAGGTAGTATTGACCCTGTCTATGATGGCAGCAGTGCGGAATTCTTCATTATCGGTTCCACCTTCATCGTTTGTCATGGTATTGCGGTGAAAAGCGGTTGCGATGAATTGTTCATCGGTGGCATTGGGCAGTAAATCTCCGGCGAGTTGTTCATTCAAGAACTGGTTGTATGGTTTATCCTGGTTAAATGATTTGATCAGCCAATCGCGATAGCGCCAGATAGAACGGATATAGTCTCTTTCATACCCTTTGGTATCAGCATACCTGGCAAGGTCCATCCACAAGGATGTCCAACGCTCACCATAATATTGGGATGCAAGAAGGTCATCAATCAGTTGCTCATATGCCTTAGGTGATGGATCAGAAAGGTATTTTTGTGCAATACTATCAGGAGCAGGTATACCTATAATGTCAAGTGAGGCTCTTCTCAGAAG
>JBKCOY010000163.1:0-5112 GCA_046309555.1 Chitinophagia bacterium
GTGGCCGGACCCATCATCGGATTGATGGTTCCCCTTCTGTTGATCTTTGGCAACAAATCATTTGGCATCTCCTCATCCTTGCGCCACGTTTGCGCAGCTTGCATGCCGGCAAAGATTCCCTTCTTTCAATACGACTGGAAAAAAGAGATCTGGAACCTGTTTTTTGTTTTAGGCATTTTCATTGGCGGCATCATTACTGCCATGTATCTTAAAACTGATGCAGCAGTGGTAGTTCACCAGGATTTGATCAATGAGCTTTCCGGTTATGGCATCACTGATTACAGTTCATTGGTTCCATTGGATATTTTCAACTGGGCTTCATTGTCAACACCCCGCGGATTTATCCTCATGGTGATTGGAGGTTTTCTGGTGGGCTTTGGTACAAGATATGCTGGCGGTTGTACTTCCGGTCATGCCATCATGGGATTGTCCAATCTTCAGTTGCCATCATTGATTGCAACCATTTCCTTTATGGGCGGCGGATTCATCATGGCCAATCTCATCCTTCCTTATATCCTTTCACTTTAAAAGAAGAACCATGCAGAACAATATAAAAGATAACAATACAGATTTTGAAGTGAAATCGCTCGATGCGGCCATGTGTAAGAATGAGGAAGAAGTGCCATTACCCATGTGGTATAACCTACAATATCTGGTTTTTGGCATACTCTTCGGAGTGGTGTTGATCAAGTCAGAAGTGGTTTCCTGGTTCAGGATCCAGGAGATGTTCCGCCTCCAGAGTTTCCACATGTTCGGAGTCATTGGCTCTGCCGTGGTGGTGGGTGCCATTTCAGTTTTCCTGATCAAGAAATTCAAGATCAAAACCATCAGGGGCGAGGAAATCATCTTATCAGACAAGACTTTTAACAAAGGCCAGATTTATGGAGGCCTGTTGTTTGGATTTGGCTGGGCGATGACAGGTGCTTGTCCTGGTCCGCTTTTCGCCCAATTGGGTTATGGCGCAGCAGCAATATCCGTTACCATACTGATGGCCATTTTCGGAACCTGGGTCTATGGAAAGTTCCGCGAGAAGCTTCCACACTGATTGAAAAAATAAATTCACAAAAATGACCATGTGTGACGAATCTCACACATGGTTTTTTTTATGTCTGCTAACTTTGTGAAACCTTAAAACGTTTCATCATGGCACATCATCAAATTGTTATTGTAGGAGGCGGAAATGCAGGCATTTCCACCGCATCCAAACTTTTACTAAAAGATAAGCATCTCGATATTGCCATTGTAGAACCATCCACCAAACATTATTATCAGCCGGCATGGACGCTGGTAGGTGGTGGTGTTTTTGACATACAGGATACCATAAGGGATGAGGCCAGTGTAATGCCCAAAGCGGTAAAGTGGATACAGCAGAAAGTAAGCACTTTTCAGCCGGAAAAAAATGAGATCACTTTAGACAATGGTGATGTATTGCAATATGATATTCTCATTGTTGCTGCAGGCATTCAGTTGAACTGGGATGTTGTGAAAGGATTGAAAGAAAATCTCGGCAAGAATGGGGTATGCTCCAATTATCAATTTCAAACCGCGCCCTATACCTACGAATGCATCAGCAATCTAAATAAAGGCAAAGCGATTTTTTACAGTCCCGATACTCCTGTAAAATGTGGCGGTGCTCCGCAGAAGATCATGTATCTGGCAGCCGATAACTTCAGGAAGAGAAAAGTGTTGAACGATGTGGACATTCAATTCTGGAGTGGCGGTAGCAAGATCTTTGCCATACCCAAATATGAAAAAACACTGCTCAAGGTTTGCAAGCGCAGCAATATCAAATTGAATTTCCGTGTCAGACTCGTGGAGATCGATGGTGAAAACAAACGCGCAAAATTCTTGGGTATCGGTGAAGAGAACAAAGGACAGGAAACCTGGGTAGATTATGACATGATCCATGTTACGCCACCGCAAGGCCCGCCTGACTTTATCAAGAATAGTCCCATTGCCAATGAGGGCGGATGGGTAGATGTTGAAAAGTACAGTTTGCAACACAACCGTTTCAAAAACATTTTTTCTTTGGGGGATGCTGCTGGCATACCGGCAAGCAAGACCGGAGCTGCGGTGCGCAAGCAGGCACCGGTGGTAGTAGAAAATATTTTTGCTTTCATGAAAGGTGAAAATCTCAAAGCGGCCTACAGTGGTTATTCCAGTTGTCCAATCGTTACTGGTTATGGCAAATTGATGCTGGCCGAATTTGATTATGATAATAAGCCAATGGAAACTTTTCCATTCGACCAAAGCAAGGAGCGCTGGAGCATGTATATCCTGAAGCGATATATTTTACCCTGGCTCTATTGGCATCAGATCCTTCCCGGAAGGATGTAGATCAATTATCTGAATTCATAGCCAACACCCATCAGCTGGGTCAGCAAGGAATTGGGAGCATCGGTTGCTGTGCAACGGCCTTCCAGTTTGGGAGCGATAGGAGAGTGAATCTTCAAATATTCTTCGATGACACTGTGCAGGGTAGCACCCAATCGTTTGGGTGATTTCACGCCTTCAACGCGACAGATCGTGGTATCGGGATCGCCTTCTCTTTCGCAGGCGACAAAGCTGTACATTTTTTCAGGATCGAGGGGTTTTCCTCCGACTTTGATCCAGTTCACTCTTTTGCCTGCCTCATTGCCGATGGTGAAGTTGACTTCCATTCCCTTGAAACGAACCACCCATCCGCCAAAACGTTTGGCAGGATCCTTGGCGAAGGCATTTTGCAATTCTTTTTCCATCCAATCCCACAACTGCTTGCCGGTGATGTTTCCTGTTTTGGCTTCACTGTCAACCGGCAGCATATTCCAGAGATAGTCGACCGTAATGATCGCTTCACCGGTTTTTGGATCGGGCACCAGTGGTGGACAAAAACGGAAGCCGTTGCTCAAGGCGATATCGGGCTTGAATTTCCACATGATGGCATCGGTGATGAAATTGTCCATGGGCGTTTCAATCACATAATAGCGCATCAATGGCGTTTTGGTTTTCCCGATCACACGGTTAAGTTCATTTTTATAAGGTTCTCGTGCTTTGGCCACCAGTTGTTTCATTTCTTCATCTTCTTTATAAACAACGGGATCAACATCGAGAAGCTGATAGCTATGGTCTTTGACAATACCTTTTTCAATGACGATATCCAGTTTGGCGATGAAGGATCCGAAGGCACCAGGTTCAGTAACTTTTGTATGCACGCCTTGTATCGGTGTTCTCACACGTTCGTGCGTATCGGCACCCAGGATATAATCAACTCCTTTTACCTGAGGCATGTTGGCGAGTCCCACCTGTTGTGCCAGTCCCATATGCGTAAGCAGAAAGACCATATCACATTGTTCATATTCGCGCAGGATCTTCACGTATTTCGCAACATTGATCTCGGGTTGGGTGAATTTGATTCCGAAGCTATAAGCTGGTGATTGACGTTTTGGTGTAAGTGGATCATTGTATCCAATGAAGCCGATCTTGATGCCGGCGATATGTTTGATGAAATAAGGAGGGAAGATGAGATCACCTTTCATATCATCTGTGGTATCGTGGAACATGTTGGCGCAGACTTTTACTCCGTCGTACGCGAACATATCTTTCATCATCATTTCTTTTCCGTACACCACTTCCCAGTTTCCGGGGAGCATGATATCGTAGCCCATGTTGTTCATCAGCGGAACGATGGCCCTGCCCTTGCTCATCGCAGCAACACCACTGCCCTGAAAACAATCACCACCATCGATCAGCAATGTATGGGCCTTGTTCTGATTGCGAATCGTGTTGATCATCGATTTCAATGTAGCGAACCCACCGCGTTTTTTAAAAACCGATTTTCCGTTTTCTACAAAAAATTCATCGTGCGTCAGCAATTGCGAATGGATGTCGGCTGTATGCAACAACGTAAGTTTTGTTGCCTTGCCATCAATGACCGCCTTGTTTTTCGACATGGAAGCATCTTTGTATGATGCCTCATTGTTTTCAAGTGCTGAAGCGGCGATGGGTGCACTGATCAATCCCCCTCCAATGCCCAATCCAAGTCCCAGTCTGCCTGATCTTCTCAGGAAATCTCTTCTGCTGTTTTCAGAAAGCTGAACATGCATTTCTTTTTCAGCCTGGCTCATGGCGTTGGCGTGACAGGAAGAGCAGCTGCAATCGTTGAGGTGTTGATTTGGCATTGTTTATGAATTATGATTTTGCAATCGTTTTTGCTTTCTCTTGTTTTTTTCTGGATTCGATGATGGGCGGGAAGGGTCCGAATTTGTGTTGTGTTTCCGTGAAGCCATCGGTATAGGGACCAAAAGGATGATCGATTGGTTTTTTTGAGATGTTGGGCCAGTCTTTGCTCAGGTCTTTTGAAGGGCGTGGACGGGAGTTGACGAAGGCGGCCACATCCCAGCATTCTTCATCTGTTAAAGCAGGGTTTTTGTGTGATGCCTGATTAAAAGGCATGTTATCGCGCACGTATCCGGCAAAACGAGAAAGACGGAAAAGACCGGCACCACTATTGTAGCTGTGTTCACCCCAAAGTGGAGGGTAGGTATAGGCTTTTCCATCGGCTGCCATTTGTCCCTCGCCATTGGCACCATGGCAGCTTTGGCATTTTGCGGTGTAAACAGCCAGACCTTTTTCCGGACTCGCTGCACGGTCAAGATATTCTGGCGGTTTGATCCCTGAGCCTTTTGGTATGCTGTCTTTTTCTACGGCATGTCCCACCCACTTGATATAGGCAATCATCGCTTTCATTTCACGAGCGTTGCTGTCGAGTGCGGTTCCATTCAGGCTTCTTTCCATGCAATCGCTGACGCGTTTGTAAACCGTTTCGATGCTGCCGCTTCGGTCGCGGAACTTCGGATAGTTTGCGGCAACAGCGCCATAATTATTTCCCCATGATTTTCTGCCGGCATTGAGGTGACAGTTCTGGCAGTTCATACCATTGGTGATATGGGCTACGGATCCATTGGGTCCAAGGTAGCGCGAGGTATTGGCGATCAGGTCTTCACCGTAGATGACCAGTTCTCTTTCTTCACCTTCCAGTGTTCTATCGGTATACAGACTTGGAGCCATCCATCCTTCATTGGCAATAGCCGGAATTTCTTTTTTGGGTGCGTTGATGGCGTCGATCGTTTCGCT
>JBKCOY010000164.1:0-6250 GCA_046309555.1 Chitinophagia bacterium
AACAGAGTGTCCGGTAATGCTGGTGCCTGAAGAATATGAACTCCCCACTAAGGTGATGCTTACGTACGACGGTAACCCGGATTCTGTATTTGCCATAAAACAGTTCACCTACCTGTTTCCGCAATTCTATCAGTGGGAGACACGCCTGGTGACACTGGAAGAGAAAGGTGAAGCCATCCCTCATCAGGAACTCATTCAGGAACTGGCCACCAAACATTTTGCCAACCTCACCATTGAGGCAGTAAATACTGTCACCGAAAAAACATTTGATACCTGGGTCGCAGATCAGACCGATCATATCGTTGTCTCCGGCGCCTTTGGCAGAAGTGAACTTTCCACCCTCTTTCACAAGAGTTTCATCGGAAACGTAATAGAAGACCACAAAGTACCGGTCTTTGTGGCGCATAGGTAGACGTTAGACTTTAGACGTCAGTACTTAGGGGAATTGCCATATTTTTGCGGCTTAAATACATTTTATGTCTAAAGGCCCGATATCGCAATTCATACAACACCACTACAGACATTTCAATGCAGCTGCCCTCGTTGATGCTGCCAAAGGTTACGAACAACACCTGCTGGAAGGTGGTAAAATGATGGTCACCCTCGCCGGTGCCATGAGCACGGCAGAACTCGGTGTCTCCCTTGCAGAAATGATCCGTCAGGGTAAAGTAGACATCATCTCCTGCACAGGAGCCAACCTGGAAGAGGACATCATGAACCTCGTGGCCCATTCCCATTACAAACGTGTACCCAATTACCGCGACCTCACCCCCCAACAGGAATGGGAATTGCTGGAACAAGGCCTCAACCGCGTTACCGATACCTGTATCCCCGAAGAGGAAGCCTTCAGACGCATACAACACCACATCGTGAAACTCTGGAAAGATGCCGATGCCAAAGGCGAACGCTATTTCCCCCACGAATTCATGTACCAGCTGCTGAAAAGCGAAGTGATGAAAGCCGACTATGAGATCGATACCAAAGACAGCTGGATGATCGCTGCCATGGAACGCAACCTGCCCATCATCGTAGGTGGCTGGGAAGACAGCACCATGGGTAACATCTTCGCTTCCTACATCATAAAAGGTGAAATGAAAGCCACCACCATGAAAAGCGGTATCGAATACATGGTATGGCTCTCTGATTGGTATCGCCAGAACAGCGGCGGCAAAGGCGTAGGTTTTTTCCAGATCGGCGGCGGTATCGCAGGCGACTTCCCGATTTGCGTTGTTCCCATGATGTACCAGGACCTCGAATGGCATGATGTTCCGTTCTGGAGTTATTTCTGCCAGATCAGCGACTCCACCACATCCTACGGTTCTTATTCAGGTGCTGTACCCAACGAAAAGATCACCTGGGGTAAACTCGACATCCACACACCCAAATACATCGTTGAAAGCGATGCCACCATCGTGGCTCCGCTCATCTTTGCTTATATACTCGGCTGGTAATGGAAGAACAGGAAAAACAATCGGTACTCACTTTCTACTGCGACCGTCTGCAACAGAACGGATGGGAAGAGATCATCCTGCGGGATGAAGCCACCGGTTGCAAAGCCACCATCATCCCCTCCGCTGGCGCCATCCTCAACAAACTGGAAGTACCGCACGAAGGAAAAACCATCAACCTCATCGATGGGTTCAAAGACGCAGACGACTGGAAAGCTAATGTTACCAACGGTTTCAAAGGAGCCAAACTTTCTCCTTTCGTATGCCGACTCAATAACTCCACTTATCAATGGCAGGACAAAACCTATACGGCTGATCGCTTCATCCTGAATGGTCATGCCATACACGGACTCCTCTACGATGTTCCCCATGAAGTGATGATCGCCGAAGCCTCTGCCTTTATGTGCGAATGCAAATTCCTCTATCGCTACAAAGGCACGCACCCGGGTTATCCCTTTGCCTTCGACATGAACGTGCGTTACCGACTCGAAGGTGGGTCCCGACTCACCATCATCACCACCGTTCACAACAGAAGCGGACAAACCATTCCGATGTCGGATGGATGGCATCCCTATTTCCACATCGGCGAAACCATTGATACCGCCAACCTGCAGATCAATGCCAGAAAAATGCTGGAGTTCAACGAAGCATTGCTCCCCACAGGTAAAGTGACCCGTAACAAAAAATGGTTCAAAGGGGCACCGCTGAAAGATGTATTCCTTGACAATTGCTTTGTACTCGAGATGGATGAACCCATGCCACATTGTACTTTATCGGATCCTGCAGTAGGATTGGAATTATACATCTACCCCGACAGGGCTTATCCTTATCTGCAGGTTTATACACCTCCTCATCGCAAGAGCATCGCCATTGAAAACCTCAGTGCTGCCCCGGATTCCTTCAATAACAAAATAGGATTGATTGAACTGGGACCCGAAGATTCACAGGCTTTTCAAACGCGCTACCGCATCGCCAAAATCAAAAAAGAAGAAGGCAGTGAAAAAGCAAGTTCCGGCAGTTGGTGGAGAAATCTTTTCGGCAGCAAAACAAAGTCCTGATTTGCACTAAAAACAAATCCTGATTCAGCAACCTTTCTCCCTGAGCTCATACAATTCCTCCCATCGCGTGGTGAATCTTCCGCTCCGCATTTCCTGTCGCATTTTCCAGTTACGGGTGAGTCCCGATGCCACAAATTTGACCATGTCATCGCGCATACTGAAGTTGATGTTGTCCAGCGCCTGCATGAGTGCGCGGTTCCGCTGCTTATCGACTGGCGCAAAAAGATCTCCCTGCAGGGCATCATCCGGCACAATGCCTCCCAGCATCACCCCGGCTTTCAGATAACGGATGCCGGGACGATGGAGTGAGGTGATGAGGGGGATGGCTGCGCTAATCAACTCTGCAGTATCCGAAGTGGGCCGGAGCAAGGTGTGGTAACGATGATGGCTTTGCGGATCATAGACATAGTTTTGTCCCACTGCACCATTGGTCACCACAAAAACATCAATAGAAGAAGCCGCTGAATATTGTCGGCGCAATTTCTCTGCCGCCCGGGAGGTAAAGGTGGCAATGGCTTCCTTAAGGGGTTTCAGATCAAAAACGGGCTTGCCGAACATGCGGGTGGTGGCGATGACTTTCTTTTTTTCCAATGGGTCTTTCAATTGTATGCAAGGCTCGCCATTCAACTCTTTGATCATGCGCACGCCCACAATGCCGCCGAGGTTCTTCCGTGCCCATTCCTGCGGCATGTGCTTCAGTTGCCAGGCGGTATTGATGCCATACAATTCTTTGAGTTTGCGTGCATACTTTCTGCCGATACCCCAGAGATCCGATACATCAGTACGTTCCAGAGCATCCTGCAAAGTAGTTTCATTGTTCAGCACCATCACACAACGGCTTTTCTCTTTGTCTTTTTTCGCGAGGCGATTGGCCACCTTGCTCAATACTTTTGTTGGCGCAATACCAATCGACACCGGTATGCCTGTCCATTGCACCACCATGTCACGCATCTTTTCCGCAAAAGCCTGCAGGGCATCGGTGGGAAGATGGGAAAGATCCACAAAAGCCTCATCCACCGAATACACCTCCACACAACGATGGATGGCATGGTCTGTGATGAAGCGAAGCGTATCCATCACCCGCATGCTCATGTTGCCATACAAATGATAATTGGAAGAAAACACTGCCACATCGTGTTGCTTGAGCAGCTGTCTGCTCTCAAAAAGCGGCGTACCCATGTCGATGCCCAGTCGCTTCGCCTCATCGGTGCGGGAAATGATACAACCATCGTTGTTGCTCAGCACCACAACAGGGCGATTGTTCAAGTGCGGCTTGAACAATCGTTCGCAGGAACAATAGAAGCTGTTGCAGTCGATGATGGCGAACATGATCAAACCTGATGGATCACATAAGTCACAACACCCCATATCGAAAACTCGGCAAAGGGGTCTATATCAATAGGTGCAAGCCTATCGGTTTCCGGGATCAATCGCATTTTATTGAAACGACTCTCCAATCGCCGTATGAGCATGTCGCCATTCAGCACGGCTATGACGATGCGGCCGCTGACAGGTTTGATGCTGCGGTCAACGATGATCGTATCGCCATCGAAGATGCCGGCGCCGATCATGGCTTCGCCACGCACCTTCATGAAGAAGGTAGCCGGTTTGTTGCGGATCAACTGCTCATTGAGGTCGATGCCCCTTTCGGCATGATCATCCGATGCAGCACCAAAGCCTGTGGCATTGGCGGTTTTGACCTCTTGCTGGGTGTAGGTTTTGGAGCCTGTATACGCTGCTCCGTAGAAGATTTCGCCATCCATATACAACTAATTTATTTAGCAATATTATACTAAATTAATTAGTATTTAAAATTTTATACACCCCCTTACGTATGCCAACCGAAGGGGTATAAGCGTAAATACGTAATTATGAAAACATTAAGGAAAAAAACTTTTCGCAATAAAAAAGGGGCAGTAATCTTGTATTGTCAAACGGACGAAAGCCCTGAGACAAAATCCAAAACCGATAAAAAACCAAAAAATCCAATCCTAAAAATAACAAGCCCGTTCATCCACATCCTTAGAAAAACCAACGAATCCAAATCCATAAAAAGCCAAAAGTCCAAATCCAAAAAACCAAACCCAATCCAATCCTAAACGCTGTTCAACAGCAGAAAAGAACCACCAGGCAATCCGAATCCATGAAACCATAAAACAGATCAAATTGCCTGAAAATATTGCCCCGCCTAGAGCGGGGCATTTTTTTTGAGTTAGAGATTAGACATTAGATGTTAGACATTAGACTTTAGATATTAGATAAATGGCGGCTGAACATTATGTCTTTTTATATTACCCCGGACTTAAGTCCGGGGTAAGTGAACATGATCTTACATCATCACACAAGCAGAGAGATGATAGAAGAAATAGAGATAAAATGAGTAAATTTAATCCCTTACGATAACCTATGTCCCAACGCGAAATACGATTCCTTGATGGTCCCCGCTCCCGCTGGGCCGATCTCAAATTTGTCTTCAACGTATGCCTTGAATTCATCAGAGGCTTTCGGGCACTGCATTTCTCCGGACCCTGTGTCACCATCTTTGGTTCTGCCCGATTTACTGAAGAGCATCCTTACTATAAGCAGGCGCAACAATTTGCAGCCAAAGCAGCCCAACTGGGTTTTGCCATCCTCACCGGAGGCGGACCAGGTATCATGGAAGCTGCCAACCGCGGTGCCAAGGAAGTCGGTGGCAGGTCGGTAGGCTGCAACATCGTACTGCCCTTTGAACAGAATCCCAATCCCTACCTCGACAAATGGGTGAACATCCGCTATTTCTTTGTCCGCAAAACACTGCTCATCAAATACTCATACGCCTTCGTGATCATGCCCGGTGGCTTTGGAACGATGGATGAGCTGTTTGAGGCCATGACCTTGATCCAGACAAGAAAGATCAAGGACTTCCCCGTCATCATCTTCAACAGTGAATACCACAAAGAGCTGCTCGACTATATCGAGAAGATGCGAAAGCTGAAAACCATTTCCGAAGAAGACCTTGAGCTTTTTCTGGTGACCGATTCCATCGAGGAAGGTATTGATATGATTAAAAAATGTATCAAGAAATTCGGACTCACTCCTACACCGAAGAGACCGAAATGGTATTTGGGAGAGAAATGGTAAAATATGACGAAAATCATATTTTACCCTTCCCATGATCATCCTTTTCTATCCTGAGTGAATGCATCTTTGATGCTGAACCTTTAAAACAAGCCGTATGGATGGGAAAATTCTTGAGCTCTTCATGAAGGAAAACGATGCATGGGATGATATGATCACCAGACAAAGCAGGGAGATCCCTGATCTGGAAAGGATGCTGTCAGCCATATTCGACAGTAAGCCCAATCTCGACGAAGAGATCGTATCCGGCGTCAACCACCTCAAGAACCAAATGCACGAGCAAGAATCCTCCATGGCCGACATCAAGAAACAACTGGCAGAACAACAGTTTTTCCTGGTGAGTGAAAGTCGCGGCAATTCCTATCCCGTCCACACCCTCCTCAGCCAGAATGCTCTGCGTGAGCGCATCCGCAACGTAGAAAGGAGATTCCTCGACCTCAAATGCAACTACCTGAACTACCTTGCAACGGCCATCTGAATTGGTAAAAGTGATAGCAATCATTTTTTGCGCTGATGTACATTCTTGAAAAGAAATAATTTGAAAAATAGATTTGTGATGGAAAAATTATTCATCACAAAAAAATTTAAGATTATGTCAGGAAATGGTAGATCCCTGCTGCGCTCTTC
>JBKCOY010000165.1:0-45998 GCA_046309555.1 Chitinophagia bacterium
CATCCAGTGTTTCCTCCAGCGTCTCATAATTGATGCCGGAGCTGATGAATGGCTTTGTGGGCATATTAGGAATATCTGGCTACAAGTTAATCAATTTTCATGGGAGAAGACCTCAATATGCCTCATCTCGGGCGTTGATGAAGTAAGGCAAACTTCCAACCGCTTTCTGGCTGTCCAGTCAGAAAGTCGCTCAGGCCATTCCACAAAGCATATTTCAGCCGTATTAAGGATGTCATATATGCCCGCCTGAAATACTTCTTCCTCTGATCCCAGTCGGTAGAGGTCGATATGGAAGATCTCAATGTCTTTGTGACCCAACTTTCCACTGTATTGGTTGACCAGGGAATAGGTTGGACTTGATACCTTATCCTCTACTCCTAGTTTTTGACAAATGGTACCGATCAAGGTCGTTTTTCCTGCACCCAAATCCCCTGTGAATGTGGCCAAATGATATGAATTCATATATTCCAGCAAATGGGCTGCAACTGCTTCAAGTTGTTCCTTGCTAAAATCCTTTTCGAATAGCTTCATATACTGCGAAGATAATTTAATCAGTAAATTCGTATGATGGAAACTGTTCAATGGAAAGTAGAAGGGATGACATGCGCAAATTGTGCGCTGTCGGTGAACAAATACCTTGATAAGCAGGGTATGCAGAACATAAAGGTCAATCCCATTGACGGAGATGTTTCATTTGAAACAGTTGAGGGTACAGATAAGAAAATATTGGTAACGGGTATTGAAGAATTGGGTTATCATGTCAACGAAGAAGGGAAAGAAACCCCTGCCGGGAAAAGAGGATTTCTGACTACACAGAACAGCAAATTGTTATTCTGCCTGCCCTTCACGCTGGTATTAATGCTTCACATGTTTGACCGGTGGATACATATACACTGGCTGATGAATCCATGGATCCAATTAGCGCTGAGTACCCCAGTCTATCTCGTGGGTATGTCATTTTTTGGGAGGAGTGCGATCAGAAGTTTGCGCAATCGAATGCCGAACATGAATGTATTGGTAGCACTGGGTGCTACAGCAGCATTTTTTTACAGCCTTAGCGGGACTTTGATGGGACAGGGAGAAGATTATCTTTTCTATGAAACAGCCGCTACGATCATTACTTTGGTGTTTTTCGGCAATTACCTTGAGGAATCCTCTATGCAATCTACCCAAAGGGCACTCAAGGCCTTGATGAAATCACAGAAAGTAATGGCCAACATGATCGCATTTGATGAAAATCACCAGGAGGTCATTTTTCCAATTGAGAATACCCAACTGAAAGTTGGGGATCTGATCCTTATCCGAAGCGGAGAACAAGTTCCGATTGATGCCAAGATTCTTTGGGGTGATGCCCATGTTAACGAATCTCTCTTGACCGGTGAAAGTATACCGGTACACAAAGTGCAGAAAGATAAAGTGATAGGAGGCAGTGTTGTTGAATCCGGAAATATAAAAGCACAAGTAACAGCAACGGGCAATGAAACAGTACTAGCCGGTATACTCAACCTGGTGAAACAAGCCCAGGGTGAAAAACCTCCGGTTCAATTGCTCGCCGATAAGATCAGTGCCATTTTTGTGCCGCTTGTTGTTGGAATAGCTGTGATCACTTTTCTTGGCAATTATTTTTACCTCGATACATTCAAAGAGGCGCTGATGCGCAGCATTGCCGTGTTGGTGATTGCTTGCCCCTGTGCCATGGGATTGGCAACTCCTGCAGCCATTGCCGTAGGAATGGGAAGAGCCGCCAGAAACGGGATCCTGTTTCGAAACGCAACCAGCCTTGAGAACTTCAGGAATATCAAACAGATTGTATTCGATAAAACCGGCACATTGACCACTGGTGCATTCAAGCTGGCAAAACATGAGGTGATGCAAACCGAGGAAAAGGAGTGGCAAAAAATTGTCTATTCACTTGAGAAATATTCCAATCATCCAATTGCACAGTGTATTGCAGCTTCATTCAAGTCGAAAGATGAGATCAAATGGAAAAATATAGAAGAGGTGAAAGGTGTTGGAATGAAAGGTATTGATCAGGATGGTAATGAATTTTGGGCTGGATCATACCGCATTGCTAAAGAAAAAACAAATGACGCAGAACACAATGTGTATATCCTGAAAAACGGAGAGCTGATCGGCTGGGTTGATGTTGAAGATGAGATAAGACCTGAAGCTGCTGAAGTGATTGCTTACCTGAAAAAACTTGGCCTGAAAACTATCCTACTAAGCGGAGATAGAAAATCAAAATGTGATCATGTTGCAAAACAACTGGGAATAGATATTGTGATTGCAGAGCAAAAACCGGAAGAAAAACTGGCTACCATCGCCGCATTGAATGCAGACAAACCAGCTGCCATGGTTGGGGATGGCATCAACGACGCTCCTGCACTTGCCAAGGCTACCATTGGAATTTCCTTGAGTGAAGCATCACAACTGGCTATTCAAAGTGCACAGGTTGTGCTCATGAATTCTGGACTAAAAAAATTACCCACAGCATTGGGCCTGGGTAAGCACACCTATATTACCATCAAACAAAATCTTTTTTGGGCCTTTTTCTATAACATCATTGCGATACCGGTGGCTGCGTTTGGATTTCTTGTTCCTACGTTGGGTGCTTTGGTAATGGGATTGAGTGATGTGGTGCTTGCGATCAACTCCGTCAGACTTTTTATCAAAAAAGTGATTTAGGGAATGTTGGCTCATAAAACTCCCGAACAGGTTTTACAGGAATATTGGGGCTTTTCCTCGTTCCGTTCCAACCAGCTTCAAATCATCAATAGTGTTCTGGAAGGAAAAGATACGCTGGCCATACTCCCCACCGGGGGAGGCAAATCCATTTGTTTTCAGGTTCCGGCATTGTTGAAAGAAGGATGCTGCCTGGTTATCTCTCCACTGATCGCTCTGATGGAAGATCAGGTACAACGTCTGCAATCAATGGGGATTCCTGCGAAAGCTATTGTTTCAGGAATGAATCAATGGGAAACAGATGAAGTTCTCGAGGCATGTAGCAGCGGAAATTTAAAATTTCTTTATGTTTCACCGGAAAGACTTGAAACCAGAGCGATGGAATCAAGCTTTGCTGGTTTACCGATCAACCTTATTGCTGTAGATGAATCACATTGTATCTCTCAATGGGGCTATGACTTTCGCCCCTCCTATTTAAATATTGCCACTATCCGGCCAAAATTTAAAAACGTTCCAGTCATTGCTCTAACGGCATCCGCAACACCAAAAGTGAAGGAGGATATTTTGACCCGCCTGGAAATGAAGACGCCACAAGTCTTCATGAATACTTTTTCTAGAGAAAATCTTATTTATGATTCAATCAATTGTGAAGAGAAAACGGGAAAGATCATCAGCCTGCTGGAACAAATGCCCGGTTCTTCGATCATTTATTGCAGAACGAGAAGAAGAACAAAGGAGATTAGCGATTTGCTGCAGCAACATGGGTTCAGCGCTGACTACTATCATGCAGGCCTGGAGCAGGATGTAAGAAAAGAAAAACAGCAGACATGGATTCTGGGAGGTACCAGGATCATGGTTTGCACCAATGCATTTGGGATGGGAATTGACAAACCGAATGTAAGAGTTGTTATCCATGCAGATATTCCGGATTGCCTCGAAAATTACTACCAGGAAGCTGGAAGAGCAGGAAGAGACGGAGAAGAGGCCCACGCCATTCTACTTTATAGAAATGAGGAACTGGAAATGCTAAGAGCACTGCCTGATCAGCGTTTCCCTTCCATGACGAGCATAAGAAAGGTTTATCACGCACTTGCCAATCATCATCAACTCCCCACCGGAACGGGAGCCGGAAGCTGCTTCGATCTGGAGCTGGAGACTTTCGTAGAGAAATTCAAACTTTCACTCAATGATGTAATATATAGCCTCCAAACCCTAAAGCAGGAACATGTCATCCATTACATGGACAGAGTATACATGCCTTCCACAGTACAATTTGTTTGTGGCAGAGATTACCTGGAACAAATAGAACAGGAGTACCCTTCGTTGGAACCAATCATTAAAATCCTACTCAGAACTTATACAGGAATTTATGATATGCCAGTGAGGATCAGTGAAAGACAGATCGCTTGGAAACTGCATACAGAAGCTGACCGAATCCTAACAGCGCTGAAGTTCCTGGACGATATTGGCGCTATCAATTATGTACCCAAAAAAGAAACACCACAGGTATGCTACTTGCAACATAGGGTCAAAGCAGATGAGCTGGAAATCGACCATGCCGCTTACCAGTTGAGAAAGCAACTTTTTAGAGATAGAATTGAACTGATGATACAATTTGCAACCGGTAAGAAATGCAAATCGGTGTTAATTGGAAATTATTTTGGGGATAGTGCAATAGAAGCATGCGGTAAATGCGACTGCTGTAAAAGCTTACACAATTTCACCAAAGAGAATACGCTGTGTTCCGATGTTTTGAGATTATTGTCAAATAAATCACTGGAATATCCGGAACTGAGAAAAGCTCTTAAAGCTGAAGAAAACGAACTACTCGAAGTCCTACAATTTTTGCGTAATCAGGAAAAGATTAAAATGGAGCATGATGGCAGGATAGGCCTGAAATAAAAAAGGGCCAGGATAGAAATCCAGCCCGTTTTAAAATCCAATATCCTATGAAAAACCGTTGTGAAGATAGTTGATTTGAAAAAATCCCAAAAAAATAGTCGACTTTTTTTATAGAAATTTCCCAATCATTTGCCTTTCAATGAATTATATATCAGTTTTCTTTAATAGAAAGTTAGTGAATTGACGTACTTTAAATCTCCTCCTCCCTCTCCAGCATCAGTATTGCACTTTGAGGAACGATATAATACTTTAACCCTTCATAAACAATTTCAGTAGCACCATTGAGCAGAAAAATTGCCAGATCACCCTCTTTCGCCTGTAACGGCACGTATTTCACTTTTTCTTCGTCTGACTTCCAGGATTCATCTTCAATGGGTAGTGGAATAACAAAACCAGGACCGGTTTTAATGATGATTCCCTGCTGCACCTTTTCTTTTTCCTGAACACCTGGCGGCAGATATAAACCGCTCTCTGTTTTTTCATTGGGTTTTGAAGGCCTGATCAGTACCCTATCCCCAATTATGATGAGCTTTTTGAACGTATTATCGGAAGTAAGATGCATACATGGAGTTATAAAATTGCAGCAAATGTCAAAAAACAAGCCTGTTTAACAAAATTTTATTCAGCAGATAATGGATTTGTCGAACTTAATATTTTTATTTGTTGAAACCTTAGCTCATGTCAACTACAATCAAACCCAGGATTTTGCTTTGCGAAGATGATCCTAACCTCGGACTGGTATTGAAAAATTTCTTAGAACTCAACGAATTTGAAGTGGTACTGGAGAGAGATGGCCGATTGGGACTAGCCGCTTTTCAAAGAGAAAAATTTGACATTTGTCTGCTTGATGTGATGATGCCTAAAATGGACGGATTTGCATTGGCAGAAGAGATCAGAGACACAAATGCAGACATCCCTCTTTTTTTCCTATCAGCAAAATCCATGAAAGAGGATCAGATCAAAGGATATAAACTTGGGGCAGACGACTATATCACCAAACCCTTTGATTCCGAATTGCTACTTTTCAAGATCAAAGCGATCCTCAAACGAAACGAAGAACAGAATAGAGAACAGGAAAATGTAGAATTTGACCTGGGCCGTTATCATTTCATACCCAAGCTCAGGGAACTTTCCATCGACGGCAAAAAAATCACCTTATCCCCAAAAGAAAATGATCTGCTTAAAATGCTGAGTGAATATAAAAATGATCTTTTGCAAAGAGAACAGGCATTGAAAAAAATATGGGGCAATGACAATTATTTCAATGGGAGAAGCATGGATGTATATATTGCAAAATTGAGAAAATACCTGAGAGAGGACACCGAAGTAGAAATCGTTAACATACATGGTAACGGCTTCAGACTGATCGTAAAATAGTTGCCTTAACTATTGAATTGACTGAGTGGTATTTCAAGTATCGCGGTAACACCCCTGTGATTATTGAATACTACAGTAGCATTAAGCATATCGGCCCTTTTCCTGATGTTATTCAACCCATTTCCACCACCTTTTATGGTTTGATTTGTCATCTCCGCTGGCATACCTTTTCCATTGTCAACAATCGTAATCTTCAAGTTTTTATGCAAGATTATCTGCATCTCAATATTTCGTGAACCTGAATACTTGATTGCATTATTGATGATTTCTTTGATGATCATGTAAACATTTCTTCTAACTCTTCCACTGACATACATTTCAGGATAAGCAAGTGGCTCACTGATTTCAAAAACAATATCGGCTTCAGAAAGTTTTTGTGAAATTTGCTGGCGCATGTATGACATCAGACTGCTTAGACTATCATTGGTGCTGTTCAATGCCCAAACGATCTCATTCATGTCCTGAACCATTTTATCGGAAGCCTCTCCAATTTTTTCAACAAGAAGCTTTCCAGAGGGCGCGACCTCTTTCTCTTTCAATAAACTTGTCATCAGTGAGAGTGCAGTAAGATTTCCGCCGATATCATCATGCAAGTCCATGGCAATCCTCACTCTCTCTTGCTCCAACAATTGTTTTTTCTCCAGGTCCTGTTGTTGAGCAGATAGCCTTTTTTGATACAACCTGCTTAACGGAAAATACAACAACATCAAAAAGAGTAAAAGTAATATGAATCTGAATAATCTGGTTTTGAAAAAATAAGGCATAACCTCAAGCTTTACCCTTAGTTGTTCAGACATGATACCACTTCGTTTACCAACCAATTGTATGACAATATCATAATCACCGGCATCAAGGTTAAACAATGATAAACTTTCCGGTGTACTGCTTGTCTGCCACTCATCCCCATCCTTCATCTTGAAACGCAAAACAAAATCATTATCGCCGGAAAAATTCAATGTAGAAAACTGCAAACTCAGACTTTCATTATATTTTAGTTTGAATTGCGGAATTTCCCTCAGCTGTTCTACCGCTGAATCACTCAAGACCTTACCATTTCTGATAACTGAATACAAGAGCAATTTTGGCTTCACAATACTCTGCTGCAGATTACCTCTGAAGAAAGAAACAATCCCCTTGGTCGTTGCCATGAAAAACTCATCACCATCAATGTCGTGATCAACGGCAATTTCAAATTCTTCTGAAGGAAGTCCGTCTTTTTTGAGGAAAGTGGTAAAGGTCTCAGAAGGGAAATGCATGATCGACATCCCCCTGTTTGTACCAATAATCATCTTATCCTTGCCCATACCATGTACAGCTGTGATGGAATTGGAAACCAATCCATCTTCCATGGTAAAAACTTTGAGTTGCTTTCTCTTAAAATCAAATCGTAACAAACCATCACTTTCAGACCCGACCCAGAGATATGCTCCCTTATACTCCATATCGTATACACTAAGCTTGGAGAAATCGTATTGTTGGCCGATCAATTGTTCAACATGTTGGAACTCGCTTTGGTCATGGAATTTAATAGCAAATCCTCGGTGATGCCCTACAGCAATGTCTCCTTCGGGTGATGTAGTTACAAAATCGAGATGATTGATTGTTTTCTTGTTCACGCCAGTACCAAATTCAAGAATGTTTTGGGTCTGCCCTGTCATCTGATCAAAAACCAACAACCCATTTTCAGGTGTTGCAAACCAGAATTTACCTTTACCAGCGGCAGAAATACCATAGATTGACTTCTTACCCAAAACCGGATGCGACTTAAACAGTGCCGGCCTTGTGAGTTGATAATCATTTTTTCTTTTTTTCAACTCCAATATTCCAGTTGAACTTGAAACCCACCAACTATTATCCTCTACCTGTATAATGCCGTAATAAAAAATAGGTTTACCATCCAAGTCCCCCTCTAATTTCAGGGAGATGAAGTCGTTCGCTAATCTATTATAGACAGATATACCCCTGTATGTAACGGCAATAAGTTCATCTTTGAAATTGGAAATGCCCACATATTTTCCAAAAGAGAATTGATCATTGAATTTGTCAATAGCCTTGTATATATTAAATTGATTATACTCACTGCTATAGTAATAAAGTCCAAATTCTCCACCCAGCCAGATCCCTCCTTTGTTGTCAACCATGACATCCTTCCATTCTGCTATTCCCGGCTCAAGTGGTGAAAGCCAGGATATGTTCAAATTTTGCAAAATAGCACCCCCAGAATAAAACAGTTGTATCCCTTTGTAAGCATTGGCAATCCATATAGTTCCGTTTCTGTCGATTGCAAGATCCGTAATTGGATCAGACTCCTTTATCACTGAAAATCTCTCTAACTGTGATATCTCAGGTTCAGCATTCAGTTTTAGGTTATAAATGCCATTTGAAGTCGCAATCAATAATGTACTATCTGATTGTATTACCACATCGTTCACAATATCAAGGGACTCACGATGATTTAACTTCTTAAAAATATTTTCGCGTGGCTTTTTAAAAAATACCTGACCCGTATATCCAAATGACCATAAAAAACCATTTGCATCTTTTATAAAAGCAATAATCTCCTTTTTGTCATCTGGTGTGTCAATAGAAACTTTTACGTAACGTTCCGTTGCAGGATCAAAATAACTAATCCCGGTTTCTGTACCTATCCAGACCAAACCCTTTTCATCAATATATAAGGTATTGATATATCGATCTTCTAATTGTTGTGATGCTGGAATTTGAAAGTTACTGATCTTGAATGTCTTTAGATCTATCTTCGAAAGACCAAAGTTTTCAGTAGCAACCCAAAGATTTTCATGGGCATCCTCCCTTATATTGAATACTCTTGCCCCCCCAAGGGTTTTTGTATCATTGGGATCGTGCAAAAAATTCCTGAAACGCGTTCCGTCAAACATGCTCAACCCAAAACGTGTCCCAATCCATATATATCCCCTGCTGTCCTGAAACAGACTTTCCACATCATTTCCCGGTAGTCCGTTGCTCGAGTTGAAATTTCTGAAATTAAGATTGAAATACTGCGCATTCCCCGTTTGAAACAGGAATAATAATGAGATAAAATATATGAAACGTATGAACTTCAATTGTAAGCTTGGATCAAAACAGTAAATTTTCATTAGGCTTATTCCAGTTCCTGCCCAAATGTTCATATGCCCTTTGCGTCACTTCTCTGCCTCTCATGGTACGTTGCAAAAATCCCTCCTGAATGAGAAAAGGCTCATACACATCTTCGATTGTACCGGACTCTTCTCCAACGGCTGTTGCAATGGTACCCAAACCAACAGGTCCGCCTTTGAATTTATCAATGATTGTAGAAAGTATTCTGTTGTCCATCTCATCCAATCCGTGTTCATCCACTTGCAGAGCTTTCAATGCATGTTTTGTGATGTCGATGGATATCACCCCATCACCCAGCACTTGTGCAAAGTCGCGAACCCTTTTCAGCAATCCATTGGCGATTCGGGGTGTAGCCCTGCTTCTCCTTGCAATTTCTTTTGCAGCGTCTGAAGTGATCTTTGTGCTTAGAATAGAAGCAGAACGAGTGATAATTCTCTCCAATACTTCACTGGAATAGTATTCAAGCCTGGATTTGATCGCAAACCTTGAAAGCAAAGGAGCGGTAAGTAAACCGCTGCGTGTAGTTGCCCCGATCAGTGTAAAGGGATTAAGATTGATCTGAATGGTTTTGGCACTGGGACCGCTGTCAATCATGATATCAATCTTATAATCTTCCATGGCAGAATACAGATATTCCTCAACCACAGTACTTAACCGATGTATCTCATCAATGAACAATACGTCATTGGGTTCCAGACTCGTGAGCAGTCCGGCGAGATCTGCAGGTTTCTCAATAACCGGACCAGAAGTCTCCCTGATATTTGCACCCATCTCATTGGCAACAATTCTGGAAAGCGTGGTTTTACCCAAACCCGGAGGGCCATGAAAAAGCACATGATCAAGTGCTTCAGCTCTCATTTTTGCAGCTTTGATGAAAATCTTAAGATTTTCAATGATAGCAGACTGACCTGAGAAATCTTCCAGACTTCCCGGGCGTATGGTGTTTTCAAATTCAGTTTCAGCAGATGCCCCCTGCTTGGGACTCGGATCCAGATTCGGATTCTTCATGTTTAAATTTACATCAAATGAACTAGACAACAAGATTGATCATTTTACCCTTAACAAAAATGATCTTCTTGGGTGATTTACCCTCCAGCCATTTGACAATCATTGGATCTGTCAAGACAATCGCTTCCACATCTGCCTGCGTTGCATTGAGATCAATATTTAAGGTTGTTCTGGTTTTGCCATTCACTGCAACAGGATACTCCTTGGTAGTTTCCACCAGATATTTTTCTTCAATTGTAGGATACGCCGCATCCAATACTGAGCCTACCTGACCAGTTGCATGCCAGAGTTCTTCAGCAACATGCGGGGCATATGGTGCGATCACTACCAACAAACTGGACAAAAGGTTTCTTGAATGACATTTAAGATCGGTGAGTTCATTGATTCCGATCATAAAACTGCTGACTGCTGTATTGAACGAGAATTTCTCAGTATCCTCCTCCACTTTTTTGGTCATACGGTAGAATGCTTTCCATGCTGCATCACTTGCAGGCGTATCATTTATCAGCAGCCCTTTTTCGACATCAAAATACAATCTCCAGAATTTCCTGATGAACCGATGAACTCCTTCAATACCCTTGGTATCCCAAGGTTTATCCTGATCAATCGGACCAAGGAACATTTCATACATCCTGAAAGTATCGGCACCATAATTGCTCACAATATCATCTGGGTTGACTACGTTGAAATAGCGCTTGCTCATTTTCTCCAACCTGCTGGCACATTTGTACACGCCTTCTTCAGTGATAAATGTTGCATCTGCAAAATCAGGTTTCCATTTCCTGAAAGCATCCATGTCAAGCTCAAGGCCATCTACCATGCTAACATCCGCATGCAATTCATCAGTTTCATATTGATCTTTGAGACCAGCAGAAACAAATTGTTTTGTTCCCCTGATGCGATACACCAGTCTTGAATCGCCACCAATCTTGCCCTGATTCAATAAGCGACGGAAAGGTTCATCAAAGGAAATATGACCCAGATCAAACAATGCCTTCGTCCACATTCTGCTGTACAAAAGATGTCCAACCGCATGTTCTGTTCCTCCCACGTAGAGATCTACCTGGCCCCAGTATTCACTTGCAGTGCGACTACAAAACTCATTTTCATTGTGCGGATCCATGTATCTCAGAAAGTACCAGCTGCTGCCTGCATATCCGGGCATGGTGTTGACTTCTCTTTTGCCACCGTCAACTGAGGCCCATTCGGGCAGATTCGCAAGCGGACCTTGCGCTTCGGGGCCAGGTTTTAAGTCGCTCAACTCCGGAAGTTCCAGTGGAAGTGCTGATGCTGAAAGTGGAACAGCAATGTCTTCTTTCCAAACAATCGGAAAGGGCTCTCCCCAATAACGCTGCCTGCTGAAAGCAGCATCGCGCATCTTATAATTGGTATGCCGCTTTCCAATACCCAATTCTTCGAGCTTATCAATGGCCACTCCAATGGCATCTGACATTTTCAATCCATTGAGAAACCCACTGTTTTCCAAGAGGGCTTCTTTGGTAGGATTGGCATCTGAGCCATCAAAATGCTGACCAATAATGTTGGTGATGGGAATATTGAAATATCGGGCAAATTTGAAATCCCTTTCATCGCCGCAGGGTACGGCCATGATGGCACCGGTTCCATAACCGGCCAATACATATTCACTGATCCAAACCGGGATCTTCCGGTCTTCGAATGGATGCTGGCAATAAGCTCCGCTGAATACGCCAGTGATCTTCTTCTCTGCCATCCTTTCCCGCTCACTTCTGCTGTTCACATATTCCAGATAAGCTTCAACATCGGCAGCTTGTGCAGATGAGGTGATGGATGATACCAGTTCATGTTCGGGGGCGATCACCATAAAATCAATGCCGAAAAGGGTATCGGGTCTAGTGGTATAGACTTTTAGTTTCTTGCCCTTGTTTGCTTCCTGTTCAGTTACCAGATCGAAATCGATCTCTGCACCAAAACTTTTACCGATCCAGTTGGACTGCATTTCTTTCATGCTGTCGCTGAATTCAACTGTTTGAAGTCCGGATAACAAACGCTCTGCATACTCCGTGATGCGGAGGTACCATTGGCGCAGTTTCTTTCTCACCACCGGATGTCCCCCTCTTTCGCTGACACCATTGATCACTTCATCATTGGCCAATACCGTTCCCAGTGCTTCGCACCAGTTCACTTCACCCACGCCGCAGTAGGCCAGTCGGTAATGCATTAGAATCTCAGCGCGTTTGCTTTCAACAAACTGATCCCATTCTTGTGAAGAGAAAATAAGATGTCGGTCGCCAGGACAAACATGTCCAATATTCCCTTCAGCAGAAAATATATCTATCAGGTCATTGATATTCCTCGCTTTTTGTGCTTTTCGGTCATACCAACTGTTAAAAAGCTGAAGGAAGATCCATTGTGTCCATTTATAATATGATTTGTCTGAAGTTCTAACTTCCCTCTCCCAGTCGTAACAAAATCCGATCTTATCCAGCTGAGCCCTGAAGGTGGCGATATTCTGATCTGTGGAAATGGCAGGTGGAATGCCATGTTCAATGGCATATTGCTCTGCTGGAAGTCCAAACGAATCGTATCCCATCGGATGCAGCACATTGAAACCCTTCAATCTTTTGTAACGACTGAATACGTCACTCGCTATGTAACCCAGTGGGTGGCCAACGTGCAAACCGGCCCCGCTGGGATATGGAAACATATCGAGAACATAATATTTAGGCTTATCACTGGTGTTGGAAACACGATACGCATGTTTTTCCTTCCACAGCTGCTGCCATTTCCTTTCAATTTCACTGAATGCGTATTCCATTGTTGAGCTTTAAGATCGGGTGAAAAAATTAACGTTAAGTAGGGGAAGCGCAAAAATACAGAAACGCCTTAAAATTGCTATTTTTGAGGGCAAGACAAATCCCTGAAACAACCAAATAATTGAGGAAACATGACAGCACAGAGCAAAGCATCGATGAGGCGAAGCAAACCGTCCTATTTCATGGCCATTTTAGGGGTAGCCCTTGTACTGTTCATTTTGGGGATGTTGGGATGGCTGGTCATCAATGCCACCAAACTCGAAACCTATTTCAAGGGCAGTGTGCAGGTACAGGCATTTGTCAGAGATGGCAGTCCCCAGAAAGAAATTGATGCCGTAAAGCAAAAAATTGAATCCCGACCCTATGCCCGAAATGTGCAATTCATTACCAAAGAGATGGCAAGAACCAAATTCATCGGCGATGGAAATCAGGATTGGGACAAGGTTTTGGATTATAACCCATTGCCAGCCAGTATAGATTTTTTTCTGGAACCTGAATATGTGAACAAAGATAGCCTCAAGACGATAACTACAGAGATCACCAAAAACTTTATCATCAGTGAAGTAAAGTATCCTGATGCAGTTGTGAGCAACCTGAACAATATCGTCAGGAAAGCAGGGTATTTTCTACTGGCTTTGGCCGGAATATTGGCCCTGATCGTAATCATCCTGATCGACAATACCATCAAGCTGGCCATGTTTTCCAATCGTTTCCTGATCAAAACCATGCAAATGGTTGGTGCAACCCGCTGGTTTATCTCAAAACCTTTTGACAGCAGAGCCATCGTCAATGGCTTCATCAGTGCAGTCCTTGCCATTACTGCCCTTTTGATCATTATTTATGGAGTAGAGAACTGGTGGTTACCAGAGATCAAAGCCTTGCGTGACAATGGCATGCTCGTGTTGTTGTTTTTGGGATTGATCCTTATCGGAATAAGCATTACCTTCATCAGTACCCATAGAAGTGTGACCAAGTACCTGAAGATGAAATTGGATGACCTATATTAAATCGAAAGATATGCAAGCGAAGAAAAATGACATTTTTGAAAAGCAGAACCTGATTTGGATGCTCATCGGCGTGGTTGTGATCATATTGGGTGCTTTGATGATGGCAGGCGGGAAAGGTACTGACCCAAATGTATTCGACGAAACATCTGTGTACAGCACCCGCAGAATAACCATCGCTCCCTTGATGATCATGGCCGGACTATTGATCGAGGTCTATGCCATCATGAAAAAAAGCAAATAACCAATGGATAATTTCAAGGCTGTGGTGCTGGCAATCATTGAGGGCATCACAGAATTTCTTCCGGTTTCTTCTACCGGACACATGGCCATTGCCTCAGCTTTTTTCAGGATCGAAGAAGACCCCTTTACCAAACTTTTTGAAGTGGTCATCCAGTTTGGTGCCATTTTATCGGTGGTTGTGCTGTATTGGAAAAAATTTATCGACTTCAAGAAATTCAGTTTTTACCTCAAGCTATTGGTCGCGATCATACCTGCACTTGCCTTTGGTGGTCTCTTTAAAAAACACATCGACAACATGCTGGAAAACCCGCTTTTCATCTCTGCTGTTCTGCTCGGCGGAGGTGTGGTGCTTTTGTTCGTCGACAATTGGTTCAAAAATGGCACAATCAAAGAGGAACAGGAGATCAGCTACCGGAAAGGGTTTATCATCGGACTTTACCAGGTGCTGGCAGTTCTCCTACCTGGTTTAAGCCGGAGTGCAGCCACCATCATTGGAGGCATGCAACAGAAACTCACCCGACCATTGGCTGCAGAGTTTTCATTTTTTCTCGCAGTACCTACCATGTTTGCCGCCACAGCCAAAAGTCTTCTGGATATTGTACAGGAACAACCGCAGGTATTGAATGCTGATGGTATTCATTATCTGCTGTTGGGAAGTATTGTCGCATTCATAGTTGCCTTACTGGCAATCCGTTTCTTCATTCGCTTTTTACAGCAGAATGGCTTCAGGGCCTTTGGCTGGTACAGAATTGTCTTGGGTTCTGTTCTGATTATGCTTATCTTGATGGATAAGCTTTGATCATGAAAGAACGGAAAAAAGTTCAGAAGGCCTGGGCAATGTACGACTGGGCCAACAGCACCTATAATCTGGTCATCACCTCCACCATCTTTCCGGCCTATTACGTAGCCATCACAACAGGTGATCAGAGCAATCCTCTTTCCTATGTCGATTTCTTTGGGATCAGGGTGATCAATACTGCCCTGCAGAACTATGCATTGGCGGCTGTTTTTTTACTGGTTTCCATCATATCCCCTATCCTATCTTCTATCGCTGACTATAAGGGTAATAAAAAATCATTCATGCGGGCCTTTTGTTACCTAGGATCCATTTCCTGCATGGCTCTTTTCTTTTTTACACCAGATCGCCTCGAGTGGGGCATTTTGTTTTTTGCACTTGCCGCCCTCGGTTTCTGGAGCAGCTGGGTGTTTTATAACTCCTATCTTCCGGATATAGCTTTGCCAGAGGAACGAGATAAAGTAAGCGCAAGGGGATTTGCAATGGGATATATCGGAAGCGTACTCCTGCAATTGATATGTTTTGTGATCATCCTGAAACCGGAATGGTTTGGATTGGATAATGGAGACAAAACCCTGGGCCCACGTATTTCATTTTTACTGGTGGGTATCTGGTGGCTCGGATTTGCTCAGATTCCACTGGCTGTGTTGCCGTCAAAAGTGAAGAGCAACAAGGAGCTCAAGAAACATATTCTCATCAATGGCTTTCATGAATTGCAACAGGTCTGGAAAGAGGCAAAATCAATACCTGCCCTCAAACGCTTTCTGGGTGCATTTTTTCTGTTGAGCGTGGGTGTGCAGACCGTTATGTTGGTTGCTGCTGGTTATAGCAAAAAAGAAATCTTTCCCAAACCAGAGGATGAACCCAAACTGATCCTTACCATCATCCTTATTCAGCTTGTGGCCATCATTGGGGCCATTGTTTTGAGCAGATTATCAAAGATCATTGGAAATATTCCCACCATGCTAATCGCCATCCTCATCTGGGTCGCTATCTGCATCTGGGGATATAATATCCACTCCCAAACAGAGTTTTATATTCTGGCGGCATGTGTTGGACTTGTAATGGGAGGAGTTCAATCGATGAGCAGAAGTACCTATTCTAAACTGATACCCGCAACAGAGGATACTGCATCTTATTTCAGTTTCTATGATGTAACGGAGAAAGTAGCATTGACCATTGGACTTTTCCTTTTCGCATACAATGAGGAATTAACCGGCAGCATGAGAAATTCCATACTCATGCTCATGGGATTTTTTATCTTGAGTTTCTTTGCCTTGCTGTATACCAAAAAAATAATCACCCGCGAAAAGCATGCGAATCTATTCAATTGATACAGGATTGTTCAAGCTGGATGGGGGTGCCATGTTCGGCGTGGTTCCAAAAGGAATTTGGCAAAAATTAGTGCCGGCAGATGAGAACAATCTCTGTACCTGGTCGATGCGATGTCTTCTTGTTGTGGATGGGGAAAGAAAAATTTTAATTGATACTGGTATGGGTGATAAACAGTCTGAAAAGTTTTTCAGCTACTATTACCCAAGTGGTCAGGATACACTGACGGGGTCAATTGCAAAACTTGGCTTTAGAGCAGAAGATATTACAGACGTAATCCTTACCCATCTGCATTTTGATCATTGTGGAGGCGCTGTAAAAAAAGAGGGTGAGAAACTATTGCCGACTTTCCCGAATGCAATCTATTGGAGCAACAAAACACACTGGGAATGGGCCATAGCACCCAATGCCAGAGAAAAAGCATCCTTTCTGAAAGAAAATATAATTCCACTCGAAGAAACAGGATGTCTGAAATTCATAGACATCAAAAAAGGGGAAAGAACTAAATTCTGTGATCGTATTGACATCCTATTTACTTCTGGCCATACACAAGCCATGATGTCTCCCATCATTCATTACAAGGATAAAAAAATTGTTTTTGCAGCAGATCTCATTCCCTCTTCCGCACATGTGCCTGTGGCATATATTGCCGGGTATGATATGTTTCCTTTGCAATCCATGGAGGAAAAAAAGATTTTTTTAGAAGAGGCAGCAGAGTATGGTTATATTCTTTTTTTCGGTCATGATGCCAACACGGAATGTGCAACAGTTGAGAAAACTGAAAAAGGATTCAGGGTTAAAGAGAGATTCCGTTTAGAAGAGATCACTTCATCTTAACCAATGAGCCAAACGGATATCGTAAATTTCGATATCCCATCATGTCTACCTTCACACTGCCAACAGTAATTGGGCTTTCAATTCTAAGAGGTATTCTGTTGGAATCATCCGATACCCATACTGTCATCAGCTCTCCCCCTTCAAAAATAGTCCCGCTGATCAGCATGGGTTTGAATTTGATGGCGGTGAATTTACCATATCTTGTTTTCACAAGTTCCTTTCCCAGATATCGTATATAAATGTTGTGAACCTCATTGTCAAGAAACATACTGAACGGAATCTTTTCTCCTATCTTATATTTTGAAAAATCAATATTGCGTGCATAATAAATAGAACTCAATACATCCTGCATACAATCGGAAATGGGATAAGTGCCCTTATTGCTGGTGGCTTTGTTATTTTGATGATCAAAATTCACCCATTCATCCTTTTTGAATCCCCCCTCCTCTACATGCCTGACAAACCGATAGGGCTTTAATGAAGCCGTATCAATATAGGTTTCATACCGATCACGAACCCTGAAAATCCAGTCGTATGAAGGATTGGATGTGCCTAGCCCGGTAATATGATAAACCGGTTTGTTGTTTAATCTTTCTTGTGCTACGGTAAAAGACGCAGTACCTGCGTCTACATAAAGACCAATTACGTTATAGAATATCTTAAAAGTAATCACTTCACCAGCAGCAAAAGCGCCATTATTCAATCCGCAAAAATCATTGAAAGCTCCCAGCTTGGTAAAAGCCAATGAAAAAATGATCAGGATCAGGAATTTTCGAATTGAACGCATCATGCAAAGATAAAACCAATGGCCTATTGATTTTGTTGGCTTGGCAAAAGGATATTTAAACTTTTATTAAATATCAGCTGTAGCGAGATCATTTGAAGGTTTGCGGATAAAAGCTAATGCCCCAAGGATTGCCGGTAAAATAAAATTCACCAACCAAATGATGGTCACTGAAAGAGGAATAGCCAGCAAACCAGTACCTGCCGGAGGAAACAAAAGCAAGGCAAACTGCCAGCGAACCCCCATTTCCATGAAAGAAAAAGTGGGCACGATGGAAAGCCACAACAGCATGACCGCCACACCAATGGTCAGCTGCAACGGGTCCAATGAAAATCCGCAAAAATAAAAAACGATCAGATATTGTGCAATAAAGATCAGATAGCGAATAAGTGAAATTACCAATACCCATGTGAGCCGACTTGGAGAAGTATGGGAAAGCACTAGCAAATGATTGGCAAAGGCCCGGAGCAATCTCCAGTGTCCAAGTTTTTTCAGGATCCAACTGCTTGAAAAATAAATGAGCATAAGGACTACTGCAGCTATGGGAGCCAATAACAGCAGAAGATCTATTGAATAAACGGACTCAGGTGAATGAAGCTGAAGTTTCAATACATCATATCCCAAAAAGAGGCAAATACTTCCTGCGAAGCAAGTAATGATCATCTGTGCAATATTGCCCATAAAAGTAAAGGCGGTACCTTCCAATCGTGTACCATTGGGCAGATGAATGATTCTTCCTGCAAATTCACCTATCCGATTGGGTGTAACCACCGAAACGGTGATCCCACTGAGGATGGAACCAAATGCAGCAATCCAATGCAACGGAACTATATCTTTTAGCAACAGCTTCCATTTGAAGGCTTCCAGCAGCCATTGTATCAACATCAGCAAAATGACAGCTGCCAAAGGCAATACTCCTTTTTTTGAAATTGTATCAACAAAGGATTCCCATTGCTGTCCGATACCTTGTTGAGCAGTTACCTGATGATACACATCCCAGCTAAGCCAGATCAGGAAAGCCGGACCCAAGAGATAGTTGATGATTATTTTGATATTTTTGTTCAGACGTAAGCTTTCCTCAAAAATAACCCCGGTTGGCACAGAAAAGTAAAATTATTTTAGGCATTGATCCGGGTACGGTGATCATGGGATATGGAATTATCCGTGTAACCGGTAATGCTATCAGCATGCTTGACATGAATTCCATTAAACTCAATGGAAAAAAAGACATGTTTGAACGACTGGGTATGATCAACCATGTCATCCAGGCGTTGATTGATGATTTCAAGCCGGATCATCTTGCCATTGAAGCCCCCTTTTTTGGAAAAAATGTACAAAGCATGCTCAAGCTGGGCAGGGCACAGGGAGTAGCAATAGCTGTGGCGATGTCGAACAATATTCCCGTATCAGAATATTCGCCCAGGAAAGTAAAGCAATCCATCACCGGAAATGGAGCAGCAGGCAAGGATCAAATTTGGAAGATGCTGAAAACGCTGGTCAGCATTGATGAAGTACCAAAATATTTTGATGCATCGGACGCACTGGCTGTTGCTATTTGTCACCACTTCAATAGTCATGGAATAATGGCTTCCATTCCAGCAACAAGAAAAAAATCTGCATCAACGAAGAAAAGCGGTTCATGGGAGGCTTTTATGAAAGCCAATCCTGGAAGGGTGAAGTGATGGATGTTGGGGAACTGGAAACTAGGAATTAGTCCAGCGATAGAAAAGCCAGCCAGGCAACAAGAGCAGCAGTTTCCAGAGTTGGAAAGCACCAACATAGATATCCAATCCAAAGTGGCAGATCAGAATTCCAAGAAAGAGAAACAAGGCCCATTTTTCTTTTGACCAGATGAAGGAAATGGAAACAAAAAGCAGCACATTGAGCAACATATGTGCAGCGGGATACAAAAGTCCATATTGTGCATGGAAGCCGGCAAAAGTATAAAGTATATCAAACAGCCCAAGCACAAAAAGAACTCCTATCAGGATGCCAACTATATTTCTCTCTGCACTCTTTGAAATTGTCATTTATGAAAGATGTTGAAGGATTCTTGATTGTGCCTGTTTCAACTCATCCGGCAACGGCTTGAGTTTAGTCCTGGTAAAATTCAGGTCATCTGCAGAATTGATCGGTACCAAATGAACATGCGCATGTGGAACTTCGAGTCCGACTACTGCAATGCCACAACGCTGGCAGGGAAAGGCGTTTTCAATGGCTCTCGCAATGGGTTGTGAAAATAAAAGGATTGAAGAAAGTTCCTCTTCTGTAAGATCGAAGAGGCGATCCGTTTCCAGCTTGGGGACCACAAGGGTATGTCCGGGCACCAGTGGAAAAACATCCAAAAAAGCATAGAACATTTCATTCTCTGCAATTTTATAGGATGGGATTTCGCCGGCAATGATTTTGCTGAAAATACTGGCCATGGTCAGATGCTGATGTTATCGATGGAGAAAACGATCTTGCCATTGGGCGTCTGTATTTCTGCTTCATCCCCTACTTTTTTCCCCAGTAACCCTTTACCAATAGGAGAAGTAACGGAGATCTTCTGCAATTTCAGATCGGCCTCTTTTTCAGACACAATCTGGTAGGTCATTGATTTCTTGGTCGCCTTATTGGTAATCGACACTTTGGTAAGTATGGAAACCTTGCTGGTGTCAATGTTTGTGGCATCCAGAATCCTTGCTGTAGCCAGTTCTCCTTCCATACGACTGATCTTTGCTTCCAGTAAACCCTGCGCTTCCTTTGCCGCATCATATTCGGCATTCTCTTTCAGATCCCCTTTTTCTCTTGCCTCGGCAATGGCCTTGGATGCAGCAGGTCTTTCAACGGTCTTCATGTGATGAAGCTCCGCCTTCATTTGATCCAATGTCTCCTTGGTAACATACATTACGCTCATATGGTCTATTTTTCTTTGGTCAGTTTTGAAAAAAATAGCAACGCCCCAGAAAGATCTGAAGCGTTGCTGTATTGCAAATGTAGGTTTTTTTGGAAAAATCAATATCCGGCAGCCTTCAACTTCCGGATGAGGGTATCAGCCATTTTGAAAAGAGACTCCTGACTATATCCTGCAATATGGGGAGTAATGATCACATTTGGGCGATGACTTAGGCCGTTCAATTGTACCCATTCTTCAGCTGTATAAGTTGCAAGGGATTCATTTTCAAGGACATCAATACCAGCTCCGGCTATCATTCCCGAATCAAGTGCTTTTCGAAGTGCAGCTGCATCAACCACAGACCCCCTGCTGCTGTTGAGCAAAAATGGTTTTTGTCTCAGACGCTGAAAAAAAGCATCATCAACATAATGATGGGTTTCTGCACCCAAAGGAAGATGCAGGCTAACCACATCAGCGTTGGCTGCGATCGCTTCGCAGTCTGATTCAAGCACGTGTCCTGATCCAAAACCAGTCTTGTATTTATCATGGGCCAGCACCTTCACACCAAAGGAGCCCAGCAATCGGGCAAAAGCACTGCCTGTATGACCATATCCAATGATGCCAATCGTCTTACCCTGCAATTCAGGTCCACGGTTGGGTTCCCTGATCCATTGCAAATTTTTCACCTGTGCTGCGGCCTGAAAAAGATTTCTTCTCAAAGCGATCAGTGTACCCAAACACCATTCTGCCACGGCATCGCAATTGCCTTCGGGACTGCTGAAACACTGTATGCCTTTTTGAGCTGCATAGGTAACATCAACAATCTCCATCCCACTGCCCAGCCTCGCAAGCCATTTTAATTGGGTTGCCTGATCAAATTGGGCGCTGTCTATCCTCAACCGCGTGGAGATAATGATGCCGGTATAGTCTTCAATTACATTCAGCAATTCTTCATAGGATATCAATTCGTTGACATCAATTTCATACCCCATTTGCCTGAGTTCATTGCAGAGGTGAGGATGAACAAATGCTGTAACAAGAACTTTCCCTTTCATCGCATTTGTTTTAAGATCATGACAAAATCAGCCACACTCAATTGTTCTGCTCTTTTTGTATAGATTGGATCTTGCAAGACCTGAGGATCAAAATATGGCTTCAAAGGGTTTCGTAATTGTTTACGCCTTTGTCCAAATGCCGCCTTCACCAACATCAAGAATTTTCTGTGATGCTCAATTCCATACGGATTGCCCAGGTAACGCAATCGAATCACGCCACTCTTAACCTTGGGCGGAGGATTAAAACATTCTTCATCTACATCAAAAAGATATTCAGCACTGTAATATGCCTGCGTCAACACACTCAGGATACCATAATCTTTACTTCCTTCTTTGGCACAGATCCTTTGTGCTACCTCTTTCTGGAACATTCCCACCATTGACTCCACTTGCTCTCTCCAGTCAATGATCCGAAAAACAATCTGAGAAGAAATATTATATGGGAAGTTTCCGATGATGGTAAAGGGCTCGTCGAATGGAAGATTGATATCCAATATACTTCCCTCAATAATCTTGTCGTGTAACTCCGGAAATGTCTTTTTCAGATAGGATACCTTTTCTTCATCCAGCTCTACAGCCCTAAAGGCAATTTCTGGAATCTTTATGAGATATTTTGTGAGGGCTCCTCCACCTGGTCCCACTTCCAATAACGATCGAAAAGTACCGGCAGATAAAGCCTCTACTATGCGTATGCAAACGGATTCGTCTTTGAGGAAGTGCTGTCCCAGTGATTTCTTCAGGGTGTACATTGGGTCAAAATTACGGGAAAGATCCCCGTTTTCGGTGTACCTTTGTGCCTCAACACAAGCAGTTACGATGAGTGCACAAAAAAGACCGGTGATTGGGATATCTGTTGGCGACCTGAATGGTATTGGGATCGAGCTGATCATCAAAACCTTTGCAGACAACAGGATCACGGAATTTTGCACTCCCGTTGTATTTGCCAACAACAAGGTGTTGAATTTCTACCGGAAATTAATGCCGGAAGCCAACATCAACTACAACAGCACCAAAGACCTGACCAAGATCAATCCCAAGCAACTGAATATTTTTACAGTTTGGGAAGAGGATGTCGATATTCAGCCCGGACAAATGAATGAAATTGGAGGCAAGTATGGGGTCAGATCATTGCAGGCTGCGGTTAAAGCATTGAAAGAGCAATCCATTGATGCATTGGTTACTGCGCCGCTAAACAAGTTCACCATGCAAAGCAGTGAATTCAATTTCACCGGACATACCCCCTATTTGAAAGATGCTTTCAAAGCAGATGAAGTACTGATGCTGATGGTTGCCGAAAACATGCGAGTAGCGCTGTTAACGGAACATGTAGCCATAGGAGAAGTTTCCAAAAACATCACCAAAGAACAGATCATACGCAAGATCAACTTACTCAAGGCAAGCTTGAAAAAAGATTTTGGATTGGAAAGACCGCGGATTGCGGTGTTGGGATTGAATCCTCATGCCGGTGATGAAGGATTGGTAGGCAGAGAAGAAAAAGACATTATCAGACCTGCAGTGACTGAATCCAAAAAAAATGACTGTGTTGTAATGGGCCCATACAGTGCCGACGCTTTCTTTGCGCGTGGCAATCATGAAAAATTTGATGCTGTGCTGGCCATGTACCACGACCAGGGATTGATTCCCTTCAAGTCGCTGGCACTTGGGGAAGGCACCAATTTTACAGCAGGTATATCAGCTATTCGCACGTCACCTGATCACGGTACTGCATTTGATATAGCCGGTAAAAACCTGGCTGATGAATCCTCCTTCAGGGCAGCAATATTTGCAGCGATTGAAATATTCAATACCAGAGCTGGCATTGCAGAAATGAGAAGAAATCCCCTCAGAAAAATTTCTGCACATGTTGTAGCGAATGCAGTAGACGAAAAAATTGAGGAGTGATCATTTGTTGATCACATAAGATGAGTACAGTATCTCAATTTTACCTTTCTTGCTCAGTTGTTTTGGATCTTTTGGCTTTTGTGCAATTCCTGCATCGTATTCAAACGTAACCCCTTTGGGCAGTTTATAATCCTTGGTGTTGAAGATCATCACCGCCTTATCTGGCAGACCCCACTGCACATATTTCCCATAATCCATTTCCATCTCATAAGTTCCATTTTCCTTGGTGGTGGTAATGGCCTTTCTGATGACCATTTGTTTGTCATCCACATACAGGGTGGTAAGCACTATGTCTGATGTTTCTGATAACGGTAATAACTTATATACGGCCAAATCTGCACCTTTCCAGTTCACCCTTCCGGCATCAAGAGCTGTGTTGGCTTCCGTGATCAATGAATTCATGTTGATACGGATACCCCCTTTGGGAAGCACAGATAAGCCTCCATCTTTCTTGATGCTGAATTTGTCGGGAAACTGATAACTGATGCTGACAGATGATATAGGGATCTTCAGGAAAGCTACATCTGTTTTGAGCTGGCCCTTTGCTTCGTAAGATCTTACAGAAACCAATTTCCCTTTGACTTTTGCAATGACTTCATCAGCCGTCTGTGCCTGCAATGTATCAGAGCACAAAATCAAAAACAAAACAATACATAATCTATGCATATACAAAAAACAAAACCACTCAGCAAAAGTTCATTCCTCTAGAGAAAGGCATCAGCATCCCGATAAGCCTGAATCAATGCCATTTCACCCTCTTTACCGGGCTTGGCATTTCCGTGCTCCATTCCCATGATGCCGCGGTATCCTTTTTTATGGATGTGCTTAAAGATATTCCTATAGTTCATTTCACCAGATCCGGGTTCTTTTCTGCCAGGATTATCCCCAATTTGAAAATATCCGATCTCATCCCAGGTCTTATCAATGTTGGCAATAATATTGCCTTCGTTGCGCTGCATGTGGTACATATCAAACAGAATCTTGCAGGAAGGGCTATTCACAGCCTTGCATATCATAAAGGTCTGTGAAGAATGACGAAGGAAGAGATCTGGATTGTCGCTCAAGGGTTCTAGCACCATTACCAATCCATTTCTCTCCAGTACTTCTGTTCCCCTTCTCAAGGCATCGATCACGTTAGCAGTCTGAATATCCATGGGCAAGGATCTGTCGAAATTGCCAGGAACAACAGTCATGTGTTTGGCATTGCAACGCCTTGCTACTTCCACTGCTGTTTTACAATCGCGAACAATAACATCCTTGAACTCCTGTTTGCCGGTGGTAAGACTCAGCTTCCAGTGCCAGCTATCGGTAGTAATCACAAATACCCCCATGGTCATCCCCAGCTTGGCAAGAGTTTCTCCGATCTTGCTTTGCATTTCGGGAGTTCTGGACATCATACCGTTGTCTTCAATTCCTCGGAAACCCTGATCATGTGCCCACTTGATTTGATCAATGAAATCCTTACCGGCATTATTGGAGAACATGCCATCATGAAAGGCATAATTCAAATTGAACGTCTTCGCTTCCTCAGTTTTTGAAGTTGCTCCGAATGAAGAAAGAGCAGCTACTCCGGGCACCAATGAAGCTCCAAGTAAAGAACTGCGTTGTAGAAAATTTCTGCGTTGCATATGGCATTAAATATGTGGTTGTGATGAGGATTATCCGTTACAAATTACTTAAAATTGCATCAAATAGAATGCATTGAAAAAAATTATCACCCTCCCCTCCCTTCTTCTGTTGCTCCCTCTCATGCAAATGGCCCAACTTGTAAAAACAGCAGCTGAAGAAATTTCCATTCCTGGCTCATCCTTGAAGATCAGGATGGTAGCCATCAAGGGCGGCTCATTTCAGATGGGGAACAACAATGCTGCCAATCCAAATGAAAAACCAGCAAGACAGATAACGGTTTCTGATTTTTCCATGGGCGTGTATGAAATCACACATGATCAGTTTGATATTTTCTTCAAGGATGAAGGTACTTCTCAGGGATCCAAAGAGGATGCTATAACAAGGCCAACTCCTCAATATATTGATCTGAGCTGGAACATGGGAAAGGAAGGAGGATTTCCGGTGAACAGCATGAGTGTGGATGGAGCGATGATGTTCTGCCGATGGCTTTATCAAAAAACAGGAATTTTTTTCCGCTTGCCTTCTGAAGCAGAATGGGAATATGCTTGCAGAGCAGGGGCCAAGGGAAATTATTTTTTTGGGAACGACCCTGCAATGCTGGCACAATATGCCTGGTTCAAGAATAACAGCAAAAGCAAATACCAGAAAGTGGGCACCCGTAAGCCCAATGGCTGGGGCCTGTATGATATGCTGGGAAATGTTTCAGAATGGACCATGGACCAATACGATCCGGAATATTACAAGAAACTTCCAGACAATGCCATTGATCCTACCAATCCCCCTGTATCCAGATATCCGCGCAGCATAAGGGGCGGATCCTATATGGACGATGCAGCTACCCTTAAAGTTTCCACGCGCTTGTATTCTGAGCCATCCTGGAACAAAAGAGACCCCCAGATCCCCAAAAGTAGGTGGTGGCTTACGGATGGCATGTTCGCAGGATTCCGGATCCTGAAACCTGCTAAACAACCTACTGCTGAAGAAGCCGAAAAATTTTATAAATTGTATCTCGGTAATTAAACCTAATAAACCAACAACGATGCAAAACAACAAGCCATCTTCCGGCAATAGCCGCCGTGAGTTTGTAAAACAATCCACTCTCATTTCCGGAGGTGTGATCGCTGCCCCGCTGCTCAGCCAGGCCAACTTCCATTCTGGTGCTGATGATACCATCAAAGTAGCCTTGGTAGGCTGTGGTGGTCGCGGCACCGGTGCTGCCGTTCAGGCACTGAGAAGCAAACAGAATGTCAAGCTTGTTGCTATGGCAGATGCTTTTCGCGACAGACTGGATGAAAGCTATAAAAACATTACGGGTGATCTTTCAGAAGCAGGCGTAACAGGAAATCTTACCAAAATGGTGGATGTTCCAGAAGAAAGAAAATTTACCGGATTTGACGGTTATCAGAAAGCCATTGCCTTGGCAGATGTGGTGATACTTGCCACACCGCCCGGATTCAGGCCTATTCATTTTGAAGAAGCTGTAAAACAAGGCAAACATATTTTCATGGAAAAGCCGGTAGCTACCGATCCGGAAGGAGTAAAGCGCGTGCTGGTAGCTGCCGAAGAAGCCAAGCAAAAGAAACTCAATGTAGTGGTCGGCTTGCAACGTCACTACCAAACTTCCTATAGGGAACTTTTCAAACGAAAAGATCTTATCGGCGACATCACCTCAGCACAGGCCTGGTGGAACAATGATGGGGTGTGGGTAAGACCCAGAAAAGAGGGCCAAACCGAAATGGAATACCAGATGCGCAACTGGTACTATTTCAATTGGCTTTGTGGTGATCATATCACTGAACAACATATTCACAATATTGATGTGATCAACTGGTTCAAAGGCTCATATCCTGTGAAAGCACAAGGCTTCGGAGGAAGAGAAGTTCGTAAGGGCAAAGATCATGGTGAAATTTTTGATCATCACTTTGTGGAATTCCACTATGCGGATGGTTCCATCCTCAACAGCCAATGTCGCCATATCCCCAAAACATCAGCCAAAGTGGACGAACTGCTGATCGGTACAAAAGGCAAGATCTATTGTGGCGCTGCTAACATCAGAGACCACAAGGGAAGCGTGATCTATCAGTTTGATAAGAAAACAGAGAATGAACCCTACCAGAACGAACATGTAGAACTATTTGCAGCCATTGCCAAAGGTGAATACAAATTTGCTGATGCTGAGAACGGAGCCAAAAGTACGATGACCTCCATCCTTGGGCGTATGGCAACTTATAGCGGACAAGTATTGGAATGGGACAAGGCTTTGAATAGCGGACTCAATCTGCAACCCACAGCCTATACCTGGGATACATTGCCCAAATCATTACCTGATGCAAATGGCAACTACAAAGTTGCTGTTCCGGGCGTAACCAAGTTTTATTGATCCGTTCTGAATAGATTCACTGGCAATCCCTCTGCCGTAAACAAATTCGGCATGGCGGTATTGGTGAATCCAAATCTTACATGAACAGGTTCTTTAACCGTTTTGGCTGATACCAAAACGGTTTTTTCTTCTATTTTGGCCTTGGCCGGAACGAAGATGCCATCTGCTCCTGCGATGAAAAAATCTGTGATCTCGGTTCCTTTGCCCACCAGTGTTGAGGGCACATCATTGAATTGTATCCTGATGCTTCCTTTTTCAATAGCATGGGATTTATACGTTGGACTCTTATACTGCAATCCCTTCACACCATAGGTTTCCGCCAACGCATAATTGGCAAGACGTGCTGCCACTTCTTTTTTCATCTTGGGATGGATATCCTTTACGTTGTCTACCAAATCGCTGATCACCACCATACCTGTTTTGGGGTGAGAAGCTGACTGGGTCTGTGCTTCGCGAAGCAAAGCACCGTTGATATGGGTATCGCCATAAGTGTAGGGTGCAATCTGAACATAATAGAAAGGAAAGTTTTTCCCCCAGGCTTTTCTCCAGCTCTCGATCATCGTGGTGAACAAACGTTTGTAAAGGAAATGGCCACTCACATTGGATTCTCCCTGATACCAGATCGCACCAGCAATTGAAAATTGTGTCAAAGGATAGATCATGGCATTATAAGCTTCTCCCCTGACATGGGGCCACCATGCAGCGGGTGTCAGTTTTTCTGCCGCCTTGAGTAGGTCAGGATCATGGGTAATGATCTCTTCCGGTGTCCATACTTCTGCCGGTGTTCCACCCCAGTTGCTGTTGATCAGTCCAATCGGATTTCCTGTTGTTGTATTTATCTGCTTCCCGAAAAAATATCCGATGGCACTGAAATGCAGCATGGCTTCAGGATTGCAAACCACCCACTGGCCGGTAACATCATCTTGCAATGTAGAAGAAGTTGACTTGGAAACATAAAAGAAACGGATCTGGGTATTGGTGGCATTGGGAGATTCCTCTTTGGATTGGGGTAATCCTTGATCCGCCGACCATTCCATATTGCTTTGTCCGCCACATAGCCATACTTCACCGATCAGCACATCCTCCAGCAGTATTTCATTGTTGCCTTTGATGCGAATGGTATATGGACCTCCCGCAGCAGGTGTTTTGATCTCAGCAACCCATCTGGCACCGCGGGTACCCACAACCTTATATGTGGTGGTATCCCAACCCACTTTGATGCTGATGTTTTCACCCGGACCCGACCAGCCCCAGAGTTTCACAGTAGATTTTTGTTGCAAGACCATGTGTGAGCCAATGATAGAAGGCAGTCGGACGGCTGCACTGACAGATGAGATGGAAATGATGATGGAGAGGAAGAGCGCTAATTTTTTCATGTGGCAAAATTTTACCACATGAATGTAGTAAATATCATGACATGATATCTTTCTTCCTGAAAATGAGAATGGAAGCCACAAGAAATCCTGCAATATGCAAAATCAGGATACCTGCAGAATAAATAACAGCCCTAAGATTTTCAATAGAGCCCACGACTTGTTCGTTGTTTGCATTTACGGTAACATCAAAAAATCCTTTCCAGCCCAACATATGACTGGTAAAAAGAAAGGGCTTGAGGCTGCTGAAGATGGGAAGGTCAAGTGTATTCAGAATGGTGAAGACGATGATGATGCTCATGGTGGCCATGATGGGACCAATTGAATTTTCAGCGAAGAGACTTAGAAAAAAACTAAGTGCAGATACCGTGAGCAATGCGATGGCAGCAAAAAGGAATGCCGCCATATATCGCCACATCACATCCGAAGCCATGATCTGTGAAGCAGATTCACTTTTCAGGATGAGCATGTCATCCACACCAAATACCAGCATTGAAATTCCCAAGGCCCACACAGCCATCCACAAAAGCAAAGCAAGGGTATAAATACCGGAAGCGGTAAACTTAGCCAGGATAAGTGTAGAACGCCTGATGGGCTTGGTCAGTAACACACGCAAGGTTCCCTGAGCAGCTTCTCCGGAAATCATGTCACCCGCCACCAAAGCCACCAGCAAAGGAACATGCACCAGCAATAATTGCAGGATGATATAGGCCATCAGATAACCGTTCATGATGTTTCCCTGAATATCGAAAGAGTCGGTGAACGACTGCATTCCAAACTGCATATAGCTTTCCCCATCCGCATAAAATCCAAGCTGGATCAAACCCACAATCGCTGACACTGCTGCGAAGGAAATATAGGTCCGTGGCTTGCGGAATATCTTATACAGCTCTATGTAAACAATATTAAGAAACTTCATTGCCAGAGGTTAAGGAGAGGAAATAAGCTTCCAGAGAATTCATCGCACGCAAGCTGGTCACCCCAATATTTTGATCAACCAGGTATTTATTCAGCGCTGCTACAGAGTCGGCGTCTGTCTGTATGCTGACCGACTGGCTGTTAGACCTGCGCAAACCCTTACTCCAGGCTGATTCAGACAACAACTCAAATGCCTTCACATTATCTGAACAAACAATTTCCAATTGTAGTTTTTCGGGGTTGACCAGTTCTTTCACCTTGCCCTCAACTATCTTCTTCCCTTTGTTGATGATCAGCATGCTATCGGCCACCTGTTCTATTTCCGACAATAGATGAGAGGAAACCAAAATGGTTTTCCCTCTATCCTTGCTCAACATCATGATCAGGTTTCGGATATCAGCGATACCCTGTGGATCCAATCCATTGGTGGGCTCATCCAAAATGATGAAATCAGGATTATGCACCAATGCAACAGCAATACCCAGTCGTTGTTTCATTCCCTGAGAATATACCCTCACCGGATCTTTTGCCCTTTTCTCCAACCCAACCAAGGTCAGACATTCCATGATGGCCGACTTGCTGATGGAGGCATCACTAAGTTTAGCAAAAAGGCTGAGATTCTCATAACCCGACAAATACCGATAGAGATCCGGTTTCTCTACAACAGCTCCTATCCTTCTAAGAATATATTCCCTGTCGGTAAACAGCGACCTTCCAAAAACCTCAATGTTTCCGCCTGTAGGCTGGATAAGTGAAAGGATCATCCTGATGGTGGTGGATTTACCTGCACCGTTTTGTCCGAGGAACCCATAAACTTCACCTTCGTTTACAGCAAAGGACAGGTCACTTACTGCCTGAAAGCTGCCGAAGGATTTAGAGAGGTGGGTGATGGAGAGCATATTAGGTTGAGGAGGTTGAAGTAGTTGAAGGGGTTGAAGGGGTTGAAGCACATTGTCATTCCAAGCGAAGCGAGGAAGCTGGATTGGTTGAGGGAGTTGAAAAGTTTGAAGGGGTTGAAGAGACTTCAACCTCCTCAACCCCTTCAACTACTTCAACCTCTCTCAACATTATTTGTACTGCCCTGCAATTCCCTTTGCCAACTCACTCATCGTTTTCAACCCATCTTCAGGCAGATTACCTTTTTTGAATTCAGCCAGAATCTCTGGATGCTTGCTTTCCATTTCCATGAGGAATTGTTCTTCGAAAGCCTTTACAGACCTTACGGGAACATCCCTGAGCAAACCTTGTGTACCCAGATAGATGATGGCCACTTGCTTTTCAACTGATACTGGCTGATACTGTCCTTGTTTCAACACTTCCACGTTGCGTGCACCCTTGTCGATCACCGATTTGGTTGCGGCGTCAAGATCACCACCGAACTTGGAGAATGCCTCCAGCTCACGGTAAAGTGCCTGATCGAGTTTCAGGGTGCCAGATACTTTCTTCATCGACTTGATCTGTGCATTACCACCCACGCGGCTTACGGAAATACCCACGTTGATCGCTGGACGAATGCCGGCGTTGAAAAGGTTGGATTCCAGGAAGATCTGACCATCCGTAATGGAGATCACATTCGTAGGAATATAAGCTGATACGTCGCCCGCCTGCGTTTCAATGATCGGCAGCGCCGTCAGGGAACCACCACCTTTTACAAGGTGCTTAATGGAAGGAGGCAGGTCGTTCATGTTCTTGGCAACTTCATCTTTAGCGATCACTTTTGCTGCACGCTCGAGCAAACGGCTGTGGAGGTAGAATACGTCACCTGGATATGCCTCACGTCCGGGTGGGCGGCGAAGCAGCAGGGAAACCTCACGGTATGCAACTGCTTGCTTGGAAAGATCATCATAAATGATCAGGGCTGCATTACCGGTGTCGCGGAGAAATTCTCCAATCGCAGCTCCGGCAAATGGTGCATAGAACTGCAAGGGAGCTGGATCAGCAGCAGGAGCAGCAACGATGATGGTGTAGTCCATCGCACCATTGTCTTCCAGTGTTTTCATCACACCGGCAATGGTAGAGGCTTTTTGTCCGATCGCTACATAAATACAATATACAGGCTTACCGGCCTTGTAGAATTCTTTCTGGTTGATGATGGTGTCGATCGCAATGGCAGTCTTACCGGTCTGACGGTCACCGATGATCAACTCACGTTGTCCGCGTCCAATCGGGATCATGGCATCGATTGCCTTGATACCAGTTTGCAGAGGCTCCTTCACCGGCTCACGAAAGATAACACCCGGTGCCTTACGCTCGAGCGGCATTTCATAAAGATCTCCGGCAACAGGACCTTTGCCATCGATGGGTTCACCCAGCGTGTTGATGACACGTCCTACCAAACCCATACCCGCTTTGATCGAAGCGATCAATCCGGTACGCTTTACTTTGGACCCTTCTTTGATGCCGGCTCCTTCACCCATCAAAACCACACCCACATTATCTTCTTCGAGGTTGAGGGCAATGGCTTTTACTCCATTGTCAAACTCAACCAGCTCACCTGATTTTACATTGTTGAGACCGTAGATGCGGGCAATACCGTCACCCACCTGAAGCACCGTACCCACTTCCTCCAGTTCTGCAGAGGTATTGAAGTTGCTCAGCTGCTGGCGGAGTATCGCTGAAATCTCATCGGGTTTAATGTCTATCATAACTGCTTATTTTAATTGTATTGATCGATTAATCATTTGAGTTCACTCACGTACATGTTCTTGATGAACTGACGTTTGATGTGTTGAAGATCATGTTTGATACTGGCGTCAAAAAGCTGATCATCCACCTGCACCACAAGTCCTCCGATGATGGAAGGATCTACTTTCGCTTTCAGCTCTACTTGCTTACCCTTGAGGATGGCACTGCTTTTCAATTGCTCGGCAATACTGGCTTTGGCCTCATCAGAAAGTTGAACGGCAGTAGTGATCTCTGCTACCTTGATGCCTTTCATGTCGCGGTACTTTCCAGCAAATGCTTCAATAATATCATTGATGGCAACTGACCTGCCTTTGACAAAAATGAGTTTGAAAAAGGAAACCGTGATGGGTTGAACATGTTTGGCAAATACGGCCTCAAAAACGGATACTTTCTTCTCACCGGGCACTACTGGTGACACCAGCAAGGTTTCCAGCTCCTTGTGCTTTGTACCCCTGATCAGATCAAGGTCTTTTTTTACTTCTTCAATCTTTCCTGTTTCTACAGATAGATCGAAAAGTGCCTTAGCGTAACGTTGTGCAACTTTGCTCTGACGCATCTTTATTGTTTTCCAAACTGATGAAGTTCACCAGCCATTTGCTGAATATATTTTTCCTGTTCGCTCTTGTTCTCCAATTGTTTTCTGATAACCTTTTCAGAAATCTCAATGACCATATTACCGATCTGGTTCTTCACATCGGTAAGGGCGGCCATTTTCTGACTTTGGATTGCAGCCTGTGCATCAGTAATGATCTTGGCAGCTTCCGCCTTGGCTTGATCCTTGGCTTCATTGATCATCTTGTCTTTGGCATCCTTGGCTTCCTTCAGCATTTGAGAACGCTCCTCTCTTGCCTGGGCCATCAGCGATTCATTCTCATTTTTCAGCTGGGCCATCTCCGCCTTCACCTTTTCAGCTGAGGCAAGTGCCTCTGCAATACCGGACTCTCTTTCATTGAGTGACTTGATGATGATCCCCCAGGCGAACTTCTTCAGGATAAAGAATACCAGGCCGAATGCCAACAAGGTCCAGAACAAAAGACCTATACCGGGTAATAAAAGCTCCATGTTATATGTTTATTTTTTCTTGTTGAAGTTAACTGCATCCTCCGCCCTGTGCATTGGATGCAGTTGTTTTGTTGTGCACCGTAATGATTACTTCAAAACGGCCAGGAGTCCTGCGATAACCGCGAAGAGGGCAACACCCTCAACGAAAGCGGCAGTCAGGATCATGTTTGCACGAATGTCATTTGAAGCTTCCGGCTGACGGGCAATAGCTTCTACTGCACCCTTACCGATCTGACCAATACCGATACCGGCACCGATCGCGGCCAATCCAGCGCCGATAGCACCACCCATGTGGGAGAAACCGGTCTGAACTTCGAGCATGATTGTCATGAAATCCATGATACTTGTTTTTAAAAATGAAAAATAAAAAATCAGTGGTGATCATCATGCCCGCCCTCAAAAGCCTGTCCGATGAAAACCGCCGTCAGATTAGTGAAGATGAAAGCCTGAATGAATGCAACCAATATTTCGATCAGGTAAATGAATACAGCGAACAAGACCGACAGCGGGGAAAAGCCCCAGCCGGCCACTGCGCTCATGGACCCAAATATGAAAATCAACGTGATGAAACTGAGAATGATGATGTGCCCGGCTACCATGTTGGCGAACAAACGGACTATCAGGGCAAAGGGCTTTGTGAAAACACCCAACAATTCTACCGGGAGCATGATCAGCACCCTTACCACCACCGGAACACCCGGATACCAGAATATATGTCCCCAGAAATGTTTGTTGGTGCTGAAGATGATCACAAAAAATGAAACAACACCCAATACAATGGTGAAAGAAATGTTACCCGTTACATTGGCGGAACCCGGTAAGAGACCAAAAATATTGTTGATGAGAATAAAGAAGAATACCGTAAGCAAATAGGGCAGGTATTTGGCATATTTACCTCCCAGATTGGGTTTTGCAACTTCATCCCTCACAAATGAAATTACCGGCTCTATTGCATTTTGCCAACCTTTGGGGGCAGACGTTACGCCTTGACCTTTTTTGTATTTATTGGCAATCCCGAGCAGCAATACTACCAGCAAGGTGAGCGCAATCAACATCTGCACCACATTCTTGGTGATGGATAGGTCATAGAATACTTCTGTTGGGTCTTCGCTGTGAATTTTGTTATGCTCCAGTGTATATCCCTGGTAAGCTGCATGCCCGTGATGGAATTGACTGGAGGAGAATAGTAATAACCCTTTTTTCTGGGAATAAATGATCACCGGGAGTGGAACTGTAGCATGAAATTCAGTGCCATCTTTCTTCTCCAGGGTGAAAAAATGGAAATCGTGGGCATCCTGGATGTGTTCCATAATGACCTTGGCTGGATCCAAACCCCCTTTTTCACCTTCTTCATTGGCCAAAACGGGCATTGTAAAAACAGTAAAAAATAGCCCGAAAGTAGCCACCAGTAACGTTTTCAGCCATTTTGCACCCATAAAACTTCCAAAATTTGCTGCAAAGATAGTATGGGGAGCCTGAATAACCTTGTTTGAAGCCAAAAAAACTCATGGCAAGTTATCCCCTGTCTGAAGCTCTATAAGTTGAGCATATTGTCCCCTGTTTTTAAGTAGTGTACTGTGGTCGCCCTGCTCCATCACCTCCCCTTTTTCCAGCAGCAGTATTTGATCGGCCTTCTGAATGGTGGAAAGCCTGTGAGCTATGATGATGGAAGTCCTTCCACTGGTCAGTACCTCAATGGCATGTTGAATCAATTTTTCGGTGTGGGAATCCACTGAAGAGGTGGCTTCATCCAGGATCAGGATAGAAGGTTTGTACAACAGGGCCCTTAGAAAAGAAAGCAACTGACGCTGTCCCAATGAGAGTGTAGCCCCCCTCTCCATAACATGATAGTCGTATCCACCAGGTAAAGATTCAATGAAATCATCTATTCCAATCAGCCGTGCCGCATTTCTCACTTCTTCTCTCGTAATGGCAGGATTCCGAAGAGTGACATTATCCAAGACTGAACCCGAAAAAAGAAAGACGTCCTGCAACACAATTCCAACACCTGCCCGCAACCTGCTCAACGAATATTCTTCTACAGGAATGCCGTCCAGGAGGATCTGGCCCGACTGATGCTGATACATCCTGTTGATGAGGTTGATGATGGTTGTTTTCCCGCTACCGGTTTTTCCTACAATTGCCAAACTCTGCCCCTCTTTGAGGGAGAAACTGACATCTTTCAAAACCGGAACGCCCTCGTTGTAATAAAAAGAAACCTTATCAAACGTGATGTCGCCATTGATCGGTTTGTTGATCTTTCCATTATCTGGCAACAAATCCTCATTATCTATCAACAGCATTACACGTTCGCCTGCCACCATACCCATTTGCAGTACATTGAATTTATCTGCAATTACCCGCAATGGTCTGAATAGCAGATTAAGCATCAACATAAAGGAAACAATCTTGCCCGCAACTTCAATTGCGGCTGCAGATCCAAAACCGTATGCCTCTGTTGCAGCAAACCAAACCAGAAGTCCGAGTGAGAACGCCAGTACAATTTCAACAATAGGAAAAAAAACAGAATAAGCAAATATGGCATGGATATTGGCATCTCGATGTTTTCTGTTTATGGTCTCAAATGCTTTCCTTTCTTTTTCTTCGGCGGTAAAAGCCTGGATCACCTGCATACCGGAAATATGCTCTTGAACAAAGGCATTCAGGGCAGATATAGCATTGCGGACATTGGTAAATGACTTGTTCACACTTTCCTTAAAAAAGTAAGTAGCAATCAGCATGATGGGAAATGGGATCAAACATATCAATGTGAGATAAATATCTGTGTAAAACATTGCTGCCAGTACTGCAATGATGGAAAGGAAATCTGCAATGATCGGTACCAGCCCTTCAGAAAAAATATCATTGATGGCTTCGATGTCATTGATGGTTCGCGTGGTAAGGGTACCTATCGGCGTTTTGTCGAACTGGCGCAGGTTGAGCGAAAGGATCTTGTTAAAAACCTGCACCCTGATATCTTTCACCACTTTATGTCCGATCCACGACGTCATGTATGAAAATAAAAAGCGCATAGCGGCTTCCACTATCAACAATCCAATTTGTATAAGGGTGATGATCAGCAGAAAAGAAGTGATGGTCTGTATAGCCGTTGTATCGGATCCGTTTACCCTGGCCAAAGTCTTGTTGATAAGTATGGGTCTTATGGGAGCCAGTACCGCTAATGCAATGGCCAAAAAAACGGATAAATAAAATCGGAGGGAATAGGGCCGAGTATAAGCAAAGATGCGCCTCAATAATATAAAGTCCAGGAACCCTTTCTTCTTATCCATGAAAAATATTTATTGCACGCCATTCTGGTATGCCTTGATAAAAAGCGCTCCCAGATTTTTGTGCGGTGGGATATAATTATCCAGACGCTCTTTCACCAGACCAATGTTCAGCGTTTTTTCCAGCTGTGTCCAGATCTCGATCCAATTGATTGCACCACCCTGTATCAGGGCATCATTGAGCAGCCTTAAAACAGGTTCGTTGACCAATTTTGTACCCACTTCCTTGGAAGAAACAATGTGGGCTTCAGGACAAATCTGTAAAACGGTATTGAGATTTTGAAAACTTCCGCAGGATCCTAGTATTACAATCTTAGCTGTTTTGGAAAGCTGCTCAAGGGTATATTTAAGGTGATAACTATGCCCACGATGAACTACAATCGTAGGTTGAAGTCCCATACTCTTCAAATACTGAGCAAGTTTTTCCTGGGCAGCTGCATCAGGATCATCCCCTTTTGAATTATCGAGCGGAAGATTGGCAAAGATCCATACCGGTCTTCCTACCGTAGATCGTATATCCACCCAATTTTCATTTTGAACGATCCGCCACTCTTTTTTTCCCCGAAAGGTTGTCATGAAATTGGCAAATGACTCGATACCATCTTTATCACCGTAAAAGTAAATTTGCTGAACAACCCTACCCATGCTGTCTGCAAGCTGATCATAAGGCAAACTATAAGCTGGAGGAACATTATACTTTGTTGAAAGCATTGCAGCACTGTCACCTGCAGATTGAAAAAGCAGATCTAGGATATCATAGATAACTTCACCCCTTTGATTCTGCTTTACTTTTTGGATATCCAAATTTGAAGCAATCTCCTGCAAGATTAATTTTTTAATGGCAGGAGTATTGATGCTGGCGTAAGAATCAGCAACATCCACTGCATCTTCTAGATTGAGTCCTTTGTCCAACCCTCTCACGAATGCCTTCATCAGAAGACTTGCATGTTCAGCAGACATAGAGGAGAGAAATGCATCCAATCGATTGTAAGCAGCTGCCATCCGAATGAATTTTCGAAACCTGTCGAACCGAACAGAAAGCAGCAGTTGATCTCCTTTTTCCTGTGGCAGCTTAGCCATCATCCTGGCATAAATGCCGGTATAGCTTGAAGTGTAAAGCACATCTTCACCTGTAACAATGATATAGTATAATTCTTCTGCGGTAAGGTTTTGAAGAATCCTGAAACGGATTTCATCCGGATCATCATGAAGAGCATTTACCTCATTGATATAGATCTCTTCCGCCTTCCTCCTGATCATGGCTCCTAACTCCTCAAACAGCAATGGCAAATTGCCAGTACGCTGATCCTTAAGATAGTTGAGTTGTGTACTTACCAACAGTTTGAAATATTGTTGAGGCTGAGGCAACACCTGCCTTATGCTGTCCATTGTTAAACGGCCTTTCAATATGGCATGTGTAAAAGGGAAATACAATCTTCCGGATGGATCATCTGACATTTTTGTGATCAATGAAACCAAGGGATCCCGGATCTGACGAATTTTTTTTCCGGTTGGAGTGCCTTTTGCTGCAGCATAATTATAAAAACTCTCCGGATCAGCATGTGCAGCAGCAATCAGTAAAGTATCTGCAAAAGGTTGCTCTAAATAGGGACTGATCCGTGGCAGCACTTTTTCAGGAAATCTATCTCCATATTGTCTGAACAAGTATATTCTTGCTTGCGCAAGGCCTTTGTTTTCAAAGAAAACTGAATTTTCCCCAAGCAATATTCTGTTTACATCATAGGGGAATGACTCTACCATTTGGGCAATGGAATATCCATTCAGATCTGCCTTCATGTATTTTATGTAGGCATCAAAAAGCAGAAGACCTTGAGAGGGAACAAAACCATCTTTACCAACGTTGCTGAGAAAATTATCCAGCATGAGGTTCAGTCCGGTCAGATACTTTACTTTGATCCTGTGATCCATTCCCAGATCCAGTTCAATGTTCCTTTGCAATTCATCTGTTTGCCGGGTGTAAATATCCGTGAGCTGCAGATCAATATCTGCATTACCACTCAGCGAAACAAAGTTGTCTTTCCGGGCATCCAAAGCACAAATTCGCTTCTGCGCCTCATCAATATCTTCATGCAACTTTACCCTTCGGATATCAATGACCCATTTACCGGTATCTGCAGACTCCATTCCAGAAACCAATAGAGTAAAAAAGAGAGATATTATGGTACAAAAGACCCTCATCAAAGTAAAATTACTGTTTATTTCAGCCTCATTGGAAATTGCCTTAACAATTTGATAATTTAGCGCCATTTAAAATCCCCAACGAGAAGTTTACCTTCACCAAAAATTGTACCCCCGATGGCAGCTGCCGGAAAAAAGATCCTTATCGCTGACGACGAGGCAGACATATTGGAGATCATCTCTTATAATCTCGAACTGCACGGATATCATGTTGTTACAGCAAAAGACGGTGACCAGGCAATCAGCATGGCCAAGGCAGAGAATCCCGATCTGATTATTCTTGACATCATGATGCCGAAAAAAAGTGGCATTGAAGTATGCAAGATTCTTCGTTCCCAACCGGAATTCAAAAACACACTGATAGTATTTCTGACAGCTTTGAACGATGAATTGTCGCACGTAAAGGGACTTGAACTGGGGGCTGATGATTTCATCAGCAAGCCCATTTCACCCAAAATAATGGTCTCAAAGGTAAATGCGTTTTTCAGAAGGATACGCGTACCTGAAAACGATAAAGGTATTGAGATAGGTGAACTTCGGATTGAACCAGAAGAATACATGGTCTACTACAAAGGAGAGCCTATCAGCCTTGCCAAAAAAGAATTTGAATTATTAAATTACCTGGCATCTAAACCAGGCAGGGTTTTTTTAAGAAATGAGATATTGAACAACATCTGGGGCAGTGAGGTCATTGTAGGTGACAGGACGATCGATGTACATATTCGTAAAATACGCCAGAAGTTGGGTGTCGACTGCATTTCAACAGTCAAAGGCGTAGGGTATAAATTCGAGATCTGATTAGCAGGATTTTGTAACTTGTATCATGTTCGAATCTAAAAATGCCAGTCCTGCAAGCATTTCATTGATCATTGCCATTTCACTCAGTACCATTGCTGCAATACTACTGGGACTCTTCGCCGGTTTCAATACAGCCATAGCAGGTTTTGTCATGATCCTGTTGCTGGGTTTTTTTTTATCGAAATACCTGATTGAGCAATTCGTCCACCGAAAGATCAAACTGATCTATAAATTCATCAGTCAGACAAAATCATCCAAGCGGGAAGAGTTTTTTCAAAAAAATATTTTACCCAAACCTACCATTGATGAAGTGGGTGAAGAGGTCTTGCAATGGGCGGATCAGCGAAAGGCTGAAATGGAAGTATTGGAGAGAAACGAGGCTTTTCGGAAAGAATTCCTGCAAAACTTATCTCACGAGTTCAAAACACCTGCCTTTGCCATACAAGGATACTTGGAAACACTGATCTCCGGTGCAGCAGAGATTGAAAATGTAAGAACAAAATTCCTGAACAATGCCCACAAGAATACTGAAAGACTGATCCATCTTATCTCTGACCTGGATGAGATTACCCGACTGGAAAGCGGAAAGCAGGAACTGCACCAGCAGGATTTTATCATACAGGACCTGATCATGGAGGTCTTTGAATCCCTGAGTATAAAGGCAGAAGTCAAAAAATCTGTTTGTTCAATTAAAAAAGGCTGTGAATTGCCAATAGTGGTTCATGCCGATAAAGAAAAAATCAGACAGGTTTTGATCAACCTGGTCGACAATGCCATCAAATATGGCAATCCGGAAGGAAAGGTAGAGGCGGGTATTTATAAAACAGATGAAAAAAATGTATTGATAGAAATTACTGATGATGGGATGGGCATTGCAGAAGAGCACCTTCCCAGGATTTTTGAAAGATTTTACCGTACCGACTATGGAAGAAGCAGAAATATCGGTGGTTCAGGGCTTGGCTTGGCTATATGCAAACATATTATTGAAGCCCATGGAGGGTTCATACAGGTGAGAAGTAAACAAGGCATTGGCACTACTTTTGGCTTTTCACTTTCGGGAAAATTATAATGACCTAAGAATGGCATAAGCCAAATACTGTTACTGCACAACCTCAGCAAAAAGATGCTGGATCAGTCCGTCTGCCAATCCGATTTTGGGAACCAGGATCTCATCAATTCCGGCCCATTTCAAAACCTGGATGTAAATGAGCAAGGCAGGAACCAGAACATCCGCCCGATCTTTTCGGAGATTGTATCGTGCAATACGCTCCTCAAGTGAACAGGAAGAAAATTCTTTATGATAATCCCTGAGCAGGTCGATATGAAGCGGTTTCCCATCTTTCTTTTTGCTCATCGAAAACACTTTATTGATATTTCCACCAGTTCCAATGGCCAGAATTTCCGGTCGACCCTTGATCTGCTCTTTGATGGTTTCTTTCATAATATCCCAATCTTCTTCCTTTACCATGTTCTTCAATATCCGGATGGTTCCGATATTGAATGATCTTTTGAAAGCCAGCTTACCATTGGAAAAGAAAGTAAGCTCAGTACTTCCTCCGCCTACGTCTATATACAGGTAATTAATTTCAGCATTCAAATGTTCTGCAACATGCGACTCATAAATAAGTGTAGCTTCCTGATCTCCTGATATGACTTTGATGTTGATGCCGGTTTCAAGGAATATTTTTCTTACCAATTCATCACTGTTTCTGGCGTCACGCATGGCTGAGGTTGCAACTGCAATATGATGATGGACGCCATATGCTTTCATCAGATGTGCATAAGCCTTCATGGTCTGGAACATCATTCCTTTTTTCTCTTTTGAAATTTCTCCGGTTTCGAAGACGTCAAAACCAAGCCTCAGGGGCACCCTGATCAGGTTCAGCTTATTGAACACAGGCTCACCGTCTACCGGTATCTGTACTTCGGAAATCAAGAGTCTCGATGCATTGGTGCCAATATCAATCGCAGCTAATATCACTTAAGGGCCTGATTTATTTTGGCAAGTTGCAGATAAATTTCTGATTGAGAACGAATTTTTTTTCCTGTGGCATGAACATATTGATTGTTGAAGTCGCTATTCATCAAACGGGCTTTTACATTGTCTCTTAGTTGTATGCCAAGAATGCCGATCAATTCAGTTTTTAATCGATCTTCCAGAATGGGACAAGCTGCTTCAACACGGTGGTCCAGATTCCTTACCATCCAGTCTGCGCTTGAAATATAGGTATCTCTTTTCCCATTGTTATGAAAGACCATGACCCTCGCATGCTCAAGAAACCTATCAACGATGCTGATGGCATAGGGCATTTTATCTTTTTTCTTATACTCCCTTTTTGCCGTGTATATACCCCTGATGATTAGCTTAACTTCCACTCCTTTAGCAGCTGCTTCATCCAATTTTTCAACAAGGGATGCATCACTCAAAGAATTCAATTTTAAAATAATGCCAGCCGGTAACCCTTTCTTGGCATGTCTGATTTCTCTGTTGATAAATTCTTCAAGCTGATTGCGCATACCAACGGGACTCACCAACAGCGTTTTACATTCTTGCAGTGATTTACTGTGTGCAGATGGGTTTTCAAGGTAATAGAAGATCTTGTTGATATCCGCCATGATACCCCTATTGGAAGTGAAAAGACAATGATCTCCATAGAAATTAGCAGTCTTCTCATTTAAATTTCCAGTGCTTACAAAACCATACTGTATTGTTTTTGACCCGGTACGTTTTTTGATCACACAGATCTTTGCATGAACCTTCATATTGGGGATACCCAAAATAACCTTGACTCCCTCTTCCTCCAGTACATTTTTCCATTCAAGATTTGCTTCCTCATCAAACCTTGCTTTCAACTCCAACATCACCTCAACCTTTTTGCCATTTCGTGATGCATTGACAAGTGCATTGATCACTTTTGACTCTGGAGCTAGACGATATGCAGTTATCTTGATCGATTGAACATCAGGATCCATCGCAGCTTCCCTGAGCAGATCTATCACCGAATTGAAAGAATGATAGGGGAAATGCAACAAAACATCTTTTTTGGTGATGACATCCGTTACCCTTTTGGCATTCTTCAGGTCAGGATGAGGAATGGCGATGAGCCTTGACTTTTCAATGTGAAATACATCCGGAAAATCCATGAAATGCCTGAAGTTATGAATGCGGCCACCTGGGATGATATTGGACTTATTATCAAGCTTGAGCTTTCTGATAAGATAATTCAGCAAACCACTATTCATTTCCTTATCATAAACGAACCTTACAGTTTTACCTCTGCGCCTTTTCTTCAACCCTTTCTGCATCTTTTCAACGAGAGATGTACTCACATCATTATCAAGGTCGAGCTCAGCATCTTTGGTAACCTTGAAAACATGAGATTCGAAATGATCATACCCAAAATAGGTAAATATAAAGGGCAGATTCACCCTGATGATATCTTCAAGTAGTATCAAATGGGTTTCTTTACCGCTAGCTGGAAGTTGAACAAACCTGCCCAATGCCCTAGAAGGAACTTCTATCAGTGCATATTGTTGATGATACGCTGATTGTTTCTTCTGCATGACCACACCCAGATAAATACTTTTTTCCCTTAAGTATGGCAAATCAGGGAGGCTTTGGATCATGAGGGGAATGATATTGGAGCGAACTTCTCTTTCGAAATAATCAATAACAAATTGCTTTTGGGTAGCATTCAACTGTTTGTCCGTTTTGATGATTATCCCATTTCTCTTCAATTCAGAACGGAGTGAAGTCCATATCCTGTCAAATTCATTTTGCTGTTTTAAAACAATCTGGAGAATATCATTCAACACTTCCCCTGCATCAGTCTCCAAATGCATATTCAACTTGCGCTTGCCTTTAGAAAAATCAGTCATTCGTTTCAATGTTGCCACACGCACCCTGAAAAACTCATCAAGGTTGTTGGAGAAAATACCCAAAAACTTAATTCGCTCTTTAAGGGAAACATTAGGGTCATTGGCTTCCTGTAACACCCTAGCATTGAAACTTAACCAACTGATATCCCTCGGAACATGACTGGAAGTAGACATATTATTTTCAATTTTATAACCCCAACAGCAACAGTTACCCAAATTAATCGCTTATGTTGAAACAAAATCCGCGTAGATGTTAAGGAAAAGTAACCTTTGGGGTTTTCCACATTTTTAAGCCCAATGTTACCATTTTATTAATTTTTTGTTATCTTAGGGTTAAGCAAATGCGGAAAATAGCCACCATATTGACCAATCTATTGATATTGAGTGTTTTAGTTAATAATCAAGGTCAGGCCAATCCTTTGCTTACCGACTCACTTTCAATTGATTTTTTGGGAAATCAGGTTTCACTTCCCATCTCGATATCTAAATTCCCCTCAAAAGAGGGCCGAAGCATTCACCAATTGGCCATTGCCTATGAAAAATGGATGGGTGAGAACATACCGTCTGCATTGGTTGACCGGTTGGCTGAGATAAAACAATCGCCAAACCAAAATGACTGGTTCTATTATCAAATGGTAAGAAAGGTTGCCAACACACTAATACCAAAGCCAAATGATTATGTTGGATATACCATGTGCAAGTGGTACTTATTGAACAGAACAGGATATGATGCTGCGGTGATAACTTCAGAAGAGAGAATCATGCTATATATCCGAAGTGATGATGTGATTTTTAACCAACCCATAAAATTAATTGATGGATCTCAATACGTTAATATCAATTACCACGACTATGGATATAAGGTTGACGATGCTCATGAGTATAATGTAATCTTTAACAAGGAACATTGTCTTAAATCGCCTTTCTCTTTTAAAATTGAAAAACTCCCAGCATTACCGGAATCCTCCTATGAAAATATATATCTCAGTTTTCCTTTTGGAAAAAATACGGAAAGTCTGGTGTTCAAGGTAAACAGCGTATTGAAAGGTATTTTTACAAACTATCCTGTCACCGAATATTCCAATCAATTTAGCATCCCCGTCAGCCTAGAAACCGAATCTTCACTGATTAGCGCTTTAAAAGAAAAAATCTCCAAGCTGGATAAAATTAAAGGATTGGAATACCTTTTACACTTCACCCGTTATTCTTTCGATTTTGAAAAGGATACTGATTTTTTTGGAAGAGAAAAAAGGCTTTCGCCAGAAGAAACAATTCTCTACGGAAAAAGTGATTGTGAAGATCGCGCTGCCTTATTCTTCTATCTTGTAAAGAAATTATATGATCTGCCGATGGTCGTTTTATCCTATTCAAACCACGTGAATATTGGAGTTGCACTTGATAAGCCTATCGGAAAAGGCGTTTTGCATAATGGTTTAACGTACACGATTTGTGAGCCAACTCCTCAAGTGAAAGATTTTGCTCTTGGCTCAATGGATAAAACTACACTGAAAAAGGGGTATGAAATTGCATTTGCTTATCTGCCAAGTAAATAAAACAATACAGCTGTCCAATATTGGACAGCTGTATTGTTAAAGATCTATTTGTAGAATTAAATTAGTATGCTTTATTCTGAGGATCCCAATTGGTCCACTTATCGGTCCAGTTTGCAGTGCCCATGGCTCCCCTGAAAGTTGTGGAGCTAAAGAAGGCATTCATACCGGTAAAGGAAGCTCCACTCAAAGCAGGAGATCCGGTTTTGGGTAGGAAGTTTGGAGTAATTGAATAATAGGGCGAATTGAGTTGTGCGTCATCACCGGAAGCCAGCGTTACACATCCTTCAGATTCTGCCTTTGACTGAATGGCAGCCGCCAGGATAATGGCTTGAGATGCTGCATCACCAGAACGATACATGGCAGTGGCTGTGTTAGAGTGAACAAGATTATTCCTGAACTCAGAAGTTCCAGCTACATATGACTCTGCAGTTGCTTTGGACTCCATTGAAAACCCAGCTTTTGCCCAGCCAATCATGATGGAATTACGCAAAACGAATTGGGTAGATCTTCTCCAGCGGTTGCC
>JBKCOY010000166.1:0-15076 GCA_046309555.1 Chitinophagia bacterium
GGTAGTTGATATTTTTGCACCTGGTTCATCTATTACATCTGCATGGTATACCGGAACAACAGCTACCAATACTATTTCAGGAACATCTATGGCCTCTCCACATGTGGCAGGTGCATCTGCGTTATACCTCGAAGCATTCCCAGGTTCAACGCCTGCACAGGTTCAACAGGGGTTGAAAAACTATGCTATCTCCGGTAAAGTAACAAGTGTTCCTGCAGGAACAGTTAACCTGTTGCTTTACACCAATTTTGTTGCTTCATCCAATCCCCCTTCGGCAGCATCATTAACCAGCCCAGCCAATAGTGCAACAGGAGTTTCAACATCACCAACCTTTAGTTGGGGCGCTGCAACCAATGCAACATCTTATACACTGCAGGTCTCTGCCGATCAGAATTTTGCTTCTTTTGTTTCACAACAGAATACAACTGGAACATCAGCTTCTGTTGTAGGACTTGCACAGGCAACACTATATTACTGGAGAGTGATTGCTAAAAATAGTCTTGGAGAAGCAATATCAATAGGAAGATCATTCACTACTCTTTTGAGTTCACCTTCATTGTTGTCACCAACAAATACTGCCAAGAATGTTTCCAGAACACCTGCATTGTCATGGTCTTCTGTTAGCGGTGCAGATGAATACGAATTGATGGTTTCCACAAGCAGTAGTTTTTCTACATCAACCACATATTCAACTGCAGGAACATCCTATGTGCTTCCCCAACTGAGTTCAAGGATCACCTATTATTGGAGAGTAAGGGCAAAGAAAGTAACTGTTTTCAGCAGCTGGTCAGGATCAAGACGTTTCACAACAATTTGATAAATGATCACGAGGGGTGTTGCCAGTTAGAGCGATAGTCTCGCTTGAGCATTGCGGTTGCAGCCGGATCGTTTTTTACAATTTTATTGACAGGGTCATATTGAAGCGGTCTCCCCAGTTGCATCGAAAGATTGGCCAGGATGCAGGAAGCTGTTGAAATATGACCTTGTTCAATATCTGCCACAGGTCTTGATTTCTTTTCGATGGCTTCCAGGAAATTGCGCATGTGTTGCCTTGTGGCAGGAGCAGCGAACAACTCAATATCTTTTTCGGTAAGGTCTTCTGGATATTGTTCTCTTTCAAATACCACATCTCTGTGTATTTTTTCTCCCTTGCCAACAGGTATGAAGTCAAATTGTTGTGGACTTCCACAAAGCGTTCCCTTCTCACCGTAAATTTTAAATGCCCATGGATACTGTGGATCAGGAGCAGTTCCCCAGCTTCTGTGTGTCCAGATACAATTCAATCCATCATATTCAAAAACTGCGTTTTGCGTATCGGCGATATTGCTTTTGCCGGGGTTGCTTCCATAGATCCCACCAGTTGAGCTGATGCGTTTCGGCCAGCCCAGGTCCAGCATCCATCTCACCGTGTCAAACATGTGGATGCACATATCGCCCATGATGCCGTTCCCGTATTCCATGAAAGCTCGCCACCAGCCGCGATGTGGCAATCCATCATAAGGTCTTAATGGCGCGGGACCGGTCCACATCTCATAATCTAGAAAATCGGGTACTGGCTGCAGAGGTGGATTGGAGCTGTTACGCATGTGGTAATAGCAACACATCTCAACGTGATGCACTTTCCCCAAAAGTCCAGTATCAACAATATTTTTTTTAGCATCCATCAAATGAGGAGTACTTCTGCGTTGTGTGCCTACCTGAACCACACGGTTATATTTTCTTGCAGCAGCTACCATCGCTTCTCCCTCCATCACATCCACACTGATGGGTTTTTGGACATATACATGAGCGCCGGCTTTCATGGCTTCTATGGCCTGCAGGGCATGCCAGTGATCAGGAGATCCTATCAGCACAATATCAGGCTTTTGCTCTTTAAGTAATATTCTGTAATCGCCATAGGTGGCAATGTTATCATTTGATTTTGCTCTTTGCTGAATGAGTGTTTTTGCACCGTTGAGTTGGTTTTTATCAGGATCGCAGATTCCGACTACACTTACAGGGGCTACCTGCATCAGCCGAAACAGATCACTCTTGCCATACCAGCCGGTACCGATCAGGGCAACTCTTTGTTGATTGTTACTGATAAGGGGTGCAAATGGAGCATTTCTGAAAGACGAAAAGGCCAGCAATGCAGCACTGTTGCGAAGGAAGGATCTTCTGGATGATGACATAATTGAAGTTTTATGCATCATGAATATACTGCATTCCTATAGTTTTTCATTCCCGATCTTTCTGGCCCTGCCAAAAAGAATCTGGAAGAAAAGAGGAGCCAGAAACAGATAAACTACCCAACTTTTTTTGAGGAGGGCAAGGGGAATAATGAGTGCATAAATGATCGTAGGAAGGATGATTCTCCAACGCATGTTCTGGTAGAGTTCTTTGGTAACGTGTGGATCAATGAATCTTTTTTCCCATGCATATATTAGCATGGCCAGATGCAACAGGCTCACCATGATGAGGTTTAAACTGTAGATGACAACACTGATGGTGGTATTGAGGTAGTTGGCCAGGAAACCGGAGGAAAATGGTATCAGGCATACAAACATCAGAAATATAATATTGAGCCAGATACTGAAGATATTTGTTTTGATCATGTGATGGTGATTGAAGTGGGTATCCACCCAGAAGGCACCAACTATAATAAATCCAAGGAAGAAAATAAAAAGCTTGGGAATGATCTGATCAAGCATGAATCGCTTCAGATTTGCTTCATCCTCGCCCGGAGGAACAACCAGTGAAAGAGATAGAATGGTGATAACTATTGCAAAAACCGCATCTGTCAATGCCTGGATGCGGTTTACATTGAGTTCTGTGAATTGTATGATATTGGATCTTTTCATGTACATGAAATTAGTATACTGCGCAACCGGTATATATGATGCATTTGCTGCAATTGTATGATTGCAATCTTTTGAAAAAAATTCAACTAATTGGCAATGCTGAAAATAAAAAAAGGCAGGGTTTGAATCCTGCCTTTTCGGAATCGAAGCATCATGGGGTATTTACCTCCCATTTCTGCTTTACCTTCTTATTCAGCAACGTACAGTCCGGGTCAGAAAAACGGTTTTTATTCCGATGATTCGCGGTTGTAGTTTAATGCTTTTGAAACATGTATTTCTTCAACCCTATCCAACCCACTCCTTATCGCTGAACTGAAGTAAAGATAGTATGCTGCAGGAACCGTTTCCCATGACGCTCGTCATCTACCCGATTGTTCCTGATCACATATTCTTTACATTCGTAATCACAACCCTTTGCCAATGAAACCTTACCTCTCTCCACTACGACTTACCCTGTTGTTTTTTATTTCTGTCGCAGTCTTCTCTTTTGTATTTCCACCCAAAGGGTTTTGGGAGCGAAAAGCCATCTATGATACACTAACCGATCCGCAAAAAAGGCTTCCTGAAAATGCATTGGCTGGCGTAGGGGTTGCAGATGGACTTCAATTGCAGTTGATGGCAACAGAACCCATGTTGCAAAATCCGACCAACATCGATGTGGATGAAAAGGGCAGGGTATGGGTGACCGAAGCCTATAATTACCGACCAGCCATCAATGGTAATCCCACCAGTGCCAAAGGAGATCGCATCGTTATTCTGGAGGACAAAGACGGCGATGGCAAACTCGAATCGTCAAAAATATTTTATCAGGGTCCCGAACTGAATGCCCCCTTGGGGATAGCAGTTCTCGGTAAACGAGTGATTGTTTCCCAAAGCCCCTATGTCTGGAATTTTTATGATGACAATGGTGATGATGTGGCCGACCGAAAGGAGATCATGTTTCAGGGCATTGAAGGCGAACAGCATGATCATGGTGTACATGCCTTCACCTTTGGTCCGGATGGTAAACTTTATTTCAACTTTGGTAACAATGGTGTAACACTCAAAGATAAAAATGGCAAAGTGGTGTTGGATCAGGATGGTGATGAGATCGGTCCGGCTAAATACAAGCAGGGTATGGTTTTCCGTTGCAATGTTGATGGTAGTCAGGTGGAATGCCTGGGCGATAATTTTCGCAATCCTTTTGAGGTGGCAGTTGACAGTTATGGAACTTTATGGCAGAGCGATAATGATGATGACGGCAACAAGGGAACACGTATTAACTATGTAATGCCTTATGGCAATTATGGATATACAGATGAGATGACAGGCGCAGGCTGGTCTTCCGGCAGAACCAACATGGAAGACTCCATTCCATATCGTCACTGGCACCTGAATGATCCTGGTGTTGTACCCAACATCTTGCAAACAGGTGCCGGTTCACCAACCGGAATCATGGTTTATGAAGGAAATCTCCTACCACAGGATTTCCATCATCAGCCCATTCATTGTGATGCTGGTCCCAATGTGGTCCGGGCCTATCCGATTGTGAACAGTGGAGCGGGATACAAGGCATCGATCATCAATATTTTAAAAGGAGATCTGGACAGATGGTTTCGTCCGGCAGATGTTTGTGCCGCACCTGATGGATCTCTTATCGTGGCCGACTGGTACGATCCGGGCGTGGGCGGACATCAGGCAGGAGATCAGGTAAAAGGAAGGATATATCGTGTTGCACCCAAGGGCAACGACAAATATATAGTCCCGAAAATGGATCTATCGACTGTAAAAGGATCGATTGAGGCATTGAAAAATCCGAACCTTGCTGTGAGGTTTCATGCAGTGAATGCGTTGAAAAATTTTGGTACGGAAGCCGTTTCCTCATTAGAAGAAATGTGGAAGAAGGATCCGGATGAGGCCATGAAGGCGAGGGCATTCTGGATGTTGCTGCAGCTTTCCTCTGCTGATCATGATCGGTATATCAAACAGGCAGTAAAGAGCAGAAACCCTCAGTTGCGCATGCTTGCCTTACGTGGTTCAAAATTGCTGGGTAAGGATATGGTACCTGTTGTGAAGTCATTGAAGAAGGATGCTGATCCCCAGGTTAGGAGAGAATGTATGCTTGCCTTGCATCATAATAAATCTTCCGAAGCTCCTGCGTTGTGGACGGATCTTGCCATGCAGTATGATGGAAAGGACAGATGGTATCTGGAGGCATTGGGCATAGGTGCAGACGGACAATGGGATGCATATTTCAAAGCCTACATCCAAAAGGTGAAAGACCCGATCCAAGTGGTTAGCGGAAGAGATATTGTTTGGCGTGCAAGAACACCACTGGCCACTTCCTATCTGGCTAAGCTGGCCATGGATGAGCAGGTATTGCTAAAAGACAGACTCCGCTATTTCAGGGCATTTGATTTCAATCAGGGGAATGAAAGTACAGCGTTGCTTTTGCAAATGATTGCTCAAAATAATGGGAAAGACAAAACAATAGATCGTATCATCTTCAACTCACTCAATGATGCTGCGGTGAAGTCTTCTCCAGTTGCTTTGAAAGCTTTGAAGAAAGTTATGCGGGATGTTTATGGTTCAAAAGACTATATCGATCTGGTGAATCGATATATTTTGTCCGAAGAACAAGGGCCACTCCTGGAGTTGGCAGTTTCAAAAAGCAACAATGATATCATCAGAGCTGCTACGCGTACACTGTTATCAAATTACGGAAGTGCTGAAATTCTGAATATCGTTAATGGTAGTGATACGGCAAAAGCAAGAGGGATGTTGCTCGCACTCTCCGGAGTAGGATCTAAAATATCAGTGGATATAATCCAGCAATATTTGTTGAATGAGCGAAAAGAGATGAGTTTGCGAAAGTTTGCTGCAACAAGAATCGGGCGCAGTGGCGAAGGAGAAAAAAGAGTGTTGTCTATTCTCAAAGCGGGTATTGTTCCGGAGGAATTCATCCCGGATGTAGTGGCCAGTGTAAGCGGTGCATGGCAGAAGGCAGTCCGACTGGAAGCCGCTTCTTACCTGCCTAAGAAAAAAGAAGAGGTTGTTCAGGTAAAACCACAGTTGACACTGGAGTCATTGCTTCCGGTCAAAGCTTACGAAACAAATGGAAAAATTGTATTTCAGTCCAATTGCGCCACCTGTCACAAAATTGGCAAGGAAGGATATGATTTTGGTCCCGCTCTCACAACTATAGGCGACAAATATGACAGGGATGGTATGTGGAAAGCTATTGTTAAGCCTTCTGAAGGTATCAGTTTTGGATATGAAGGATGGAATATCCAGCTCAATGATGGGTCTGTTTACAGTGGAATCATCAGCAGCAGAACCAAAACGGAGATAGAACTAAGAATGCCCGGAGGAATGGTGCAAAAGATCAGATCTTCCACAATAAAGCGCATGGATCAGATGAAATCTTCCATGATGCCTGAAGGATTACATGAAAGTTTGAGTATTCAGGAGATGGCAGACCTAATGGTTTTTCTGGAACAGTTGAAAAAATAAAATGCATTTGATCATGAGCGACAAAAACATATCGTGGGGCATAATCGGTTGTGGAAATGTAACCGAACTGAAGAGTGGTCCGGCTTTCAATAAAGTACCCAATTCAAGGTTGCATGCTGTTATGAGGAGGAATGCTCTCAAGGCGGAAGACTATGCAAAAAGACATGGTGTTCCTGTCTGGTATGCAGATGCTGATCAATTGATCAACGATCCGAACATCAATGCTGTCTATATTGCAACGCCTCCTCTCTATCATGAAGCGTATGCTCTTGCCGCATTAGAAAAGGGGAAATTTGTTTACGTGGAGAAGCCTGTTGCCCTGAATGTGGCTGCATGTATGCGTATGCGTGAAGCGGTAATCAAATCAAATGGCAAACTTGTGGTGGCCCATTACAGACGCGGATTGCCCATGTTTAATCATATCAAAGATCTGGTGAAGAACGGAACTGTAGGAAAGATCAGATCAATACGACTGAATATGTGTCAGCCGCTGCATCCTGCTGTTGTAGCAGCAAGTGAAGACAATTGGAGGGTAGATCCTGCCATCAGTGGCGGCGGCTATTTTTATGATCTGGCTCCGCATCAGTTGGATATCATCCAATATATTTTTGGTGTTCCACTATCATGGAAAGGTGTATCTGCAAAGCAATCCGGTCAGCATAAAGCTGAAGACGCTGTAGCAGGCGTGATGCTGATGGAGAATGAAATTGTTTTTGAAGGACACTGGAATTTCAATGCTCCTGCTTTGTTAAAAGATGATAGCTGTCAGATTATTGGTGAGAAGGGATACATACAGTTTCCTTTCTTTGGCAATGAGGTCAGGCTTGTCACTGAGGAAAAAGTGGAAATGATGCCCTTTACCCATCCTGAAAATATTCAGCATCCTATGATTCATAAAGTAGTCAGCTACCTACAGGGTAATGGAGAAAATCCCTGTTCTATTGATGAAGCCATTTGCAGTTTGCAGGTGATGGAGGATTTTGTTTATGGTGTTTGAAAGAGCTGAACTTTAATTCAGCATATCTGTTTCATTTTACTAAATATTCCCCTGATGAGGTACGTTTCACTTTTTGTCTTGTTGACTCCTATTCTTTTGCATGCTCAGATCAATCCTCAAAAAGTTACCATAGCACGTGATCAATATGGGGTACCGCATATTTTCGCCAAGACCGATCCGGAAGTTTCCTATGGATTGGCATGGGCGCATGCAGAGGATGATTTTGAGAGTTTGCAGAAAGTGGCATTGCCTTCCAAAGGATTAATGGGCCGGGTTTATGGCAAGGATGCTGTAGGCGCGGATTATGCTTTCGCCTTGTTCAGATGCCGGGAGATTACAGAAGAAAAATGGAGTACGATTTCTCCGGATTTTATCCGACTGATTGAAGGATACGTTCAGGGGTTAAATGATTACGCACAGAAACATCCCGAGGAGGTGCTCCACAAGGATCTATTCCCCATCTCTTTAAAAGATTATATCGCTTCATCTGTATTGGCCCTTACTGTTTTCAATGGAGGTGACCGTGCACTGGCTGCTATTTTTTCCAATCGCGTGGATCCGGTGATTGATTTCGATAAAATGGGTTCCAATGCTATCGCCATCCATCCTTCCAGAACCAATACGGGAGAAGCTTTTCTTGCCATCAATGCCCATCAGCCCAATGAAGGGCCGGAAGCTTTTTATGAAGCCCATGTGAGCAGTGAAGAGGGCTGGAATGCATTGGGTGGTCTGCTGGCAGGTGGTCCATGTATCCTGCATGGCGTTAATGAAAATTTGGGATGGGCGCATACGGTTAACTTGTGCGACAGGATGGATATCTATCAGTTGCAAATGAATCCTAAAAATGCGGATCAATATTTATATGATGGTCAATGGCTGGAGCTTGAAAAAAAGAAGATCAAATTATTGATAAAGGGTATTCCTATCCCGGTAACACGCGACCTGCTCTGGAGTAAGTATGGCGCTACCATGAAAAATGATCAGGGCGTGTTTGCAATCAGGCTGGGTGCAAATATGGAAATAAGGGCTTTGGAGCAATGGTATCGGATGAACAAAGCCAGCAATCATACAGAATTCTACAATGCGATCAGCTTGCAGGGCCTCTCGATGTTCAACATCATGTATGCTGATAAACGGGATACAATATTTTATATCAACAATGCCCTCATGCCGGTGCGTGATCCTTCTCCGCAGTTCAACTGGAAGAAAACCCTGCCGGGGAATACATCGAAAACCTTATGGACCAGCTTTCAAAAGATCAATGAATTGCCGCAATACGTCAATCCAAAGAGCGGTTATCTATTCAATACAAACCATTCGTCATTTTTGGCAACAGCTCAGCAAGATAATCTTAAGGCTAGTGCTTTTCCAAAGGAAAGCGGATGGGAAACCAATCAAAACAATCGTAGTGTAAGGGTGATGGAAATGATACCTCAGGAGAAGATTGATTATACCACATTCAAAAAGATCAAATTCAACAGACAACTTCCGGAGCCATTACAATATATGTATGGTGTAGATACTTTTTTCCTGATGAAGCGGAAAGACTATCCGCAATATGATACACTGTTACAGGTATTGCAGTCGTGGGACAGAAAAGGCGATGCAGAAAGCAAGGGTGCTGCGATATTTTTAATGATCTATGAAAATGTTTCCAGGGAAATGCGTGGGAAAGATCCACAGCAGATCACCAAAATACAATGTGAAAATACCTTGCAATGGGTTCAGGATTACATGAGAAAACATTTTGGCACGGTAGATCTTAAGCTGGGGGATATCCAAAAACTGGTAAGGGGAGATAAAGAGTACCCTGCTCCGGGCTTACCTGATCTGCTGGCTCCTGAATGGGGTGTAGCCTGGAAAGACGGTAAGCGTAAAATCACCGGTGGGGATGCTTATGTGGCGATGGTCAGGTTCCCGAAATCAGGACTCCCGATCATTGAAACGGTGAATACCTATGGCGCTTCTTCCAAAAAAGGGAGTCCGCATTTTGATGATCAGATACCCCTGTTTCTGAAACAAGAACTCAAGCCCATGACACTTGATAAGGCGAAGGTGATGGCGGAGGCCAAGAGGATCTATCACCCAGGTGAGTAATCATTCCGCTCCGATCATCACACCAAATCTACCATACACTTTCTCTTTGATGTTTTTGTGCCACACTCTAGATACTTCGGCATCCAGTTGTAAAGCCTGGATGCATCCTGCCTCTAGGAAATGATTGGCAAACTTTCTTTCGGAGGCTTCCATACAGGCAAAATAGACCTTCCCTTCTTTTGTGATCCCGACACCATTTCTCATCAGGATCCTGTCTTTCATGGATAATCTGGGATTGATTTTACCATTGATGACGAGCATTGGCGAAGATTGTACAGCATAGGTTATACCTGAAATTTTCAGGTTGGGCTTCAGCACTTCAACACAGGCCTGACCTGATTTTATGAAAAACACACCATCTCCCTGAGCTGTAGGCAATAGTTTGGTGTTTTGTTCAATCTGCAATGATTTCAATTGCTTCCCTTTTTCAATGTAAAGGCCTATTGGTTCATGGCGGGAATTGAATTTCCCACCGTTGGTCAGGAATACCAACTCAGGTTGTATTTTTCTTACATTATCAAATGTCAACAAGGGATGTTTTTCTGCATCAAGCCAATACATTGAAATTTTATTCGGATCAAAGTATTGTCCAAACAATGATGAGTTCAACAATATCAGTAATAAAATCATAGGGGGCAGGATGGTGGATCTCATTGGGCAAAGTTGATGCATAAATTGATATATATTGCTTTCATGAATAAAAAAGATCTGCTATATGATTTAAGGCATAATACCTATGCCACAGTAAAGCCTTCCGGAATTCATGGGATTGGTGTGTTTGCCATTTGCGATATTCCAAAAGGAACAAAAAATATTTTTTCGAGTGATAAGTCTGAATGGCACCGGGTTGAAAAGACTGAGGTGGAAGCCTTGCCGGATCATGCCAAGGCTTTGGTGGAGAACCATTGTTTGTATGACGAGGGTCATTATTATATTCCAGAATATGGTTTCAAGTTGTTTGATATGGTTGTTTTCCTCAATCATTCCGAGGACCCAAATCTTTTGTCTGTCAATGATGGTGAATATTTTGAGACCATCAAAGATATTGCGGCAGGAGAAGAGTTATTGATCGATTATGGTACGATTGTGGAAGGTGATTAAACTCATGCTGTGATCGTATTTCAATCATATTTCAGAATTCAGCGTGCTTCTATTTTTGGTGATCTTAAAACAAATCACCATGAAAAAATTTTTACTTTTTATTCTGCTGGTCACAACAACTTTTATTGCCAATGCTCAGATCAATAAGAACAACTGGATGGTTGGAGGATCTTTTGCATTCAGTTCCAGTGAAGTGATGGACATAACCACCAAGACCACGTTATTTTCACCCAATCTTGGTTATTTTTTCCTGGATAAGTTTGCAGGGGGTGTCAAGGGTAATCTCTCAGCATTAAAAATGGAAGATGAAGACGTCTTGTCTACCGCCATGTTTGGTCCTTATGTCCGTTATTACCTGCTCAAGAATGATTCTGATTTTAATTTGCATTTGGAGGGTAATTACATGTTTGGTTCAACAAAAGCTGCAGGAGAGTCCTTCAATCAGGACGGGTATGAACTTGCAGTCACACCTATGGTCTTCTTGAATAAGCACACAGCACTTGAGATGAGGGTGTCTTATGGTTCTGTGAATACTGAGGGTGAAACTGAACGTATGAATTCTTTTGGGTTGGGTATAGGGTTTCAGATTCATCTGGGTGGAGGAGCATCCAAGAAATAAAAATTTCAGGATCTCTTTACCCTTTTTGCATCGCGAAAGCAGCAGCACCAATGGCACCTGAAAGGTCCTGGTGCGCTGCTTTCATTATTTTCACTTTATTTCCCGCAGTACGCCATTCGTATTGTTCCATGAATTTTTCCAGTGGCTGAAAGAGGGCATCTCCGGCAGCAGCAATTCCTCCTCCTAATACTACCATTTCAGGAGAAAGAATATTGGTCAGCGAGGATATGCCGATCGCCAATTGTCTAACCGATCTGAGCCATATCTCTTTTGCCCAGGCATTCCCATTTTCAGCAGCTTCTATCAAATCATGTGTTGAAGAAAACTTTCCGTTAGTCCTTTTCTCAATTGTACAGTTGCCGATGCAATCTTCCAGGCTTCCGGGGATACCTGTGATATCGGGTTCTCCCAGATGATCGATCACCATGTGTCCGAAATGCCCTGCCTTGTTGAATGAACCCTGGTAAGGTTTCCCATTGATCAGAATAGCTCCTCCTACACCGGTTCCCAATGTCAGCATTATGACATTTTGGGTATTTTGACAAACACCTGACTTCACTTCCGCCATCAGTGCGGCCACTGCATCGTTGATTACATGAACCTCTTTGTTCAGGTAGTGGCCCCATTCAAACTTTTCCAATCCCTGCATTCTACCCGGCATGAAAGCAATGTGTTTGTTGGCCTCATCGGGTATACCCGGTGCAGATAGTCCGATAGAAACATTGTCAATCCCGGATGTTAAACTGATCTCATCAATTGCATTGGCAACCGCTTTTTTCCAGAACATGCCATCGCCATCATCATGGGTTTCTGAATAGTGATGATGAAGAATTTTTCCGTCACGGTCAATGGCTACAGCTTTTATTCTTGTTCCTCCAAGATCGATTCCTATGGCATTCATAACAGTTGTTGATCAGTTGAATTCAAGATAACCGTATCGTTCATAATCATGAAAGTTTGTGCGAATGGGAGTCAATTCCCATCTTGTTATGCCATGGTCATAGTCGATCCGGTAAAAGTTGGCCCTCCACTTCGTCCCTTTTACGGGTGGAACTTGTTGAAGCGGATTCAGTAAGGCATAAGGAATGAAAAACTCTGCTGTCCAGCTCTTCACCTTGCCATTCTCTTTTTGAATGGTGGCAGCATGTATCGTTTTTCTGTTTCCTTCATAATGCCAGGGTCTCCATCCGTAGAATTTTCCTTTGTGATTGGGTACCAGGATCGGTAATTCATAATTATAAGGAGAAAGTTCATATTCAAAATAGATGGTTGATTGTTCATCAGTCCAGAAAAAACATTCTACAACATCTTCGTTGTAAATATCCGCGAAATCTTCACGTAGGGTTGAGGTGATGATACTGTCTTCTGAAACATAGAGGCAGTAGATTCCTTTATCAGAATAAAGGAACTTCAATTGTGTGGTATAGTTGGCATTCCCCTTGGTTTTCCCGATAGCTGTAAATGCCGTTTGTTTCCATTCAGCGGCATCTCCTTTCCCGTTGATCTGGAAATCAGCCGACTTGTTTATTTTCCAGGTCGGGAGTTTTGTTTCTTGCCCAAATGAGTTTACAATGAATCCAAGGGAAATAATAGCAAATAAAAATTTCATCATTATTTTTTTATCAGCATGGGGAACAATCGTCTTATTTCTGCTTCATTTGGTTGCGTACCATATTCACAGATTTCGAAAGCTTCAGCAAATTTTGCTTTGGCTGCTGATTCTTCACCATACCATTTGACAAGTGAGTTGCGAACATCAGCTCTCATGGGTCCGCTGTATTTCGACATAAGCCATTTGAACCTGGCTTCCTTTCCTTGCGGCACTTCATTTTCATAATGGCCGATCCAGGGCATCCATTCATAGAACTGCGACTCATGGGCATCGAGGGCGGATATCTTTTTTTCAAAGACATTGCTGATGTCAATGGCAATATCGGGGCGGAAAGGGTTGGGCCTCTGGAAATTATCGATGGTATACAAAAAGATCGGGTTTTTTCTCAATGGCGGAACATCGTAGGCAATGTTGGGAACTGCCACCATATAAGCGGCATCTTGCACCAATACGCCGGTATAGCGGTGATCGGGATGGTAATCGTTTGGCCTTGGGGCAATCACCACATCGGCATTCCATTCCCTGATCTTCCTGATGATCTGAAGCCTTACTTCCAGAGTTGGCATCAGCATACCATCATGATTATCCAGTACATCGTACTTGACGCCAAGTCTTTTGGCTACTTCCTGGGTTTCTGCATAACGGCGTTCAGCTAGTGCTTTGCCCTGAATTTTATGGTGGCCGGCATCTCCATTGGTTACGGCAACAAATTTGACGGCATGACCCATGCTGGCCAGCAGGGCGGCCGTTCCGCCGGCATCACTGTCGCAATCATCCGGATGGGCTCCAATCACAATGATCCTTGATTTTTCCTGAGCGGTGAGTTGAAGATTTTTAAGGCAAAAAATGGGTGCCAGCAAAAGCATACAAATAAAATATCGTGACATGTTCAAACTTTTCTTGAATGTACACAATTATATTTTTGTAACTTCCTCAACAATCAATGAAATTCAGACCACTAGATATCGAAAGTGAATTCAACAGCCAGGAGCAGGACACTATTCTTGTCAGAAAAGGCAATCAGGTCCATTCTCTTCTGCTCCTGCTTTCAGCTTCATATAGTATCGTGTATACAGTAGTCAATTTGATACAGGACTATCGATTACAAGGGCTTATCAATGCGATTTCTGTATTGATAACAGGCGTTGCGTTTTTTCTTTATTACTGGAACCGTATAATGATCTCAAAAATGCTGAATCTCATTCAGCTGATCATTGTCATCTCACTCATGTTCTATTATTCTCCAAGTAGTGCAACACATGAGGCTGACAGTATTCTTGTTTTTTTCATTCCGGTGAGTCTTGGGGCGCTCATTGTATTTCAAGGCAAGGAAAGAAAATACGGATACATTATTGCTATTCTGATTGTAACATTGATGACAACGTTGATGTTTCTAGATAAACATCATAACTGGGGGGCACAAGAAACTTATACTGAAGGGGTCAGTCATGAACTGATCCTTAATTTAACCGGAGCAACAGTAGCCACTTTGTTGGAGGTTATTTTTATTTTGTTGCTCAGTAATAGAATTGACGAAAAATTGTTGAAGACCAATAAGGAGCTGGATAGTTTTGTGTACAGTGTATCACACGATCTGAGATCGCCCTTGTTGTCAGTACGAGGATTGCTTCAGCTTTCTATGGATGAAGCCGAAGATGATGAAACGATCAAGAAGTATTTGCTGATGGCCAATACAAGTATTGATCACCTGGATGATACCATCCGGGAGATATTGGCTTACTCCAGAAATACGAGGATTGAAATTTCGTATGATTCTTTTAATGTTCATGAACTCATCGAACAGATATATGAGGATCTGAAATATGCTGTGCACCAAGGCTTTGTATTTGAAAAGCAGATTTCCGGATCACCGGTATTGTTTTCTGATAAAGCCAGGATCAATACTGTATTGCGTAATCTGATTGGGAATGCCGTCAAGTATCAGAAAAAAAGGAATGATCAGCCATCGTATGTCAAGACCAGGGTAGAAAGCCGCGGCAATCAAATGATCATATCTGTTGAAGACAATGGAGAGGGAATATCAAAAGGAAACAGGGAGAAGGTATTTGATATGTTCTTCAGGGCAAGCACATCCAGTCAGGGTACAGGATTAGGACTTTATATCTGTAAAGAGATTATGCTTAAGTTGCACGGGAAAATAGAAGTAAAATCTCTGCCTGGTGCAGGAACCACTATGATTGTAACCATACCGAATATACAATAATGAACATAAAACATCTGATACAGACTGTTGGAAGTAGTTTTTTCCCAAACATCTCAAAAGGACCTGAAAGTATTCTTACAAAAAAGGGTAATCA
>JBKCOY010000167.1:0-6843 GCA_046309555.1 Chitinophagia bacterium
GGTACTAATGGATATTGACATGCCGGTTTTAGGGGGTATCGAAACAATTGCTGTTGCTACCATTAAACACCCTGAAATCAAGTTTCTGGTGCTGACCGTATTTGATGACGATGAAAAAATATTTGAGGCCATCAAAGCAGGGGCAGCCGGCTATCTGCTCAAAGAAGATGCAGCGCAAATGTTGCTGGATGCCATACACAATGCTTTGGACCTAAATGGCGCGCCGATGAGTCCGGCTATCGCCAGAAAAACCCTGCAATGGCTGAAAGAAGGTAGTGGACCAAGCAGTGTGAAAACATCTTCACCCGTGATCGATCTGCTTTCCGAACGGGAACAGGAATTGCTGAAATTACTTGTAGAAGGACTTGATTATAAAGCCATTGCCTCAAGATTGTATATCAGTCCGCAAACCGTCCGCACACATATCAGCAGGATTTACGAAAAACTCCATATCAATTCTAAAGCCCAGGCCATCCTGCTCGCACACAAGTATAAATGGCAGTAAAATACTGCATCTGCAGTATTGAATGATACTAACCAGGCATCTACTTTCAACCACAAATTAAACAATCATGAAAGTAAAGTTCCTGATCATTGCATTGATCGCAGCCTTTTCAGCACAGTCGCAAAATATAGGACCCATTGAGGCCACAGAAATGCCGGGCAGCTATGCCATGAAAAAGATATCAGAAAGTCCACGCAAAGTGTATATCGAAACGTTTAAAGTCAATTACCAGCTCTTTGCCACCCAGGAAGAGAGCGAAATGGGTGGACGTGTTGTTGGTGGAGGTGTCAGAGGAAATGTGAAAGTGAAACTATCGGTTGGACTGGATGGACTTCAGGAAAAGGCATTGATTGAAACAACTGATAATATTTACAAGGAATTTGTGGAGAGATTGAAAAAGGAAGGATACGAGATCATTCCTTTTCAAAGTGCAGCAGGACTCAAAGAGTTTGAAGGATGGGAAAGAATGAAAGGCGGTGTTCCAAGCCGGGCACAATTCAAGGGATACATTTCCGTTGCCCCTACAGGCTTTGATTATTTTGTAAAAAGAGTAACCGACGCGGGTAAAGAGAAAGGAACTTTTATGGACAATGGGTTCAGGGTTTCAAAAGAGCTTGATGAGGCATTGGTGGTAAAAGTTTCCATTACAATTCCTTTTGCTCAAGATGCAGAGTCTACCGGCAGCAAACTACTGGGCAAGATATCAAAAGGCATTGTGAATGTAGCCATTGGAACAGGTATGCAAATGTCAAGTGCACCGTTGAATACTACAACTACATCCGTTGTGAATTCAGGTGTTACTGGTGTTTCTGTATTTCGTGGAGGGAAGAAATTCCAGGATAATTCAACCGGTTCATGGGTCTTGAAGGAAGATGTAGCGATTGGTGGCACAATGGAAGAAAAAACTTTTAAGGAAGGTGCGGTTGCAGACAGGGATGTTTTTGGAACTGATCAATATTTTTATCAGCTTTTTTCAGCAGATAATATTGACCTTCAAAAAATGCATAAAGTGAAAGTTGATATGCCCGCTTATCAAAAAGGAGCTGAACAAGGCTCGAAAAAATTTCTCAATCTTGTAGTAGATGAGATCATGAAATACGCAAACCGCTGACAGCAATCGTTCCGTTCCCCACTAACCCCTCGCCGCAACATATGGCGGGGGGATTTTTTTTAAAACTCCTTCTCCGCCATTTCACTTTGGGGCAGAGACAGTTTCCTGTTCTTCCTGGTAAGATTGAATCCGCAGGAAATCTGTATCTGATCGGGTTCGTATATATAGTTGGTTGTGGTAAAAAAATTATTACCTCTTGTAGTAATGCGTTGGATATTGGATATGCCAAGCCCCGCATCCATGAACAACCATTGCAACTGAAAGTTCCAACGGTTATCCTTGGTAGCCTTTTTAAAGGATAGGTTGGGCGTTAAAAAAGCGCCGTCCTCGCCCTGTGCTGTTGCACGAAGTGATAAATAGTTCATACTATATTGAAGCGTCCAGTTGGATTTGAAATTGAATGTTTGTGTAGTATTGATGCTGAATACCCAACTGCTGTTGTTCACGGGAAGGGTGCCGTTAAAAATGTCTCCCTTGATTGCATAACGAAATGCATTGCCGCCGATCATGATCTGCCAGACACGACCAACACGTTTATTGAAGCCAAGCTCAATACCCGTTTGCGTGGCCTGTCCGGCGTTGGTAAAAACACGATTCAAAATGGTATCGTTGAATACTTTGTTGACGCGCTGTATGGGGTTTTTGATACGCTGATGATAGAGACTGATGGCAAGATTGCCAGATCCCCACTTTTGTTCTAGTCCCAATTCCCAGATCCCTGTGAGCTCCGGCAGTAAATTGGGATCCCCTTGTTCCAGTGTTTCTGAGTGCTCTCTCTCGGGCAATGGATTCAATTCAAAATTATTGGTGCGCTTGATCCGACGTGTAAAAGAAGTTTTGATGACGGCGTCATCATTCAATTTATAGCGAACCAGGTAGGATGGAAAAAGATTCAGCAGATTCAAGGTCTGCGGAACATTGTTCTGAATGACCAATCTCCTGTTCATGTGCTCTACCCTGAGTCCTGCCTGCCAGAACCATTTGTTCTTCTGATTGGAAAACTGAAAATACCCGGCTTGAATATTGTTACGCACATCAAGGTCACTGCTGAAAAAAGGATCGGTAATATAAACAGCGCCAGCCCTTTCTCTGTACAGATAAAGAAAATCTCCTTGCTGTATATCATGTCTTAATTGAACGCCGGCCTGCCAATTCATATTCCCTTTTTTTCTGTTCAGATCAGCCTTCCATCGAAATGCATGCAGGAGATTGCTGCTGGGATTGGAGGTCTCCTGGAAAAGAAGAGATTTGGATCGATCAGAAAAATTGAGGTTGGATGTCAGTGATTCCAGATCAGCACCTTCGTATTGCAAGGACTGTGAGAAATCAAACTCTTTGTTGATGCGGTGTTGACTGCCAATGGTTGCCAATGAAAAAACACCCTCCTTCTCTGCAGTATTTTCATTGAAATAGTTGAACCTGGAAATGGTAGTACCAAAGAATAGATCGATGCGTGCATTGGCATAATCCAAATCTGCAACACGACTCTGGTATTTTTTACCCCGGTACAAAGCGATCTCGTATCGGCTCTTTTCTGTTTGCTGGAGTGAGGCTGCAAACCTGCCACCAAAAGAATATCGCTTAAAACTTCTCTCTCCCACCGAAGGAAATCGAGTTTCAAGAAGTGATGAAATCGTATAAACATCCCCTTCTCTGTATCCGGCCATATCGTTTCGGATATAGCTTAATCCTGAACTGATATCCCATTTCCCTTTCTGATAACCCAATGAAAGATCTGTACTGTGTCGTTGTGGTGAAGTGTACCTTTTGTTGTCAAAATCATTGAAAGGCGGTGCACCACCCATCACATTCGCTTGCACCAGCAGTCCTTTTTCAGGTGCATTTTTTGTGATGATATTGAGAATACCATTCTTCCCTTCAGCATCAAAGGTGGCACCGGGACTGCTGATGTATTCTACAGATTCCACTGACGCAGCAGAAAGTTGTCCGAGTACAAACCCCGGTTCTCCCTGTACTGGCCTTCCATTGATCAATACCTGTATACTGGCAGAACCCCTTACGCTTATCTCTCCCTGTCCATTTACGGCAACAGCTGGAAGATTTTTGATGAGGTCCACAACATTGCCATTGCTGGCATTGGCATATTCTGATGCCCGAAAAACCTGTCGGTCTAATTTAAATGTAACATGAGGTTTCTTTCCTTTAACAACAATATCAGTCAACGAAATCTGCTTGGGAACCGTATCCGCATACAACTGTTTTCGTTGCATGCTGTCCCTGATGGCACGTTGCTCGGCAATATCCTGTCCGACTGCAGCATAAAAAACTCCCATCAGCAACGTAATCAATCCTCGTCGCTTCATCTTCTTACAACTGATAAGTCCCTCTGAAGTTCATCAGGATTTCAACATTCCTCTGAAAAACCCGACTGATTCAGCCATGCCGGCCAAAGGATCAGACATGTCTTTTTCATATTCTATGCTGCAAACGCCTGAATATTTAATTTTTCTGAGTGCTTTGACAAATGCAGGGAAATTAATGGCGCCTCTGCCGATCTCAATCACTTTAGCATCTTTCTGCATGGCTGTCACATCCTTGATATGCAGATCAAACAGTCTGTCTTTATATTCAACCACTGCTTTCTCTGGAAGTACTCCTGCACGGAAAGTGTGGCCGATATCAATGCAAAGTCCCATTCTAGGATCCATGTCCTTGATGCGGTCGTAAATGTCTTTTGGACTGGGATAGAGCTTGTCTTCAGGACCATGATTATGGATGGCGATGCGAATGTTGGTCTCTTTTACTTTTTGCTCAGTATAAGTTAGCAAATCAGCATTGGGAACGCCTACGATCAAGCTTACGCCGCATTTCTGCGCATAGCTGAAGGCCTGATCTACAGCTTCCTTGCTGCGCATGTAAACCACACCAACAGTATACATGTTGATGCCGCCATCGGTCAACTTTTTTCTCACTGCATCAATAGCTTCCTGATTGCTATTGAGGGGAAGATGAAATTCTTTCAGGGAAAGATTGGTCACACCAAGACGCTTCATCATGGCGATTGACTTGTCGAGATCAAATTTCAGGAAAGAAAATCCGGCAAAGCCAAGCGGAAGTTCGGCAGCATCCGCTGCAGCAACGGCCGGTGTCAATGCACTGGAGATCATGGGAGCTGCAGCAGCCGTGGCTAAGCCAAGGGATGCATTGCGAAGAAAATGACGACGACTATTCATATCAGTGATTTTTTGTTTTGTTAGACGTTTAAATTATTCAATTTATTTCGAATTGGCATTTTTAAATGCAATAACTTAATAAAACGTTTTCGCTCCCTTTCAACCAAAACGACTGCCATGCTATTCCTTTCCATTGCCTGCTGTATCCTGCTGCTGATCATACTGATCTCATTGTTCAAATGCAATACGTTCATCGCCTTCATCATTGTTTCCATTGCGGGCGGACTGATCCTGGGATTACCCATAGAAAAAATACCTGGTTCTATCCAAAAGGGAGTTGGTGATACACTTGGATCTCTGCTCAGTGTGCTCGTATTTGGCGCAATGATTGGTAAGCTGGTGGCAGAATCTGGTGCGGCACAGAAGATCAGTGACGTGTTGTTGAAATCATTCGGATTGAAGAATATCACCTGGGCACTGGTGCTGACCGGATTCATTGTGGGTATTCCTCTTTTTTATAATGTGGGATTTGTATTGCTTGTGCCCCTCATTTTTTCCATTGTCTATCGCGTTAAACTTCCAGCAGTCTATGTAGGTATTCCCATGCTGGCTGCACTTTCTACTACACACGGACTCCTTCCTCCTCACCCTTCGCCGGCAGCATTGGTAACACAACTAAACGCCGATATGGGTCGGACATTGATGTTCGGTATCCTGATTGCCATTCCGACCATCATTGTGGCTGGTCCCGTCTTTGCCTCAAGACTTAAAGGCATTACCACCGAACCATTGCAAACCTTCAAGCCCCGCATCCTGCCAGATGATCAACTGCCAGGATTCCTGAATAGTATTCTTACCTGTCTGCTACCAGTGGGCATTCTGTTGGTCACCACACTGGTGCAGCTGAATAACGGCGGGGTGTCGAACAACGTATTTCTCAAATTCATTTCTGATCCGGGCATGCTGATGCTGATCTCGGTGGTCTATGCCGCTTTCTCTCTTGGGATTTTCAAAGGAATGAAAGCAGAAGAAGTCATGCACATCTATGGTGAATCTGTGAAGGATGTACTGATGATCATCCTCATCGTATCCGGAGCGGGTGCATTGAAACAGATATTTGTAGACAGCGGTGTGAGTGCCCAACTGGCTGACGCGATGAACACACTGGATCTTCCACCACTGTTGCTGGGCTGGCTGATCGCCGCCATGATCCGTGTGGCCATGGGATCAGCGACAGTAGCGGGACTCACCACTGCAGGCATTATCGCTCCATTGGTAATCGCAACAAATACGGACCCAAGCCTGATGGTACTGGCCGTTGGTTCCGGAAGCCTCATGTTCTCACACGTGAACGACTCCGGCTTTTGGATGTTCAAGGAATATTTCAACCTGAGCATGAAAGACACATTCAAATCCTGGAGCGTGATGGAAACCATCGTTTCTGTAATGGGATTGCTGGGTGTTTTGATTGTTGATGCCCTCATCTAATAGCACCATGATATTGTTTGGAGAATATGCTAAATTGTAGCTAAAACCTTGTGTATGTCGACTCGCCGCAAATTCCTTCAATCATCTGCCGCTGCCAGTGGCGTATTCATGCTTTCTTCCTTCGATAAAGAAACATCGCCAGAGAAAGTAATGCCACCACGCATTCGTTTTTCTGTCATCAACATCAACCACAGTCATATCTATGGCATGTGCAATGCCGTAATCAAAGGTGGTGGTGAGCTGGTGGCTGTTTATGCAAAAGAAGCTGATCTTTTGGCTCAGTTCAAAAGATCATTTCCACAAGCAAAAGTTGCCCAAAGTGCCAAAGAGATCCTGGAAGACAACAGTATTCAATTGATCCTCAGCTCAGGTATTCCGGATGAAAGGGGACCATTGGGCGTTGAGGTGATGAAGCATGGAAAGGATTATCTGGTCGACAAACCCGGTATCACCACACTGGCCCAACTGGCCGATGCCAGAAAAGTGCAAAAAGAAACTGGTCGCATTTATTCCATCATGTACAGCGAAAGATTTGAGAACCGTGCTACCATCAAAGCGGGACAACTCATTGCGGCAGGAGCAATAGGCAAAGTGATACAAACGAT
>JBKCOY010000168.1:0-4460 GCA_046309555.1 Chitinophagia bacterium
GCAGTTACAACAATCGGTGCTGTAAGATTATAACCAGTGGCAGATAGTGTTTGAGACGCAGAAGGAACACCTGAACAGGTAGAAAATGCAGACAATGTGCCTGAAACAGCCAACCTAGGCAAAAGTAACAAATCGTTTAGTGCATTGTCTACTGGATCAGATGATGTTCCTATTGAACCATCACCAGGGAATAGGGATTCCTTCCCTGGTATTACTAAAAGATAAGCATCCCCTAGCGGATTGTCCAAGTTATCTGACACATAAAAATAAAATCCTTCATAAACGGATCCGGATTTAGTAGGTCTGGATACCACGCCTCTAATACTCACTGCATTCCCACTTGCATCAATATATTTCAGGTAACCTGATACGTTGTTTCCTGAATATGTTGGCTCAAGAGCGCCATTAAGAGATTCAAAACTGAAATTAGTTCCAATCAACTTAGAAGCGAGTGAAATGAATATTTGATTGCTTTCAGTTGGATAAGTGGGGATCGTTGCGTTTAGTTCCCCTTTGTATACATCGTTGAAAAAAACTTCAGCTGCTTTAACTGTACCCTTGCTAAATAGCACAAGAGCAAGCGTTAAAGCAAGATTTGAAAAAAGTCTTCTGATCGACACATTCATAAACATATTTTTTAAATAAATAAACGGAATTCCGATAATGATATAACGCACTACCGAAATGAAAAAAGGAAATTAAAAGGAAATGGATTTTGTTAAGAGATGGCAAAGAAAAACAAAAGAATACTTAAACCCAAAAAAATACAGTAGAGAAATGTTCTCTTTGATCCAAAAGGTGTCCACTTTTCACAATACGTACAGTTTAGACACATGTCAGGTTAAAAAATATTTATTTATTCAAGTATCGACTAAAATAGAGAAAAATTAAAGTGAACAGAATCGCTACTTGACCCTACTAATATGCTCTGCAATTTTTTCGATCATCTGCAATGGGGAATCATATTTTTCATTTTTCTTGAAGGCCTTGTAAAAACCTGACCGGGAACTAAAGCCGACCGATTTGGCCAATGCATCCACAGAAAACTGCAACATTTCTGGTTTACTTAACAGCTTTTGTTCCAAGAAAGCAAAACGGATCTTATTGATGTATTCCGGAAAACCAATGCCTAAAGTCGACTTAATCGCTAGAGAAACAGACCTGGTTGACAGCCCCAATGCTGTTGAAAGATCGGAAAGGCTGAAAGCGGGATGCAGGAAAGGTTGTTCCAGTTGCAGATACTGTTCAACCCTAAGCATCAACGCCTGATGCTCTTCTTGAAAATCTACCCCATCAAACGGCTTTATCTGCTTACTGTCTTCCTCAAGTAATGGCTTGTCTTTCTTGCCCTCAAATATATTCCCCTGGAAAACAACCCCTTTTAGAAGATCTGGCGAAATGATCAGAAAGAAAGCACTTACGATAATCTCGATTAAAATCAGTCCGATTTGAATTCCACTGGCTAGGCTTGCTGAACGCTCCATCCATGCCGAAACAAAAACGACCACACCGATAACAGTTTTAATGGACGCATCAAAGAGCAGCCATTGTTGGAGAATTTTGTTTTTCTCTCTTAGTTCACTAGAGGCATTCCTCATGAAATCGAGGATCATTTTCCACTGAAAAAACAGATAACCTAGGAAAATAAAAAATTTGAGCCTCAGAACAGCTATATAGTCCATTCCAAAAGCGTCTTCCAGATGCCATGCCTTATTAAAATCCTTGCCTAATTCTATCAATAGTAACTTCTCTTCTCCTGATAATAGGAAGATAGGAACCAGTCCGATAAAGGAAATAACAAAAGGAAGGAAATGTAACCAATCCCACCTGCCAAATTTTTGATAAGGCCGAAGCGTGGCTTTGACAAAGAAATAACACAAGGGACCCAACAAAAACTGAAGCGGTGAGACCAACCTGTAAATATGAGGGATGTCATGGCTGTATCCCAATGCTATCAACAGATTCACCAAAAGACTGAAATTGAAGATCAGATAGACCGCAGTAAAAAAATAATAGGCCTTGGGCTTCTTCCTTACCAGAAGTGCGGCGGAAAAAATAAAACCAAAAATGGAAACACCAAAAAACAACAAGACAAGTAGGGACATATTCATTTTTTGAATAGCTCAAACCAACCCGCCCTCATGAAAGGTAGCTGAGGCAAAGTATTGAGCAGTTTCAACTCCTGCAAAATTTTTGTTTCATTATCCAAAAAAGCAAAAATAGTGGAGATCCTGTTTCGACTGAACAAGAGACTGAAGATGTGCTTGCCCGACATCTTTTTCCGTGCCAGCATGTGAAGCAAAACCTGATCAAACCATTTGAATCTTTTATTGATGATTGATTCTGACTGATGAGGATGCAGGCCAGATGCAAGTCTGCTAATGATCACATCCACCTTTTTTTGTATAAACCTAAAGGTATATCCGCTGGAGGGCTTCGTTTGTCCCCCTGCTGTTCCCAGGTGAATGATGTTTCCATCCACTTCAGGAAATACTAAATCCGTCATCGGAATAACCCCAAATTCTTCTTCAACTACCTCAAACTCATTTGTCTTTAAAAACGATTCAATATAATGCTTCAATCCATTGTCGTACTGCTCCTGCATGAGCAATTGTTCGGTAAAAAGTGTGTATTCCACCAAAGCCCGGGTTGGTGATAACGGCATTACATAAACAAAAGTAGTCCCTTCCTCCTGCGATACACGAAAGTCCATCAACGTGGCTTCTTCGGTATTGAAAACAGGTGTCTTCGTTTCAATGATCCATCCTTTAAAATGCTGCAGTAACTGATATTGATCTTTCTTCAAAACTGGCTCACTGAGCAGAATGCTATTGAATACATATTTCGCATGAAATACATTTTCTCCTACTTCAACTTTAACACCTTCGCCCGTGTTGACAATGCCAGTCATCTCGCCAAGAAACAATTCAACGTTGGGTGATGAAGCAATGATACCATGACAATGCTGGTAGAAATCAATTCCCCGAATCATTTTATAAGCATAGGGACCCAAGGGTTTCAACGAAGAATAGTCTTCACCATGGAACCAGGCCTTTTCCCACTTCCTATAAATGATACCATCAAAAAAACCAGTCCCTTTTTCCCAATAGCACCAGGTGCGGTCATTTTTCTTTTTATCATCCTTGTCGATGATCAGGATCCTTTTGGTGGAAATATGGGGCTCATTCAACATGCGCATGACCAGACTCAATCCAGCACATCCACCCCCTGTGATGATATAATCATACTCCTTATTCAGGGGCATATTCAACTTTCTTCCCTTTCATCAATTCCCTGTCGCGCCTGACCTTCTCCCAATATTTTTTGTGCACATACAACATGCCGAAGCTCTCCCCTTCATGCTTACCCAAATGCTTGTGGTGCATTTTGTGGGCCCAGCGGATGGCCCTGATATACGTATTGTTGCTTCGGCTGAACCATTTGAACCGCTGATGGATGATCACATCATGAACCAGAAAATAAGCGAATCCGTATGCCATGATCCCAAACCCAATGGCATGGAGCCACCACATGCCGGGCGTTTGCATTCCATACATGATGCAAAGCATGCTGGGAATAGCAAAAATCACAAAAAACGCATCGTTTTTTTCAAAGAAACCCGGTTCTACCTGGTGATGATCCTTGTGCAAATACCACAGGAAACCATGCATCACCCAACGATGCGTACACCAGGTGATGGCTTCCATCAAGAGAAAAACACCCAGAACAACCAACACGTATAATATTACTGCCATGACCATAAAGATAAGTGCGTTAAGTTATTTAACACAGAAACAATCTGCTAAGTTCAATGAACAGGGGGAGGAATTTGACCAAAATAGGAAGAAGATATGACCTCCATCAGTGATTGCCCATGATCAAATAATTTAATTGCAGGAAATCTGAAACATGAAAAAAATCCTGCTGGTATTCGATGGTAATCATTTTTCTGAAGGTTCATTCAGGATGGCCAACTTCATCAATGAATATGAACCTGTGCTCGCAACTGGTGTTTTTTTACAATCGGTCGACTACCGAGATATCATTGGTTATAGTGGCATCGGTTCAGGTTCATCCGTCACCATTACCCCTGCACAAACCGATGAATCAACCATCCTGAAAAACATCGCCACTTTTGAAACCCGCTGTACCCATGCCGGGATGGAATTTCGTACCCATAAAGACACTGATCTTTTTGCACTCGAAGAATTACAACGAGAAACCCGGTTTGCCGATCTTATGATCCTGAGTGCGGAATTGTTCTACAACAACATTGGCGATGAACAGCCTAACGATTACTTGAAAAAAGTACTGAGACAAACAGAGTGTCCGGTAATGCTGGTGCCTGAAGAATATGAACTCCCCACTAAGGTGATGCTTACGTACGACGGTAACCCGGATTCTGTATTTGCCATAAAACAGTTCACCTACCTGTTTCCGCAATTCTATCAGTGGGAGAC
>JBKCOY010000169.1:0-6974 GCA_046309555.1 Chitinophagia bacterium
AATACGAACTGGATCACACAGAAGGGACAAACATCAGAGTTGCGCAATACCTGGTTTGAACAATTGGAAAATGGAGTACTCAGGGTCTATGTTGATCTGAAAAGCTCCATGCACTGGGGACATTCCGTTCATTATGATTCAGTCGGCTCCAGGCTGATGATCAGGGTCAAACATGCCCCAGATAAAAAACTGCAAAATCTTTTTGTAGCAGTGGATGCTGGTCATGGTGGAGATAATTCCGGTGCTGCAGGGAATATTTCCGGCAAGCTGGAGAAAAGTCTGACCCTGGTCTATGCCAAAGCACTTGAAAAGGAATTGAAAAAGAATGGTATCAAAAAAGTACTGATGACCCGAGACTCTGATACTTCACTCTCCATGCCTGAACGGATCATGATGTTGCGGGATGCGATGCCGGATCTGCTGGTCAGCATCCATTTCAATTCTTCATCAGTTGATACTGTAAAAGGGACCAGTACTTTCTATCGGCACATCGGATTCAGGCCGCTCACCCAATCCATCTTAAAGCGGATGACCGCATTGGGATTGGTTGAATTTGGCAACGTGGGCAGTTTCAACTTCGCCCTCAGTGGTCCAACTGAATATCCCAACTGTCTTGTGGAAGTTGCCTTTCTCAGCAACAGGAAAGATGAGCAGTTCATCCTCAATAAAAATTCACCTGCAAGAGTGGCAAAGGCGATACGGATGGGAATTGCCGACTGGCAGAAGCAGCATTAACATCAACAATTATTCCTCAACATATTTATATGTCTGATTTCATTTCTATCGATTGGGGTACCACATCTCTTAGGGTCAGTCATTGCACATCGGAAGGACATGATACTATTCGTTCTGTTACCACCGATGATGGTGCACTTTCGGTGAACCGGCGTTTCTTTGCCAAGGGAGATCCTTCTCCGGAAGCCAGAAAAAATTTCTTTCAGGAAGTGATGGTGAAGGTCATGCAGCAGCTGGATCTTCCGTCAGATGTAAATTTACCTGTCTTACTCTCCGGCATGGTATCATCTGCGATAGGAATGGAAACCCTACCCTATGCCCGTTTACCCTATTCATTATCGGGTAGCGAAGCAATGGTGAAAAAATGGGAATCAGAAGGGCAGCGATATCATATGATATCCGGACTAGCAACCGAAGAAGATCTGATGCGGGGCGAAGAAACACAGTTGGTGGGGGCTTCAATACTTGCGGGAATTGCCAATGAAGAAGTACTGTTCATTTTCCCGGGAACCCATGCCAAACATGTACAGGTAAGAGAGGGTATGGTGAAGGACTTCAAAACGTATATGACCGGAGAAGTTTTTTGTCAGCTATTCAGCAACAGTATACTGGCACAGTCGGTTAGTGTACATCATGATCATAATGAATCCAACACCAAAGCTTTTATCAATGGTGTTTATGAAGGTGCTGAGGGTAATGTTCTTCATAAGATGTTCAAAGTGAGAACTGCAGGCCTGTTCAATCGCATGTCCAAAGAAGAAAATTTTTCCTATCTGAGTGGGATGTTGATTGGTGCTGAATTGAAAGACCTGAAAGATGCTCATCTTGGGCGTATCATCCTCTGTGGCAGTGGAGAACTGATGCAGGCCTATGAGCAGGCGCTTAAAGCACTGGGATTGCTTGAGAAACCAGGCGACTGTTTTATTGCAGATGGAAATACGGCAACAGCAATTGGGCAGTATAAGATATGTCAGCTTTCATCTCAACTATAATCAGTAATTTCACCTCTTAAATTTTTTCCATGGAACTCAAGAACAATTTCATTCATCACGTATACTTCTGGTTGAAGAACCCCGAAAGCAAGGAGGATTTGCAGAAGCTGATCGCAGGCCTGGAAGCACTTGCTGTGGTGAAAGAAATAAAGATGTATCATATTGGTATTCCTGCAGCAACCGACAGAGAAGTGATTGACAATACGTATGCGATTTCCTGGCTGAATGTATTCGAAACAGCAGAGGATCAGGATGCTTACCAAACACATCCCCTTCATCTTAAATTTATTGATGATTGTTCACATCTTTGGAGCAGGGTGAAAGTTTACGATTCCATTCAACATTGATCCCCTTAAATTCCACTGATGTTCAATAAAGGCAAATCAGCCGCCCTTGGTTTCATTTTTGTTACTGTTCTTATAGATGTAATTGGCTTTGGAATCATCATACCCGTATTGCCCAAGCTTATTCAGCAGCTTACGGGAGGGGATATGAGTGTGGCTTCGCGTTACGGAGGCTTACTCATGTTCACCTATGCCCTCATGCAATTTCTGTTTGCACCGATACTGGGCAATCTCAGTGATCAATATGGCCGGAGGTCGGTTATCCTCTTCTCACTTTTCGGTTTTGGCATTGATTATTTGTTGCTCGCCTGGGCGCCCAACATTGCATGGCTATTTGTTGCAAGAATTTTATCGGGCATCACCGGAGCCAGCATCACTACAGCATCGGCATATATTGCGGACATCAGCACACCGGAAAAGAGAGCGCAGAACTTTGGTATGCTGGGGGCTGCATTCGGACTGGGCTTCATCATTGGTCCGCTCATCGGGGGAGTGATGGGGCAATTCGGAGAGCGCGTGCCATTTCTGTTCGCAGCCGGTCTTACCCTGGTGAACTGGCTGTATGGCATGTTCGTGTTGCCTGAGTCACTTGATAAAGACAAGCGCAGAAAATTTGAGTGGAAGCGGGCCAATCCCGTGGGTTCGCTGATGCACCTCAAGAAATACCCCGCAGTGGCAGGGTTGATCCTTTCGCTTACACTTATATATGTAGGTGCCCATGCTGTGCAAAGCACCTGGAGTTATTACACCATGAAGAAGTTCAACTGGGATTCGGCTATGGTAGGGTATTCACTGGCCTTTGTGGGACTGATGATTGCCATGGTACAGGGAGGGTTGATCAGGGTTGCCATTCCCAAACTCGGACAGTCGAGGGCCTTGTTCATTGGCCTGCTGATGTATACCATTGGAATGTTTCTCTTTGCTTTTGCTGCTTCCACCTGGATGATGTTTGCTTTTTGCTCCGTTTATTGTCTGGGGGGAATTGCTGGTCCGGCTCTGCAGGGCATCATTTCCTCCCATGTTCCGCCTAATGAGCAGGGGGAATTGCAGGGGGCGCTGACCAGTTTGATGAGTGCAACTTCTATCGTTGGTCCCTTGCTCATGACCAATCTTTTTTCCTATTTCAGCAGTGATAGGTCGGCCATTTATTTTCCGGGAGCACCATTTTTGGCCGGGGCGCTGCTGTTTGCTTTCAGCACCATCATCAGTTACCGCAGCCTTCAGGCAGAGAAAAAGTCGGTTCCTTTTTAGGCTGAATTCTGTTAAATATTTGTCATTTGACAGGATTATGACCAATTATTCTTTGAAAATCAAATAATTGGAGTAATTTTACATCGTTATTTGAGTTAAGTACAGTACTCGGTAAGTGAAAGTATTTTCTGCTAAGCATCAATCTGCTAAGTGTAAGTAGTCTTCTTTACGCCTGTGTTTCTCTCAGCATTTTTAATTCAATGTTTTTGTAATGAACATTTATGTTTCAAACTTAAGCTTCAACGTACAGGATGAAGACTTAAAAGGATTTTTTGAAGAATACGGAGAAGTATCTTCAGCCAAAGTGATTACCGACAAATTCACTGGCCGTAGCCGTGGCTTCGGTTTTGTTGAAATGTCAGACGACGCAGCCGCTCAGAAGGCCATCCAGGAACTGGACGGTGCAACTGTAGAAGGCCGTGCCATCAAAGTAAGCGAGGCCAAGCCTCGTGAGCAGCGCCCCAGCAATGGTGGCGGTGGTGGACCTCGCCGCAACTTCGGTGGCGGTGGTGGCGGTGGCAACCGTTGGTAAGATCATCTTTACCGCATTAAAGAAGGGAACCTTATGGTTCCCTTTTTTGTTGAAGTAGGGTGAAAGTTTAACCTCCTAAACTAACTTAGTAAAAAAAAGCAATGAGTATCGTAACTGAATTCAATGAGTATCGCCAAAGGATGAACGATGTGATCCTGGACAAGGGCAACCTCGTGATGAAACGCTTATGGAACCTGGATACCAATACATATCAGGAGGGGGCATTGGATGTTAAAACCAAGGAGATGCTCGGACTGGTGGCCAGCATGGTGCTCAGGTGTGATGATTGTATTAAATATCATCTGGGAAAATGTCATGAATTGGGGATCAGCACGGATGAGGTATATGAAGTTTTTTCTGTGGCCAATATTGTGGGCGGTACCATTGTGATCCCGCATACGAGAAGAGCGGCAGAATACTGGGAGGCCTTGCAAAAGGAAAAAAGCGAATAATTCAGTATATTTATATTCCAAAATCCAACATATGAGTGAGGTTACAACAGCACCCGCATTGACGTCAAAAGATTTTCAAACCGACCAGGAGGTCAGGTGGTGTCCGGGTTGCGGAGATTATTCCATTCTCGCACAGGTGCAGAAGATCATGCCTACGCTGGGTATTCCGCGTGAGAACATCGTGATTGTTTCCGGTATCGGTTGTTCCAGCCGATTCCCTTATTATATGGAAACTTTTGGCATGCACTCCATTCACGGCAGGGCAACAGCCATTGCGAGTGGATTGAAAGCAGCGAGACCAGACCTCAGTGTATGGATCGTTTCAGGGGATGGTGATTCTCTCAGCATTGGCGGTAACCATACCATCCACATGTTGAGAAGAAATTTCAACGTGAACTTCATGGTCTTCAACAACCAGATCTATGGTTTGACGAAGGGACAATATTCTCCAACATCTGAAGAACATAAGGTAACCAAATCCACTCCATTCGGCAGCATCGATCATCCCTTCAATCCTGCGGCCTTGGCCATGGGAGCAGATGCAACCTTTGTGGCCAGGACTATGGACCGCGATCCCAAGCATCTTCAGGAGATGTTGCTCAGGAGTAATGCGCATGTGGGAACTTCCTTCCTAGAGATCTATCAAAACTGCAACATCTTCAACGACGGTGCTTTCGAAATATTTACAGAAAAAGGCACCAAGGCCATGGAAACACTTTTCCTGGAGCAAGGTAAACCCTTGTTGTTTGGCGCCAATAAAGAGAAGGGTATCAAGCTCGACGGATTCAGACCGGTAGTGGTGGAACTCGGAGAAGGTGCAAGTGCGGATGACTGCTGGGTACACGATGAAAAAGATTTCTACAAAGCACAGATACTCACCCGCATGTTTGATGATCCCCGTATTGAAGGACATCTGCCCAGGCCTTTCGGCGTGTTCTATCAAACAGAACGCCCTTGCTATGAAGCCCAGATGCAGCTTCAGCTGGATGACATCATTGCCAAGAAAGGAAAGGGTGATCTCAATAAGCTGCTCAGGGGCAATGAAACCTGGACCATCTCCTAGGCGGTGATCATCAGCATACATCCCCAGAACCCACAGGAAAGATTGATCAGGCAAGCAGCAGAAGTGTTGCGCAACGGGGGTGTTATCATTTATCCAACGGATACGGTGTACGGACTTGGTTGTGATATTTTTCAACCCAAGGCAATAGAAAGAATTTGCAGGATCAAAGGCATTGATCCCGCAAAGGCAAATCTTTCATTTGTGTGCAGTGATCTTTCTGATCTGAGCAAATATGCCAAGTCCATTTCCACACCACATTATCGATTCATCAAACATCATATTCCCGGTCCCTTTACCTTTATTCTTCCCGCGAGCAGGGAGGTTCCCAAGATCCTGAAGAGTCGCAAAGACACCATTGGGTTGCGTGTACCTGATCACCGCATTACCCATGCAATTGCAGCTGCGCTGGGGCATCCTATTTTGAGTTCATCGCTTCCGGGTGAAATGGTGGAGGAGTATACTGATCCTGAACTCATCCATGAAAAATTTGAGAAGCTGGTCGATCTTGTCATTGATGGTGGTATCGGAGGCATGCAATATTCAACCATTGTTGACATGACGGACGAAGAGCCGGTGATCACCAGGCAGGGTATAGGGCAACTGCAATAATAATGGCCATGCATTTGCATGACCATTATAAGGGAGTGGGATTGAATATTATAAAACGATGGTAATACCTCTGTGCCTGGGTCTTATCCACCTTCTTTTCATTTCTCTTTTGATCAGCTGTCGTTTGATCCTGTTGGATTTTATTTTAGCCATTCTGCCCTTCCGAGGGTGAAGGTTGGAAGCGTATTCAGCCTTTGCATGAATGTTGATATTTGCTTCTGTTACCGAAGGGGCGCATGCCATTATGATGGCAATGAGCATGGGGATGAGTTGTTGTGTTTTCAAGATCGGTTGATTTATTCGTTTTATTATTGACTGCTGATTTAGATCAAAGTTTAATGGGCTTATGTTGTTAAGGTTTTTTAACATTTCAACTGCAGAAAAAAACGAATTTGACAACGTTATTACCACAAGGGGTTAAAAAATAATTTTTTCAGTTTTGATTGAAAATTCCCCATATGCCTGTTATTTCGGTTTTTTATGGATTGATCGTTTCCATGTATTACTTAGATTCAAAGCGTCATCATATTCCGCATATTCATGTTAACTTCGGGGAGTTAGAAGCTGTTTACAGTATTCCTGATGGTATTCTTTTAGAAGGAGGACTAACTTTGAAGAAAGAGAAACTTGTTTTGCACTGGATTGGTCTTCACAAGGAAGAATTGATGAAAAACTGGGAAGCTGCTTCAAATGGTTTACCGGTTAATAAAATTAAACCCCTTGCTAAAAAATGAATCCGAGAGTTGAGAAAGCAGAATATCTGTCTTCAAAAAAACTGAAGATTACCTTCAAAAACGGGGAGTGTAAAATTTTTGATTTTTCTCCTTATTTAAAATTTCCGGTGTATCAACCATTGAAGAATGAGGTATTATGCCAGCAAGTTAAGGTTATGAATGGTACTGTTTGCTGGAATAAGGAAATTGATTTTGATCCTGATAGAATTTATTTAGAGTCAGTCAAGATTTAAACTTCCAGCTTCAACTGCAATGGCTTGAC